>NZ_QPKR01000050.1:0-550 GCF_003856515.1 Listeria sp. SHR_NRA_18
CATGATATGAAGGCGGTACACGCTTTCCATTTCTTTCTTTGTCTCTACCATTGCCAATTTCCTCTCTCCTTTGACTTCTTGTTTCCTTTTAGGTAAAAAACATTACTTTCTAAACACCTTAAAAAAAAGGACTGGCAGTTTTCCTGACAGCCACCCACTTTCTATGTGCCTATAAGTCTTGTTTCTCGCCACTTCCTTCTGTTTCCGTTGTCGAATCCTTTTGGTAATCATTTGTCCCATATGCGCCCTTATAGAGCTCTTTTAGCGTATCTTCCGTAGGTTGATAGTCGCCATGTTTATCCTTTTCCAAATAAATTGTGAAGACCATCGGTTCGCTTACAATTGGTGTTGCTCCGCCGTGTTCATAATACTGGGACAAACTCCAAAAGTTGACGAGCTGCATTATCGTATTTAATTCTTTACTATCCGTCCCATTGTACTTATATGCATCCGGTCCAAGATATTTTTCGGTGACTTCACGCGCTGCTTGTCCTAATCCTTTTCCGGCAAGTCCTCGTACCGATACCTTCACTTCCGCCCCGTCTTCTGT
>NZ_QPKR01000051.1:0-515 GCF_003856515.1 Listeria sp. SHR_NRA_18
TGGGACAGATAATTGGGGTGAAGTCGTAACAAGGTAGCCGTATCGGAAGGTGCGGCTGGATCACCTCCTTTCTAAGGAAAAGGAAACCTGCTTTTGTTTTATCTTCTGTTTTGTTCAGTTTTGAGAGATTAATCTCTAGTTAGTGGTAAGCACTTTTTTCTTCTTACAGAAAGAGGCGCTTTTTATTGACGGGCCTATAGCTCAGCTGGTTAGAGCGCACGCCTGATAAGCGTGAGGTCGATGGTTCGAGTCCATTTAGGCCCACTTTCTCTACCATAAGAAAGCATCCACTAACACTTTATATCCCATAATGGGGCCTTAGCTCAGCTGGGAGAGCGCCTGCTTTGCACGCAGGAGGTCAGCGGTTCGATCCCGCTAGGCTCCACCAAAGAAAGTTGTTCTTTGAAAACTAGATAAGAAAGTTAGTAAAGTGCGGTATAAGTCTTTGACTTGTACCAACCAAGTAAGAACCGAGAATCAACTGAAAGTAACCTTTCAACTAACCGATACGGCCA
>NZ_QPKR01000052.1:0-503 GCF_003856515.1 Listeria sp. SHR_NRA_18
AATGCGGTAGCTACGGGCTTATTAGCCATAGGAGCCAGGGCGAGCGGGCAAGGTCACTGGCACCACTTCACCGCTGTTCTGCGCGGCGATACAGGCATCTGCCGCCACCGCAGCCGCAAAGCCATCCCAAGCAGAAGGCCCGGTGAGCTTGCCGGCCAGGACGTCATTGATAAAGGCTTGCAGCTCAACGTCATAAGCACCGATAAAGCGGTCTTTCCAGTCAACCAGGATCTCGGTGGACAGTTTGGCACCGCTGCGCATTTGCACCGCGGAAGGTTCTGGCAGCTTGGCGATGCCGGTTTCCCCCACCACCTCACACTGAATGTCGTAGCCGTATTGGCAGTTAACAAAGATTTCAACGTCAATACGGGTGCCCTTGGCCGTTTCCATCAACACAATTTGCGGATCTCTCAAATGTGGCAGGGCTTTACTACTCTTGCGTGGGAACACCACCTGTACCGAAACGTAATCATCGTCCAACAGCCAACGCAGCACGTCTAACT
>NZ_QPKR01000053.1:0-488 GCF_003856515.1 Listeria sp. SHR_NRA_18
ACCTTGGACGTTTCGCGATGACGTGCGGGTGAAGACCTACGAAGACGGCAGTAAAGAGCAAATCTATATGATTTACCTGATTTTTGACTGCCACGCGGCCAACCGCACTATCACGCTTAATGACGAGTTTGAAGAATATGCCTGGGTGCGAAAGGAAGAACTGGCCAGCTACGATCTGAACGAAGCGACCCGATTCACGCTACGCCAACGTGGGTTGCTGGAGTAGTGATGCCCCTCACCCTAACCCTCTCCCACAGAGAGAGGGAGCTGTTAGCCCCTGCTCTTTTAGCAGTAACTCGCTCGGTTCCCACAATGGAGGGCGCTGTTAGTCTCTACTCTTTTTGCTGTAACTCGATCGGTTCTCAGAAAGGAGGGAGCTGTTAGTCTCTGCTCTTTTGGCAGTAACTCGCTCGGTTCCCAAAAGGGAGGGAGCTGTTAGTCTCTGCTCTTTTGACAGTAAATAGGCAATCTCAGCAAACGCGAATGTC
>NZ_QPKR01000054.1:0-468 GCF_003856515.1 Listeria sp. SHR_NRA_18
GCTTTAACCATGCCTGGGCCACCGGTTGCCAGGATCAGGTTAATGTCTGGGTGATGCATCAATTGGTTGGACAGGTCTACCGTTGGCTGGTCGATCCAACCGATGATGTCTTTCGGTGCGCCAGCAGCAATGGCAGCCTGCAGAACGATATCTGCGGCTTTGTTGGTGGCGTTCTTGGCACGTGGGTGCGGGGAGAAAATGATGCCGTTACGGGTCTTCAGGCTGATTAGCGCTTTGAAGATTGCGGTAGAAGTCGGGTTGGTGGTTGGCACGATACCGCACAGCAGACCAATTGGCTCAGCTATAGTAATGGTACCGAAAGTTTCATCTTCGGAGAGGATCCCGCAGGTCTTTTCGTCTTTATAGGCGTTATAGATGTATTCGGAAGCGAAGTGGTTTTTGATGACTTTGTCTTCAACGATACCCATGCCTGATTCTTCAACGGCCAGTTTAGCCAGAGGAATACGG
>NZ_QPKR01000055.1:0-464 GCF_003856515.1 Listeria sp. SHR_NRA_18
GGCTGCTGTCGGGCGTCATCAACGGCAACGTGGACGCGAACGCGGTCGAGAACGCCTACAGCTCGGCGAGTTCTACATCCTGACCTACGTGCTGACCACGCTGGCGAGCTTCGGCATCATCCTGCTGCTGGCGCGCGAGGGCTTTGAGAGCGAAGAGATCTCCGACCTGGCAGGCCTCAACCAGCGCAGCCCGCTGTACGCCGGCGTGATGGCCGTCTGCCCGTTCTCGCTGGCGGGCATCCCGCCGATGGTGGGCTTCTACGCCAAGCTGGCCGTGCTGCAGGCCCTGGTGGCTTCCGGCCAGGCTCCCTACATCGCGCTGGCCGTGTTCGCCGTCGTGATGTCGCTGATCGGCGCGTTCTACTACCTGCGCGTCGTGAAGGTGATGTACTTCGACGCACCGCTGACGGCCACCAGCGTGTCGGCCCCGCTCGACGTGCGCATGGTGCTCACGCTGAACGGTG
>NZ_QPKR01000056.1:0-454 GCF_003856515.1 Listeria sp. SHR_NRA_18
GTCAAAAGGAATTCCTTCATTTTCAAAAAAAGGATTTTTTAAGATAGCTCTTTGGGTTGGAAGATTTTTAATGATTGTATTTTGGATAATCAAAGCTTTTTGATTAAGTTTGCCAAATTCTTGGATATTTGCGTTATTTATAGCATTTTTAAACCATGAAAGCGGAATAATTTGTTTATTGAAAAAATAATAAGTATTTTTTGAATTTAAATATAAAGGAAAGGACCAAAAAATATTTTGTCCTTTGTAGTTTTTAAATGAATCATGCCAAGGGTTAAAGAAATATTTTTTATATCGTTTTGCATCAAAATTAATATTGTAAGTAAATTGTGGTAAAATGCTTACATTTTGTTCGTATTCAAGTTTTGCATAATGTTGATTTTCATTTTTTTGTTCTAAATTTTCATGATGAAGCGAAGTTAAATTTTTTGTTGAACAAGCTGTTAAAAATAGC
>NZ_QPKR01000057.1:0-453 GCF_003856515.1 Listeria sp. SHR_NRA_18
TTCTGGCACTCTTCAACTCGGAGAGTGCCAGGAAAACACCATTTACTTGCTGTCAAACACCGAACTGTTCAACCCGCGATCCTGCTGATGCCGCTCAAGAGCCAGCTCAATCAACGCGGTGATCAACTGGGTATAGCTCACCCCGCTGGCTCCCCACAGTTTTGGATACATGCTGATATTGGTGAAGCCAGGCAACGTATTAATCTCGTTGATAATCACGTTATTATCCGGCGTCAGGAATACGTCGACGCGCGCCATACCCAAGCAATCCAGCGCCTTGAAGGCTTGCAATGCCACTTCGCGGATTTTATCGCTGACGTCCTGATCGATCGCCGCCGGTACCACCACCTGCGCGCCCTGCTCATTAATGTACTTGGTGTCGTAAGAGTAGAACTCATCGCTAAGGATGATTTCGCCACAGACGCTGGCCTGTGGATTATCGTTGCCCAATAC
>NZ_QPKR01000058.1:0-453 GCF_003856515.1 Listeria sp. SHR_NRA_18
AAGTGAATCTGTACGGCTTCTCCAAAAACGGTATCTTCCAGGGCATGGTGATCGAGCATCCGAAAGATGTCCGCCCGCGCGCCATCGCCAATGAAGTCCCCAGCGATATGACCATCGGGGAGTTTTATCTTTACGTTGAATCGCGGCTGCGGGCAGCGGTGGAAACCCATGGAGAACGGGCGATTTTCTGCGGCGATCCGCAGCGCCAGATCCCACCGGATGTTTTCTACTACGGCGGCGGGGGCAACGTACTGAAAGTAAGCGATCTGAAATCCGCGGTAGCCGCCATGAAACTGATTACCGATCAGGGTGAAGGCACAGAAAACGATATCTGGGTGGTGGATGAAGATGAGTTGGCCCACTATTTCCGTTTTAGCCAGATCTACAATGAACGGCTGTATCAAAAAGGCGATACCGTGGCCAGTGGCCCTACCGGCGACCCATTCCCGGTAC
>NZ_QPKR01000059.1:0-452 GCF_003856515.1 Listeria sp. SHR_NRA_18
CTACAACGTGGCATGGGTGGTTTCTGCCCCTTCGGCTTTGGGGAAATACAGACGTTCTTCATAACCCTGGTCGCGCAGCACCACATGGTCGCGATGAACCGCCAGCAGCACGGTGCCGGGGCGCACTTCGGCGCCCGGCAGGAAGCGCTGCGAGCGCCCGGCCACCGCGATCAGCGCCGCCGAGCGGTCCTCGCGACGCGCCAGGAAGCAGGCCAGCAGGCGCAATTGCAGACGCTCGCCCGCCGTCGCGCCGCGCGGCGACGGAGCGCCACCGAACAAGCCGGCTAACGCCGCGCGCGGGGCCGCTGAAGGGTTGGCTGGCGGCGCCGGGGCCGCTGCGGCGGGCAATTCCGCCAGCTCGCGGCGCAGCGAGCGCGTCTGGCTGGCCAGGCTGGCGCTGAGCAACGCCAGCAGCAGCACGCAAAGCACAGCGGGCGCATGCCCGGCCAGGC
>NZ_QPKR01000005.1:0-284250 GCF_003856515.1 Listeria sp. SHR_NRA_18
CGCTTAGATTTATGCTCAACATGCGCAACTAAGGCGCTTGATAGAGTCGTAAAATCAAAATCACAAATGTTCACGGCAAATGTGTATTACTCATTTCAAGATATAGGAGAGGGTGAGGCGTGATGACAAATATTGATGAATTATATGAAGAAGCCGTGCAATTAGTAAGGAAGCATGGAGAAGTATCACAACATTTAATTCGAGTAAAATTCCGACTAGGCGAGAACAGTAGTCAAAAACTGTTAGATAAATTAGAAAGTGGCGAGGTAATTAAAAAAACGGGCGACGGAACTTGGGACGTAGTGAACGTTTTTAAAATCGAAGAACAAACGCAGCAAGTCGCAGTAAGAGACGGTGACGGGCATATCATCACAATTATTCCGCGATGGTCAGAGTATTCCGCGTTTATCTCATTTTTCACTAAAGCGTATGAAGGCGATCATTGGTCGATGATGAATACAGAAATCAATGAGCGTGTAAATAGCGGTGAGTGGGCGCTATTAGGAGAGGGTGAGGCGTGATGGAGTGCAAGTATTGCAAGAGTAATAAAGGCTATTTCGAAAAAGTGAAATTAGAGGAGCCTATTCGACATTACTATCACTTTGACGGGGAGGACATGACCGAAGACGAGGCGGAATATGTAGAACCTGATAACATCGTTCTTAAGCCAGCAAGCAAATTTATTTACTGTGCAGAATGTGAGCGGAAAATAGGCGAGATAAAGGATGCGCCACATAGAGGAGAGGAGCGCGAACATGAGCATACAGCTAACGGAATGGAACGGAGAAGTTCTCAAGACTTATAAAAATCGCGAGGAAGCACGCAAAGACGTCGTATACAAAGACCCAGCAGCATTCCTGTTATTAGTCGATAATCAAGTCGTAACTATTACGGACTTTTTAAAGGAGGTGTCGAATGAGACCGATTGAGTTTAGAGGGAAACGGCTGGATAACGGAGAATGGGCGTATGGATCATACGTTGAAGCGTACGGATACTGGATAGAGGAGTTTACAACTTGGGCGCCAAAAATGTACGGGAATGAGATTGTCGAAGATGCTGGCGAACATTGGGCGAAATATGAAATCGATCCTGAAACACGCGGACAGTACACAGGCTTAAAAGACAAAAACGGCAACAAGATTTTTGAGGGGGATATTGTTTTAGCGGATATATGCGGTATTGCTAAATTCATTATCAAGTTTGTTAAAGGTCGCTTTACGATGTTAGATGTCGATGATCCCACTAGTGAGCACCTTTGGATAATAGGCGTAGTCGAAGTAATAGGAAATATTCACGAAAATAAAGACTTGCTGGAAGGGTGTGCGAAGGAATGACGGATTTAGAAGTGATGAAGAATTTCTATACCGACGACTACAATTTCGAATCAGAGCATCGACCTAAAATAGCAAGTAAGGAGCGGTCAGCAAAAAATACGATAGATTTTTACTTATATACAATTGATTTGCACTTGATTATTGCGTTCACAAACTGGGCGCTTGAACAGGAGGTGGCGGAATGAATTTCGACAAAAAGCTAGAAAAGGCGATATTGGAAGATTTGGAAGCGCGCAAAGCACGAGCGAGGTTTTACGAAATAGAACACGATAAATATGTTGCGGAGCTGGAAAAGGAAATCGAGTTTTATGAGTATATTTCAAAAGGCGAGGTACCGCCAACTTGGATTGCTCGGTATTGCGAGGAGGATGGGGAATGACGCCGAAATTTAAAGTAGGAGATAGAGTTGTGTACAACCAATCTTCCTTATCGATTTATGCGGGCAAAAAAGGGTCAGTAAAAAAAGTGGCAAAATCAGGAAGAAGTGCAGTTGTCGATTTCGATGACGAACCTAAGGGCGCTTTAGTACTAACTTATAATTTAGAATTAGAACAGGAGGCGCAAGAACAATGACACTAAAATTTTACGAGTTCACAGGTGAGTATTACGCATTGATTAAGGCATTTAGTAAAGAAGAGGCTATTGCGTTCTACAAGGAAAACGTGTGTGATGTTGATTCAAGAGTAGTTCAGGTATCAACGCCGTACGCATGGGAGAAATTTCAACCCCATCTCGGCGAATTAACGATTGTAGATTTTTTAGAAAAAAAGGTCGATATATTATTACAGGATACAGATTTGTAGATGAAGGAGGCGCAAGACGATGACGCAGAATGAGAAGGATAGAGAATTTTTAGATGAAGTATTTTATCAAATGCGAGACGGCGGAACGCAAATTATTAATGAAATAGGCACGGCTCAACTCGCAAAGCTATTTGACCTTGCACACAGACTCCTCACAGAGCGGGAGAATGCGGAGGTTATTTATAGAGATTCACGTGCTCATTCAGAATTTTGGACAGAAGATGAAATACGAGGTTATAAGAATCATATGAAATTTACTAAAGGCATCTGGATTCCTGATGTAGATGGGGAGGCGGAGTAGATGGAACATTATGTTGATCGTGAATATATGATAGCAGCCCTAAGCGAGGTAACTAACATGTCACCTATAATTTATGAAAACATGGAGGATGAAGAAATTGAGACAAAGTATGAAGCGATCGTCATCAACGAAGCGACCAGCTACGCAAAATAGACAGTATGCCAATAAAGGCAAGGAATTAGAGGGATTACTTGAAAATGTTTGCTTCGTGTACAAGATGAAAGGTGTAGGGCTGATTCACAAAATCCCTAATGAGTGGACGGTTAAGCGAGCTGGCGGACGAATAGTTGAAGCTTTCCCTAGTAAAAAATCAACAGTGGATTTCGAGGGGATACTTCAAGGCGGTATTTCTATCGCATTTGAGGCTAAGGAAACGACCAATAAGACGAGTTTTCCGCTAGACAATATAAAAGAACACCAGCTAGAGTTTTTACGATCACACGACCGATTAGGCGGTTGTTCGTTCCTCATTTTACGGTTCGTGAACTTAAACAAGATATTCAAAATAGAATACAAAGAATTGGAAAAAATGATCCAGGAATGCAAAGAACAGGGCAGAAAGAGCATTCCGGTTGGACGTTTTTCAGAAATAGGGGACGGCTGCAACCTTGTAACAATGAGACAAGGCTTGCCGGACTTCATGGAGGCGATGGAATGACAAGGAGATATAGAAAGTATAGAGCGTTAGTGAGATGCGAGGCCCGGATTAACGGTAAATATTATCCGATTTCAGGGAAGTTCAAATTTAATAAGCAGATACTTGGTGAGCAAGATTTAACACTAGTGCAACAAAAAATAGTTGATATGTCTAAGGAAATAACCACTTTGAATATTAAAGCCTCAGATATTATCATTACAAGTATTTCAAGCTTAAAGATCAAATAAAAAAACGAGGCTCGCGCCCCGCCAATTAATCTCCAAATTAATTATATCACAGGAGGCGCTTATATTGAGTTTATTTAACCTACCACAAGCGAACGACATTGATTATATCAGTACCGTTCGCGCTTTGAAAAAGTTTTTCGAGGATTATAAAATATTACGTGTACAGGCCGGAGAACGTAAATTACCTAGTTTAACTACTACTTACACAATAACGCCTCCCGTATTTTCAAATCAGTTTAGTAGTAAAGTAGAAGATGCTGCTATACACAACATTGATAATGTTCAAGTTGCTCAGAAGACCGTTAAAATGTATGATGTGATGATTAATCAATTAGAGCATTTACACAGAAAAATATTGCTAGAATGCTTTTTACATGGACAAAGAGACATCGATATTATGATTGATATCCCTTATGAGGAACGACAGTACAAGAGAGAAAAGAGGAAGGCCGTTATTGCATTAGCAACAACGCTTGATATTCAGGTCTTAAAATGAAAATGGCACTTTCTTGGCACTTTTAGACCAAAAAAACGTTGTATAATTGTAATATGAGAGAAGTGAATGATTCTTTGCTTCTCTGATAAACCCTTTTTTCCACCTATTTCTTGTGAATAGGTGGTTTTATTTGGTATAGTTAGTCTAAAAGGGTGAACGCTGATGGAAGAAGTCTTGACTGATCAAAAAGAGATTACTTTTAGAATCGCTGGAAATGAATTAGTAAGTGAAGAAGGTTATAATCTTTTTTACATGATTGAATCATTGGATTGTTTTCAAACGTTAGTAGAGAAATCTTATTTGTTAGCAGGTCGTAAGAGTCATATGACGGCTGGAGATAGAGAGCAACTCAAGGTGAAAGCATTCAATATTCGAGAGGGTTCTTTTGTTGTTGATTTGGTTATTTGTTTGCGAGATGTAACTGTGTCTATCACGCCATTGGTAACTGCGATGGATCCGGATGCTCTATGGGAGCTGTTAGTTAAATCTTATGAGTACCTCAAAGTAGTTCTTAGGGCTAGAGAGAAAGGAGAGTCTATTCATATGGAGATTGTAGATTCTACAAATGCTTTTAATATTGTCAATACACAAGGGGATGTAATAATAAACAATATATCTGCTGATGCAATTGATTTAGCGAAAATGACAGCTCCTATCTATGGTAAAATGGCTAATTTAATTTCAGATGATGGTAAAGTGGATGAAATTAGTGTTATGGAAAAATTATCTGACCATGATGTGGGTATTAAAATAAATAAAGAAGATAAATCTTTATATAAAAAAAGAACATTCACTGATGAAGATTCATGCACTTTTGTAGGAAAAATTACTACAGCAAATAGCTATAATTCAACGGGGAAAATAGAAGTTTTAGAAGAAACCGAGGAATTACCAAAAGGTGTTTATCCGTATGAATTTATTGATAAAGAATCGGATGGGCTGTTAAGAGAATCATTTACTGTTAAAAAGAAATTTGTTGCACTTAGGAAGATAACCTTTAACCCTGCCACTTTAGAGGAATCAGTAGTTTCTTTAAGAATTGTAAGTGTTAAAGATTAAATAAGCTTGGTGGTATAATAGTTATACTAAACTACGAAAGAAGGTATAGATTTGATTACTATTAATTTAGACAGATTCGAAACTACAGGGCAAGTAAAAGAGATAGGATTTAGGTACGAATATTCAGTGACTCAAATACATGTTGGTGCCGCTGTAGGCAACAAATATCAAGCTGATATACTGCTAATTGAAGATGATAAAACTTTCTACCAAAAGACTATTGCCTTTACTGATGTTGGAGAAGAATATATTTTGGCGGATAAATACAAGATAGTATTGAAAGGATAATAATAAAGTTTTAGGGACCACTTCTGGTCCTTTTTATTTTGCTAAAAGGGGTGATGAAATGTTCAGAATCATGAGTAAGGGCAATAAATTTATTGAGGGCATATATAATTCTGTTGTTGTAATAGTTACGAAGATATGGGAGCTCTCACTGATGCTATTCATACTGTTTCTGAATCGAGTGTTTGCAGTTATCAAGTTTATGAAAAAGAGTAGGTGAATTGTATGGCTGAAACATTGGCAAACTGCGATGGTTGTAGGAAAGATTTCAAGATAAAATACATCAAAACTACCAGAAAACCAGATATTCAAATCATGTATTTCAAATGCAAATATTGCAAAAAGATATATATTAGCTCGGCCACTGATGCAGATATGCGCAAAGAACAAGTAGAAATTAAAATGATGATGCGTGAAGCAAACCAGTTAGCAGCCAATACAGCCATTCCTGATTGGCAAATAAAAAATAAATGGGATCATATCGAAAGCAAAAAGCAAAGATTGACATTTAGAATTAAAACGCTTGGAAATAGGTACAAGGAGGAGTTGAGATGACTTGAGTAAGCTAACGATACAACAACAAAAATTTGCAGACGAATTTATTAAGAATGGAAATCAAACAGAGGCTTACAAAACAGCGGGTTATAAGGTTCAAAGTGATAATGCAGCTGCAACCTCTGCTAGTAGATTGTTAAGAAATGATAAGGTTAAAGAATATATAGACGAAAGAATGGCAGAAATCAAATCGGAAAAGATTGCGGATCAGCAGGAAGTAATGGAGTATCTTACCGCGGTTATGCGAGGAGAGCATAAAGAACAGACGTTGAGAGGTATGGGTGAAGGCTATCAAGAGATAGACGATATAGACGTTAGTGCTAGTCAGCGTATCAAAGCGGCGGAATTAATCGGTAAGAGGTACGGCGCATGGACCGACAAACAACAAATAGAAGGCGACTTATCTCTGTCATTTAATTACGATTACGGCGGCGGTGATACCAATGCAAAAAACGATTAATATTCAATTTAATTCTCATTTTAAAGAGTTCAATAGCTGTAGAAAACGTTATAGAATCGGCAGAGGTTCAGCGGGCTCTGGCAAGTCGGTAAATACCGCGCAAGACTATATAGCTAAACTTTCAGATATGCGTTATAAGGGCGCTAACTTGCTTTGTGTGCGAAAGATAGATGTTAGTAATCGGAACTCGACATTTGCGGAGTTGAAGAAAGCCATTAACGAAACGTTCGGACCATATGCAAAGAAATTTTGGTATATAAACGAATCAAATATGTTGTTAAGAAGCCTAGTTACTGGTAACGAGGTTATTTTTCGTGGGGTTAGACATGATGGGGACCGTGAAAAACTTAAATCAATAACATTTTCACACGGAAAACTGACGTGGGTCTGGATTGAAGAGGCTACAGAGTTATTAGAAAGCGATGTAGATATAATAGATGACCGTTTGCGTGGGATATTAGACAACCCTAACCTTTATTACCAAATAACAATGACGTTTAACCCAGTTTCATCTACTCATTTCATTAAACGAAAATACTTTGATATTACAGATCCTGACGTTTTTACACATCACTCGACATATAAGCAGAACCGCTTCATTGATGCGGCGTATGATCGTCGAATGGAAAGACGCAAACGTGATGATCCAGAGGGATATAAGGTATATGGGCTAGGTGAATGGGGAGAGCTTGAAGGTCTTGTGTTTAAGAATTTTGTTCTAGAAGAGTTCGATTATGAAAATATGAATTTTGATACTATTGGTCAGGGTCAAGATTTTGGCTTTAATCACGCTAATGCTATTCTAAAAGGTGGTATGCGTGATGGTGATATATACATTTTTAAAGAATTGTATGTGCATGAAATGGATACTGACGAAATAATTAAGCAAGCCAATGCAGAAAATTGGGATAAAAGGACAGAGATGGCTTGTGACTCAGCGGAGCCGGATAGAATAAAACAATGGCGCAAAGCGGGATACAATGTGTATGGTGTCCAGAAAGCAAACGGAAGTGTAAAGGGGCAAATTGACTGGTTGAAGCAAAGGCGTGTTTTCATTCATCCGGATTGCATTAAGTTATATACAGAAATGTCGCAATGGAAATGGAAAAAGGATAAGACGACAAATAAGTATATTGATGATCCAGTACCATTTTTTGATGATGCTATTGCGGCGTTAAGATATTTAACGAACAGGTGGCGGTTACTTGATATAACGGCATCAGAGCGCAACAACGACACTATCGAAGTATTGAAAAAAATAGGATTGTAGGTGAAAAGATGACGAGGGAAAAGTTCAACGAGTTAGCCAATGTAGTTTATAAGATACCCAGCGAGACGTTTAATCCTGATGATGTAGAAGTTATAAGCAGCTTCATTTCTGATCACTTGAAAAACCAGGTGCCAAGATTACAAACTTTAAAAAAGTATTATTTGAATGATAACCAAATAAACCGTGAAGATAATCGTGTGAGTAAGAAAGAGAAGGCTGACAATAGATTAAATCATAATATGGGTAAATACGTCAGTATCATAATGCAAGGTTACCTCTTCGGCGTGCCTGTGACTTATCAAAATAAAGATGATGAGATAGATGCCAAGATAAAGGAGTTCAATAACCTTAATGATGAGGAGTTTGTTAATAGTGACCTAGGCCTAGACTGTAGCCGTTATGGGAGAGCTTACGAGCTAGTCTATATCGATTCAATCCCGTTAGAAAGGTTTGTCAAATTAGATCCCTTACAAACTTTTGTGGTTTATGATACGTCTGTTGAGGCTAATCCTTTGTTTTCCGTTCGATATTATACGATAAGTACAGGTGATGAAGAGACTGGGTATGTGGAGGTTTGTACGAAAGATACCATTTATTTTTATAAAACAGATGCAGAGTTTGCGGAATTTGAAGCGCCTGACAAAAAGAGTAATCTTTTTGGTGCTGTACCAGTAATTGAATACATGAATAACGGCGAACGCACTGGGGATTACGAAGGTATTTTAGATTTGATTGATGCATATGATGCGAGCCAATCGAATATCGCAAACTATATGGATGATTTTGCAGATGCCTATTTGGTTATTCAAGGTGCAATCGTTGGGAAACCAGAAGATATCAATAAAACACGTATCATCAATCTAACAAATAGCAATCCAGAAAGCACAGTTTTACCAAAAGCAGAGTATATCTATAAAGAATACGATGCACCTGGTGTTGATTCTCATAATAATAGGCTTGTGACTGACATGCATAAATTTAGCTTTACACCTGACATGTCGGATGTGAATTTTTCAGGTAATGCAACAGGAGAGGCGATGAAGTGGAAAATATTCGCATTGAATCAGATCATTGTTAACAAGCAGCGTCTCTTTAAGAAAGGGATCATTCGGCGGTTAACATTAGCCTCAAGCGTTTGGAAAATCAAAAATCAAGTTTCCACAGAATTCGGTAATGAAGATTCAAAACAAGAAATACAGACGTCCCTCAGCTCGATTGCTCAAACAGAAGTTAAATTCGGATTTAATATCCCTAAAAACGATACCGAAATGATTGACAATGCTATTAAGTTGATTGGATTCATGCCTGATGAGTACGTGTACATGATGCTAGGCGTAGAGGACAAAAACGAAATAATCAAGATGCTGGAGGAACAAAAGGCACGGCTCGCATCCGAAGAGGTTAACGAATATGATGATCACTTTAATAAAAATGAGGTGAGTGATGATGGTGAGGAAGCTAAATAAGAATGCGCCTGGTGACGTAGTTCAATTTACGGATAATCTAGATGCTGTAGCTGAAAAGCGTTTAGGAGAATTTCAAAAGGTCATGCAACGCAACATCGAGCGAATTACAAATGATTTTAGAGCAAGATATCCCGAAGCCACTTATCCTGACACACTTAAAAAGGCAGGAGCGGACGATAGAGAGGCGTTTTTAATTGATGTAAAAACGTTCATGAAAGAAAAGTCTATTACCAGACGAGCGCGCGTGGAGTTGTCAGCGTTAAAATCTAAGCCACCTTCTACTATTCTAGATTTAGTAAAGGATGAAATTTCATTCGAGCTTATCAAATATACAACGATTCGCGAATTGATGTTCACTAATCACTTGAAAGCAATAGCGCTAGGCACCAATTATATTCTCGGTGGCGGTGAGGTTAAATGAGCTTAACCGCTAAGGAAGTATCAGAAATACTAGACACGCCATGGTCTGGTCAAACCTATTCTGATCGCATTTGGAATAATTATGATGAAATGCGCAAGGCTTTACATGAATCATTAACACAAGGCTTAGTGAATGGTACTGGTAATGCTAAAATGACGCGTGAATTCAAGAAAATATATGATAACAAGAAAGCTAATATTAGCCGTCTTATTCGTACTGAATCAACATATGTCATGAACCGGTCAGCTGTAATAAGTTATATCAAGGATGGTTATAAGCGTTATGAGTTCATGGCATATGTAGATGGTCGCACTAGTCGTATTTGCATCGAGCATGACGGCAAGACGTATTTTTTATCTGAGGCATTAGCTGGTATTAATTTACCGCCATTACACCCTCACTGCCGCTCAACTATTGCAGTTGAGGAATATTTGGAAGAGTTTGGAGATGTTTTGGATAGAGCTGGTGATAGTGGAGTAATCGAATTGCCACAGACGAAAGGAATGAGCTTGTCTCTTATTTTGAAGGCCATTGGATTATTCAGTGTAATTTCAGAAGAAGATACAGAAGAATAAACTAACGGACCTGTCAAACGTCTTAAAACTGGACAATCAAAGCGTATGCGGGCGTTTTAATTTAAATATGATAGTAACACTAGAAAAGCGTTTATGGGCTGTAATCAGCGTGTAGGGGCTTCGAAGGTGTATTTTTTATGTCTGAATTTAATGCGTGCATGGGTTAGGAGGAAAAATAAATGTACAACAGATATGTTAGAAGTATTTTAGGTGGAGTTAAATTTGACGCAGACACAGGTGGCGGAAGCGGTGGAGAAGGTCAAGATGGCGGGGGCGCCGGTGATGAGGGCGGCGAAGGTAGCCAAGACGACGATATCCCTAAATTCGCTAGCAAGAGTGAGCTAGATTCATTTCTAGATAAACATGCTGAGAAGGCTGTGAAAACAAGAGAAAAGAATCTTAGATTAGAAATCGAAACAGAATTCAAACAACAGCTTGAAAAAGAAAAAAATCTAGCTGCTCTGTCTGCGGAAGATCGCAAAGAAGCTGAATACCAAGCAAAGCTTGATGAACTCACGCAGAAGGAACAATTGTTAATTCGAAAAGAGTTGAAAAATGATGCAGTTGCGATGCTCGCTAACATTCACGCGGATTCGCGGAATCTTATTGCTGAATCGCTTTTAGGTGAGGATGCAGTAAAGACAAACGACAATATTAAATCTTTCCTAAAGGCTTATAACAAAGCTGTTGAGCAAGGAGTTAATAACGCTTTGAAGGATAATGCTAATCCGCAAACCGGAAATACTTCGCCAAACGCAAAGAGTGTTGGCGCGACGTTGGCCGCGGAAGCGAATGCAAGTAGAAATGCAAAAGTTAATGATCTATGGAAATAAGAGAGGAGAATAATTATGCATGTTAGTAAAAAAGAAGTCGTGAACCAAATTAATTTTCTGGCTAGCGCTAAAGTACAGGCATTCACTTATCAAGCTGACACAAACATGGTAACTGATGCTGATGATAAGGGCCGAAAAGTTTTAGTTGCGGGTAGTGTGTATCCCTCTAATGATGATAAAGCGGTCGGAATCGTCTATGACGATGTTGATGTAACAGACGGTTCTCAGCCTGTCAGTGTAATCGTTGAGGGCTATATTTTAGAAAAACGCCTTCCGGTAGCACCAGTCGCAGCTGCTAAAACTGCGATGAAAGAAATCAAATTTAGATAAAAACTATTTGAAAAGGAGTTAAAGAATATGCCGAATATTTTAGAGTTGTTCAATCAAAATGAAATTCTGGATTACCAACAGAGCCGTGAACTTCCTCCAATGTTGGGAGAAACATTATTTCCCGAAAAAAAAGTAAATAGCCTTAAATTAGACCAAATTTCTGGAGGGAGTCGTTTACCAGTTGCAGCTTCCATACATGCCTTTGATACAGAGGCTGAAATTGGCAGCCGTGAAGCAACAAAAAGCGATTTAAGTTTGACCCTAATTAAGCGAAAAATGCCGTTGAAAGAAGAAGACATCATTGCTTTAGAAAATCCAAGAACGCCACAAGAACAAAAATATCTGATGGAAAATGTTTTTAATGACATGACAACGCTAGTGAATGGCGTCAGAGCACGAGTTGAACAAATGCGTATGGATGTTCTTGCGAATGGTGTTTTAAAAATGAATGAAAATGGAGTTAATTTAAACATTGATTACCATGTTCCGGTAGAACATAAAGAGGCGCTTTCAGGCGTTAACTTGTGGTCAGATGCAAACGCTAATCCTTTGGCCGATATTGATAGATGGACCGAAAAAATGGATACTACTCCTACGCGTGTTCTTACATCGAAAGCCATCTTAAACCAACTGTTGCGCCATCCGAAGGTATTAATCGGCATTTTCGGGAAAGACTCAGGTAAGCTGTTGACTCGTGCCGAGTTAGACGCCTTTATGATTGCTAATCAAATGCCGCTTATCAGAACTTACGATGAAAAGTACAGAAAACAAAAAGACGATGGAACATATGAAGCTTTACGTTACTTCCCAAATAATAAGTTTGTAATGTTCAGCGACAATTTGTTAGGCGAGACTTTGTATGGACCAACGGCAGAAGAAATTCGGCTTGCTAGAAATCCAGCTGTGGACTTGAAAAAGGTTGGTAACATTCTTACAACCATGTATGAAGAGAACACTGATCCTGTCGCGACCTATACAAAAGCAGTTGCAACTGCTGTTCCATCGTTCCCGGCAGCGGATGAAGTATTCCAGGCACAGCCGATTCTATAATACTAATGATGCAGGAGGCAAAGACATGATTAAATTCAAGGTTAAAGTGGTTGATTTACCAGTACGTTATGGAGACAAGACTTTCAAGAAAGACGAAGGACTCGTAATCAATAAAGACGAGTTTCACGAATCACTCTTTGAGAAACTAGAAGAATTTGAACAGCAGGTTGCGAACGAGTTTGATGAGTTTTCAGTTGAAGGACTTATTGAGTATGCAAAGGAACATGAAATCGATGTAGGTAAGGCAACGACTCGCGACGGAATCCTTAAAAAGATTTTAGGTGAATAACGTGGATAAAGAAGAGATGCTAAGTCAAGTGAAGACGAGGAATGGCATTAATGATGCATTGCAAGATGCAGTAATTACTGACATCATTTCCGATGTTGAAGCTCAAGTTTTAGATTATATTGAGCAAGATGAAGTGCCGAATAAAGCGGTTTGGATAGTTAAAAATGCTGTTTTGGCCGCTTTTGTGCGCACTGGTGCCGAAGGTGTGAAAAGTGACTCAGAGGAAGGCAAAGCACAGGCATGGGATAGCAATGATCTTATCAAAGATTTTAAAAGTTATCTTGATAAATACAAGCCTTCAACTGAAATAAAGTCAGGTGGGGTAGTTGAGTTCTTGCCATGAACTATAGCAAAAGGGTAGGTCTAGTTACAGTCAAGCAAGTTAAAAAGCCACTAGGCTATGATGAAGTCGAAACTGTCGAAATTGTACCATGTGCTGCGCAAAACATTTCTACAGAAACGAAGGTGGCGGTTTTTGGGAAAGTTGTAAAGCACGCTAGTAAAATTCACATACAAGGCATCGCAAATCCAAATCGAATAAAAATCGAAGGAAAACCCTTTGAAATTCATGGATTGAGTCATCCTAAAAATAATACTGTCTTTTATATAGAGGCAAGTTTATGAGTAGGAAAAATGGAGTTATTGGTGTTGAGAACGTTCTAAAGATGATTAACAAAGGGCTAACAGAAATAACTGTAGAACACAGGAAAATTGTAAAGAAGCACGGTGCGATCATCCAAAAAGCGGCTAAGAATGGCGCTGTTGTTGACACGGGATTCATGAGAAACCAAATAACTTTAAAGAATCATGGAAACAAATTTGTTAGTACTACAACGATAACCTCCGAAGCTGATTATGGGATCTATGTTGAAAAAGGAACAATAAGAATGCCGGCACAACCATATATGAAACCCGCATATGATTCTAATATTGCGGCTTTTTTAGATGACATGAACCGGCTAGTAGGGAGAGGTTAATAAATGTCTCCAACAACAGAATTATTATTATTTATTGAAAAGGAACTGTCCGTTTTAGGCATCCCATTTTATTTTTCCCGACCAAATGAAGCTGAACAGATGGTACCTCTAATCATAGTAGACGAGACGTTTTCTTATGATTCGAGTATAAAAGACAGAAACATGTCAAGAAACACCATACCAATTCATATCTTTGAAAAGGTTGGCAATAGGCAGTTGGTCGAGGATTCTTTATACGAAATAAAGCGTTTATTTCAACGTCGTTCTTTCGTTTTTGAGAGTGGCACGACGGTTAACATGGCGCGAGTCAACACAAGCACGATTACAGATGATTCAACCACTATCACGTTATCACACGGGATAGCAGAAGTTGAATTTAATATCACGGAAAGGGTGAAACAATAGATGAATCCAATTGAAGGTAAAAAGATTATTTATTTAGTGCAACCGACCAGCTTAGCGGTGGGAAAACCGCCTCTATTGCCTGGTAACCAGACGGAGGGATCTTGGGCGCAAGAGCATGACATGATTGACGAAGTGACAAAATCAGGCCGGGTAGTTGGCTATGGAAATAAAAGTGAAAATTTTGAGTTGGCGTTATATGCGGAAGTAGGAGATCCAGGACAAGTTGCGTTGCAAGATGCATATGACAACGAACGTCAAGTGAAAGTATGGCGTGTAGTGACAACTCCTAATGCCGAAGGTAAATTTGATGCTCGGTTCGGTTATACCATTATTGAGAACTTAGAATATGCGGATGGAGAAGGATTTGTTGAGATTTCAACAACATTCCCAGTCATTGGAAAAACTAAACCAGGTGTACTGGATTCACTTCCTGCTGAGGTTATCGACTTATTGGATTACTCTTTCGAAAAACCTGGTCAAACTACAGGAGATATCGGAAAAACTACATTATCAGATCCAACGGCTGTTGCTGTTGATAGCGCTACTAAATCGGTCACTATTGGCGGTCTAGTGGATATTATTGCAACAACGTTACCAGAAGCGGCAAACAAAGAACTTACATTCACATCAGACACACCGGCAAAAGCAACAGTTAATGCTTACGGCCGTGTTATTGGTGTAACTGCTGGAACTGCAAAAATTACTGTCGCAAGCAAATCTAAGCCAACAATCAAGAAAGAGGTAACGGTAACAGTTACTGCCTAATAAACTTAAGAGCGGCTGAATGTCGCTCTTTCTTTTCGCGAAGAGAATATTAAAACTAATTAATGAAATGAGGAATTTTAAATGGGATTTACAGTAAATATTGGTGAAAAAGCGTATGAAGTAAAGGCTAACTTTCGTATGGTTCAAGATGTAGAAAACAATCTATCAACAATTAAAGATGGAGTTAATAATCTCGATGGTGCGCAACTCCTCTATATGAGTATTCAAAACAACTCAATCAATGCTCTTGTTAATATTATTCAATATGGTATTAACCGGAACCTACGCCCTAGTTTAAATGAAATTGAGGATTTTTTAGATCAAAAAATGCAAAGTGAAGAAGATATTGAAACAATGTTCTCGTTGGCGCTAGGTTGCCTAGAGGAATCAGGTTTTTTCAAACAAGCCCGGAAGCAAATGATTCAACAACTGGAAGGGGACGAGAAAACGAAGGAAATGGCAGAGGAATTCAAGAAACGCGGGGCGAAAGGGTTAGAAACCATTTCGAGGTTCTCCAAACCTGCGGTAGATACTGCATCGATTTTGACTCAGTAATGGAATTAAATTTACACGAGTATAGGGCGCTGTTAAAAGGGTTCACGATGCACGATGTAGATAAGTATCAACTTATGGCCAAACAAGCGATGGCGATTGGCTATACAGTGATGAATAAAAAGGCGAAAGAAAACAAGATATTTGATGCTAAAAAAGCATTGAAAAAATTAGAACAAAACAGGCCTACTCAATCTCGTGTAGGTCTAAGTAAGTTAAGAAAAGCGAAAGCCGCACTCGAAAATTTTGAAATGAAATTTACCCCCGAATAAATGAAAACCCTCAAATATCAAGAAAGGGGGTGCGGATTTGATTGAAAAGATGCAAGTCGTTATAGGCGCTGATATATCCGAATTGAATGCAAAGATGTCAGCGGCGCAACAAACAGTGCAGAGTAAAACAGGTGCGATAAGTAGTACAGTCAGCAGTGTTGGAATGAATATTGCCAAAGGATTTGGAGCTGTATCATTAGGTATAACAGCGGGGCTTGCGGCATCAGTAAAAGCCGGTTTAACTTTTGAAAATCAAATGGCACGCGTGAATGCTATATCTGGTGCCTCAGCCTCTGAATTTAAGAAGCTAAGAGATCAAGCAATAGATTTAGGTGCAAAAACAACTAAATCAGCTACCGACATCGCAGAGGCGCAGGAAACGATGGCGGCGGCTGGCTTAAACACAAACCAAATTCTAGCTGCAACACCTGGTGTTATTTCTGCGGTTGAAGCATCGGGCGAAGACATGGTAATGGTAACAGAGGCCATAACCTCAGCGCTGAACGGTTTTGGTTTAGAGGCTAAAGATTCCGCCCACGTTGCTGATGTCATGGCACAAGCGGCTAATGATTCAAATGCTAGCGTTAGTGATTTAGCTTATGCGTTCAAATATGCGGCGCCAGTTGCGCAGTCTCTCGGAGTTTCATTGGAAGAGACTGCCGCGGCAACTGAAATTATGACAAATGCAGGTATGAAAGGGGAACAAGCTGGTACTACGCTTCGTAGTGCGCTTTCTTCTCTCGTAAACCCATCTGATAAAGCTGCGAAAACTCTCAATTCGTTAGGGGTTAGTATCGCTGATTCGCAAGGAAATATGCGTCCTTTAGGTGATATTATAGATGACATCAGCGGTAAAACAAAGAATATGGGCGAAGTTCAGCGTGGTGCAACTTTTGAAACTATTTTTGGTAAAGAGGCCATGACTGGTATGCTATCGATAGCCAAGGCTGGCCCAGGCAAGTTAGACGCATTGGCAGAATCACTTCGGAACAGTGGCGGCGCGGCAAAAGACATGGCGAGTAAATCAATGTCAGTTCTTGGTCGAGCAATAGAAAACATGCAGGGGGCTTTCGAGTCCGCTGCTATTTTGATTTCCGAAGTGCTGGCGCCAGCCATTGCGAAAGCAGCAACTTGGATTGGTAATATCGTTGAAGGAATCAACAAAATGAGCCCAACAGCCCGTAAAATGGTTGTTTGGGGGGCAGTGATAACTGCGGCTGTAACTGGTGTGATAGCCATATTAGGTTTAGCTTTAGCGATGTTCGGACCGCTCATTATCAGCATTACAGCAGCAGGAGGAATTGCGGCCGCCGCGACACCAGTTATTGCGGCTTTAGGTGTTGTTTTTGGTGCATTAGTGAGTCCGGTTACTATAGCGGTTGCGGCAATTACTGCAATCGGCGCGGGCCTAATTATTGCTTACAAAAAAGTCGCGTGGTTTAGAGAGGCAATTAATAGCGCTTTTGCACCAACAGGCAAGCTTATTTCTAGCACTGTAAAGGTAATAGCTGCACAATTTAAAATTATGGGCGCGACTGTAAAGTTGATTGCTATCAAAATACAAAATTCATTCTTCATGATGACAGGATTTATGAAAGGCGATTTTATCAGCGCTGTGACGTCTGCTATTTCAAAATTTGGCTCGATTTTATATGACTTGATTAGGATCGTTGGAGACGTCTTTATTGGAATTAACAAAGTTATCATCGGCGGTTTGAATTTAGTTCTTAAATTTTGGGACAAGTATGGGCAGTCCATCGCAAATTTCGTAACATCATCTTACAACAAAGTATATTTTCTTATTTCTGGTGTAATGTCTCAAATATCTGGATTTGTTGGGAAAAGCTTGGATAAAATAAAACAATTCTGGAACGAGAATGGCGCTCAGATTATGAAAATAGTCAATGTTGTCTGGAAGACGATAGCCGCTATAATAGCTGCCGTTGTAATCCCTATTGTGAATTACATCAAGGATCATTGGGGGACAATCAAAGCTATCTTCACTGAGACGTGGAATGTTATTGCAACTATCACAAAATCGGTTTGGAATATTATTATCGCTATTTTAGAAGGTGCATTAGACGTAACTTTAGGAATAGCGAAAGTTTTTATTGGTCTATTCACAGGCGATTTCAGTAAGATGTGGGAAGGTATTAAACAAATCTTTACTGGCGCAGGTTCGGCCGTAAGAAAAATCTTTGAAACTACATGGAATGCACTAGATCAAATCGGTAAATCAATTTGGAATGTCATTAAGCAATATTTCATTGATTCGTGGAATTCGATGAAAAACGAAGCAATCAAAATTTGGACTTCGATTGTTAGTGGATTAGCTAGCATATGGGAATCTATTAAGCAAACAGCGTTGAATATTTGGAACCCTATCGCTTCTTTCTTCTCTAATTTGTGGGGAGGAATCCAATCTGACAGTTCTAGTATTTGGAGTTCGATTAGTTCATTCTTTACTAATTTATGGACTGGTATCGCTACATTTTTCGTGAGTTTGTGGACCGGAATACAAGTCGTTGCACAAACGCTATGGTCTGGAATTGTAAATGGTATCATGGCAATTGTTACACCGTTTGTTATTGTGTTTACCGCGATTTGGCAGAGCATGAGAGACGGTCTAACGATGATGTGGACTGGTATATCAACAATCGCAGCAGGAATATGGAATATTATTAAAAACGTTATTCTCGGTGTCGTTTTATTAATTGTTGATCTAGTAACAGGTGATTTAGAGGCTCTTAAAAATGATATGTCTGCAATTTGGAGCAATATTAAAGATGCTGCTAGCCAAATTTGGAATGGATTGAAAGGTTATATTTCGGGGGTTGTGACCGCTCTTGTAGGTGTAGTTACGATGGCTTGGAACACACTGAAATCAACAACAATAGCGGCGTTTAACGCAGTGAAGAGCTTTGCAATCAACACTTGGAATGCTCTTAAGGCATCTGTTATTGCGACGGTAGCATCATTAGCCGCAGGAGTTGCGACGGCATGGGCGAACTTAAAAACAAGCGTATCTAATACAATTTCCGCACTAGTTGCGGGGGCAGTCGCATCTTGGACCAGATTAAAAACTTCCATAGTAAATTTAGCTGTTGGATTGATTACTGGTGTTATCTCTAAATTCGTACAGCTGAAAAATTCAGTCGTCAACACTGGGAATAGCATTAAATCTGCTGTTACGAGTACTTGGAGTAATATTAAAAGCTCGGTAATACAGTTTGTTGCCAGTATGATAGCTCAAGCAATTGCTAAATGGGAAGAACTGAAAAGTAATACCAAGGCGGCTTTCGAAGCTATTAAAAACTTTATTAAGGATCCGTTGGCATCTATTGATCTTACGGAAATCGGTAAGAATATTATCCAGGGGCTATTAAATGGAATTAGCGATATGGCCGGTAAAGTTGTTGAAAAAGTCGCGAGCATTGGTGATTCAATCAAGAGTAAGATTCGCGGCGTTCTTGATATACATTCTCCATCGAGAGTTATGTATGATATCGGCCAATTCGTTGGGCAAGGCCTGATGAATGGTATTAAAGGGACCCAAAGCCAAGTTGCAAAAACTTCTGCTACATTGGCCAAGAAAGTTTCAGATGCTATTCAAACTGGATTAACCGCAAAAACATCTAAGAACAAGCAGTTAGATGCAACGATGAAAACTCTACAGAATCAACAAACTCAAATGAGCGCGTTAGTTTCGAAGCGCGCCCAAACCGTTAGTAAAATCGCTAGCCTTAACAAAGCTATGAACAAAGCACCTAAGAAAGAAAAGTCGAGTATTTCTAAGCAGATAGCGGCTGCTAACAAACAAATGACCGGTTATAATAACCAAATTAAGATGTTGAATAATCGGATCGCAACGACTAAGAATAAAGTTTCATCATTGGCCGTAGATAAGAAATCAGCGATGCAGGCTATTGGATTACAGAAAATACAGTCCTATCTAAAACAACAAACGGCCAAGTTGGATGTTATTGCTAAGCAACGTGATACAGTCGTAGCTAAGTTAAAGACGGCTAATACACAGCTTAGCGATCTTGTTGCTGAAAGTAAGAAATACGCTACTGATATATCTAACAAGATGATGGATTTTGCTTCGATTACCTCTATAGATAGTTCTAAGAGGAAGTTCAGTGCCACTACCATCAAGGATCAGTTGCAGGCTCGGTTAAAAGCGATACAAGACTTTTCTACAAATATCGCTAATTTGCGCAAGAAAGGTGTGGACAAGGGGATTATTGAAGACATCTTAAACTCAGGTGTCGACCAAGGTTCCGCATACGCAAAAGCTCTTGCCAATTCCGATTCAGCTACAATAAGCGCTATTAACAGCACCCAAAAACAAATCGCATCGGCAAGTAATGCCATGGGTAAAGCGGCCGCAGATTCGATGTATAGCGCAGGCATTAACGCAGCTAAAGGGATTATTAAAGGGTTACAAAGTCAACAGGTTGCTTTGGATAAGGCGGCTACACAGATCGGTAATAATATTGCCAAAGCTGTTAAAAAGAGTTTGCAGATACATTCACCATCGCGCGTTATGTCGAGTTTAGGAGCCTTTGTTTCGATGGGGCTTGCGGCAGGCATTCAAAAGAAAGCGGCAGTTGCGTATAAATCTGCTCAAACACTTGTATCAGGTGTAATAGATCAAGTAACAAGTTTCGATTTGAAAGCAGAATTGGAGCTGGTGCCGGTACTAAATGATTTGCCTAGCATCAAGGATGTAGGTAGCGACGTTGATACAAGCAAGTTTGTTAATGAAGATGGTGGAGGAGAAGTTAATAATGTAGATGTGACACAAAACTTCTACACAACAACGACTCGACCTGCCGAAGTGAAGAGAAAGACTAAACAAGCATTGCAGGAGGCGGGATTAGCGCTATGAAAATAATTATTTACAATCCTGTTCTAAAAAAAGAAATTGTATTTTGCGATTATGTGGAGCACGTATATGAAACGGAAGGGCGTCCTGACGCTCCTTTTTACGTGCTCTCGTTTGATGGGCTTGGTGAGGTAGAAGCAACGCGAAACACTTCGAAAAGCCCGAATCAAGCGGGCACTAATTATTTATCAAGTCAGTTAGAGGAACGAGAGTTAAGCATAAGAGGGTTCATGAAAACGTCAGAAAATACAGAAGAAATCGGGGAACTACGAAAGTTATTAGCTCAAGTTATCAATCCGGTTCATGGCAACTTGGAAGTTATTTATGAAGAGCAAGAGGTTAGGCATAAAATTCTAGCTTCTGCGGACCATGTACCAACTTATCAAGCATCGGATGCAAAAGAATATCATGGACAACTAACAAATATAACATTAATTGCTAATGATCCGTATTGGACTGACGAACAGGCCAAGGAAGTTATTCTAAAAGCTTTTGATGAGTCCTTTTCATTTTCTTTTGAGTTCCCGGTTGTCTTCGGAGAGCAAGGCGCACAAGAAACTATTGTTAATATGGGACATGCCGCAACGCCGATAACGGCGGAACTCCGAGGGCCGTCTACTGTGCCACGGATTGAGAACGCCACAACAGGGCAATATATGCAGTTAAATCATGTTTTGTTAGAAAGCGAGACATGGATTATATTCACAGAGCGTGGTCATAAACGTTCAATAATACAATCTGACGATGGAACAAGGCGCGATGTAATGTCCTGGCTCGATTTAGGTAGTGAGTTCTTTTCATTGCAACTGGGCGACAATATCATTAAATATAACGCAAGTAGTGGGACAGGCAAAGCCGTTGCGCTAGTTAAATGGAAACAAAAGTATATAGCGATTTGAGGGGTGATTTTATGGCTGAAAAATATTTTTTCTTTAATAGTCACGGTAACGATAAAAGAGAGTATCATGCAGAAGATTTCGCGGCTCTAATTCAAGAAGTGACTGGTTCAAATCTTGATGTTTTGAAAATTGGAACTGGAGTCGGCCGTTTTAGGGGCGGAGCTTTAACGGTAAGTGCAAATGGATCTAACATGATAACGACGGTCAGCGATGGCTCCGCGTTTATTGACGGCCGTCTTTACATTAATGATGCAGCTCTTCAACTGACACATGAGCCGGCACATCCAACCTTAGACCGAATAGATAGGGTTGTTATCAGATTGAATACGGACGTGGAAGAAAGGTCTATCAAAGCTTTTGTTAAACAAGGAACAGCGGCTACTGTTCCCGTAGCGCCAGCAATACAAGATGACACGAATATTCAAGAAATCAGTATTGCACAAGTGAAAATAGTTAAGGGTCGTAGTTATATCGCAGTTGCGGATGTCATCGATGAGCGGAGCAATCAGGAAGTTTGCGGTTATTTACCTATTCATAATATTTACCGCGGGATTAGCGTTACCGAAAACGGTATTTTCAGTGTAACGAACAGCCCTTATCTGGAATTTCGGAACACAACAGCATGGATATTAGATAAAACACGAGATAACTGGCAAGACGTGAAATTAGGAAGCCCAGTTATTAATCGAAACTCAATTTACAATAATGGCTATATAGAAGTACAGGAAGCCGGCCTATATCTTTTTAACTTCTATATCGTCTTAAAATACACAGACCTAGCACCTCCACACATAGTATATCTGAAAATCTATGTAAATGATGTGGCGCCTCCAGATACAGATTATAAAATTGGGATAGCTGATATTAATGTTAATCACATGCAAGGAAGTAACTTTATTATGCTGAACAAGGGTGATAGGGTGAAATTGAAGATGATGGGCTACGACTTCACTAAAAATGTGTCTGTTGACCAGACTAGACTAAAATTTACTAAGGTACAGTAACATGGATGTTAGAGCGGAAATAAAGCTTTATAGTCCGGATTTAACGTGGTTAGCCGAAATAGATGCCTACGAATCCCTTGAATTTGAAGATTGTTTTTCAGAAATAGGGAGATTTGAACTACACATAAAAATAGATTCTCCAGGAACTGAGTTTCTAATTGAAGATAATCTGATTATTATTGCTGGAGATAACAAAAAGTGCGGCGAAATAAACACTAGAATTGTTTCTCATGATGATGACGGTGTGGAAAAATGGGTAATATCTGGACGTACGTTGAATGGCCGAACAGATTCAAGGGTGACTTACCCACCGCTAACCGGCGAAGAGGATGAAGAAGGGCTGCTTTACGATGAAATAACAGATACAGCCTCTAATGTAATGCATCATCTTATCGATAAAAATATGATTAATGCTGATGATAAAAACAGAAACATTAATCAGTTTATTTTGCCGGATAAAAAAAGCTTAGGACCTGTCATCTTTAAGAAAACAAGATACAAAAAGCTAGATGAAGAGTTGCTTTCTATTGCGGAAACAAACGGAGTTGGGTGGCGCTGTTTTATTGATTTTAAATCAGGAAAGCGGCTATTTGATTTTTATGTAGGAACAGATAGATCGATTGCCCAAAATGCAAATAAACCAATTGTTTTTTCTGATGAACGTGATAATATAAGCAGTTTTGACTATACGTCAAGTAACGCTGAGTATAAAAACTATGCGATTGTTGCCGGTGAAGGTGAGGCCGAGGAAAGAGAGTTTATTTTCACATCAAATACAAGCGACATAACAGGGCTTTCTCGCCGCGAAATATTTATTGATGCACGAGATGTACAAACGGATGAGGATGCAGAAGAAGATGAAGAGGCGACAGGAGCGAATGGCGAAACACTCGAACAACGTGGACAACGTAAACTTTCCGAGAACTCAAAAATAAACAAGTTAGTCGCGGAAGTCTTTGATGTCGAAGGTTATCGTTATAATATCGATTATTTTTTAGGTGATATTGTAACAGTTCAGAAAAAAAGCTGGGGTGTGACAATGAACACTCCTATTACAAAAGTTACAGAGGTTTGGGACCATACCGGTTATACAGTGACTCCGCTTTTTGGCAAAGATCAAGCTACACTTACTGAAAAAATCAAAGCAAAATTCAATGAAAGAGATGAGGTGATTAGATGAAAATCGAAATAATTGATGGGCAATCAAATATTAAACAACAAGATACAGGGACGGTTATAGGCTTACGATTAATTGAATCAAACGGTAAAGCACTTGTTTGGAAAGGGCAAGACGTGACAATAATTTTTGGAAATAAAACGGGTAGATTAATAGACAAGTACAATAGTGAAATAGAAAAAGGAACTCGTGATGGCGAGCTATTCTTTTCAATCGACGCTAATGAAGTCGATTTGATTGGAGTTGGAACTATATATATTGAGGTCCATATCGTAGAGGAAGGGAATCTACGAATATTTCCGGATAGCGGGTATACACGAATCAAATTCAATCAGAATCTAAATGCTGTCGTGGGTGATGTCGTGAACACTGTCACTTTAGAATACTTTGAAGAAGTATTCGCTGGTCTTCAATCGGATGTAAATAAGGTGAAAAATGAGGCTGATACGCTCGTTAATAATGTAAATGAACTAATCAACAAACAGAACGGTATAAATGAGCAAGTGGCAGCCTCTACGGCATTAGCTAATGCTAATAAGGTTCTCATTGAATCTAATCTTGCATTGAAAAAGACTGGCGATACAGCGACTGGCACGCTTAATAATACGGCTGAATCGGCGTACACTATCTCATATGGGTATTTAAGGCATTACATCGGAGCGCAAGTAGCTGGTACGGTGGTGAGGATGTATATCGGGTATACGGGACATTGGGGGAGTTACGTTGATATTGTCGTAGGAGAAACCGCGATAGTAAGTAATGGCGATTTCTTTATGAATCCAATTACACCGAGTACAACATATGCGACTGGTGTTGCGCCATTGGATGTTAACCGCTCTAAATCTGTAATAAACGGAATAGAAAAAACAGCATCTAATACAACTAATTTGAAAAGTGCATTAGAATTTGGTAGAAGTGGGGAGAAAGCGTGGATTAAGGGTGATCCTGAAATTAATGGAACATTGTCTTTTGATATAGGAAAAATAAATCCAGCTATTTTTTATGATGCTAGCAATATTACTGATACACAGTCATGGGCAAGAGGAATCGGAGCGCGGTCTGGTGATAGATTATCTGAATTTGGGATTTCAGGTGTTGGTAAAACAGTTAATTCTATGTATATGGGATTTGGAGCTTCGCCTTGGTTAAAGGCAAACGGTCTTTTTATAGATAACAGATCAAAAATCATGTCACTATTCGGCAATGATATTGAAACCGTTTTAAGCTCGCAAGCGAAGATAGATGCATTTAAAGCTAGTTTTAATAGTCCGACTATACCGCTGACTTTGAAAAATGGCTTTACAGCGCAAAACGGTAGTGTAGTGGGCTATGTGGCTATAAAACTAGGTAATCGTTATCTGGTTTGGCTCAAAGGATGGGTAACCGCTGCTACTGGCGTTGTAGCGACCATGCCAACAACTTTCTTGCCAGATGAGGTCTATCAAACAGCCTTCCCAGGGGCGCAGCAATCTAGTGTGGCGGCGAATCAAAGTAATCTGTATGTAAATCCGGTTAACGGGAACATTGAGGCGGTTGCAATCGGAAGTACAACAGCGGCCGTATCACTCGCTAGCATAATTTATCTTACGAAAGAGGTGGCAGCATGAGCTTTAAGATTGCTTATGAATATGATGAAAAAAAGGTATTTGTTAGAGATAATATAGTGTTTCCAACTTTCATATACGTCACAGATGACGGCAAAGAGTTTGATGATAGTTTTAAAGCTAGCATTCATCAAAAAGAATTATTCCCGCTTCAAGAAGTTGAGATTGAACATGAGAATCTTTCTGAAAACCTCGATGAAGGTGTAGAAAAAGGCACTGTGAAAGAGATGGTTTTGATGGAACCGACTAATATACCCGATGTGCAAACAAAAGAGATTTTCACATTGCCATCAAGTTGTACATGGGAACCAGCTCCTAGCCCCTCTAACGAAGCGATTTGGGATAATAAAAAGAATAAATGGGTAAATGGCGAAACGCCTGAAATGGTTCCACCTACACCGAGTGAAACGGAGTTGTTATCGCAAGACAACGCAGATCAGCTGATGCATATCGCGGAACTAGATTTCAAATTTGAACAATCCATGCAGGATAATGCAGATATGCTTTTATTGATTGCGGAGGTGATGTAAATGGACTGGAAAGCGAAAGTACAGGGGTTCTTCTTAAACGGGAATTATAACGAAATAGACGTACAAAAATTTGTAACACTGAAAAAAATTACACAACAAGAAGCCGATGAAATTATTGCTTCCAAGCAATCGTTGGAATCAGAAGAAAGCGCCGAATAGGCGTATTTTTTATGGAAAGAAAGAAGGTGACGGGATGCCTAAAGACATGACAGAGCCAGTACCACGATGGGAACATGAAAGCTTAAAAAAAGAAGTAGAAGATTTGAAGCTTGAGTTGCAAAAATCAGAACAAAAAGTCGAGGATTTTGTCAAGGAGCGCGATAAAGACAGGAAAATGAGTTTAAACGTTATCATAGGCGCCCTAGCGTCTCTTGTAGTAGGAATCCTTACTTTCTTGATTACAAGGGGGTTTTGAAAATGCCATTTAAAAAGACAGTCGAATTTAAAGGAATTGCCGTAATCGAAAGTGGGGTTACGGTTTTTGGCGCTTATGAAACAGTCGCATTACTTTACAATCCGTATTTGTTTGACGATAAGGCATCGAGCGCATACGGAATATTAGCGGATTTCATACCTGAATACGCCTGGGCATTTATTTTTCTTATTATGACAGTGCTTGTTGGTGTAGGTACGCTTATTCAAGCCAAATGGCAAATTAGGCTTGGTCTGTTTATGCGGATGTTAGGACTACTAATGGCTGCCGTTATCTCAGCGTTTTTTGCGGCGATATTTCTGGTTGATTTCCCTAGCGTTTTACCCGGTATCATCATTGGATTTGCAACAATTGTCATCATGGGTTTGATACAAACGATTATTAAGAGATTCTAAGATTGAAAGGCGGTGATGAAATGAATAAATCGAAGCAATGGGCTGTACAGTTAACCGGTGTACTAATGGGGTTGTATAGCTTTTTCTTGACGCTGAATATTTCTTTTGATTGGCTTACGGTGGATAGTATTAGCGCTTTTGTTCCACTAGTTGTTGCTATCGTCGCATTTGGAGGTACCGTATATCCGACATTTAAAAATACCTTCCTATTTAAAAACGGGAAGAGGCAAGCGGAACTAATCGAAAAAGGCAAACTTTATGAGATTGAAAAGGAAGATGAGCAAGAAAATAAAATTGAAAAGGATGATGAAAAATGACATTAACATTAAACTGGCTTATCGAAAAAGCAAACTCACGTTTAAATGTATCGGGTGTTGAAAAAGATTTAGCGGAACGCACGAGGTACGTAATTCAAAAAGCGCATGAGGAGGGTATCTATATTTGCGTCGTTAATCCGTGTTTCCGCTCAAAAGCGGAGCAAGATGCACTTTATGCGCAAGGTAGAACTAAACCGGGTCAGATTGTTACAAATGCTAGAGGTGGCCAATCAAACCACAATTACGGTGTAGCGGTTGACCTCTGTTTGTACACGGCTGACGGTAAAAATGTTGTATGGGAAACTACTTCTAAGCGCTGGTTACGTGTCGTAGCAATTGCGAAAACAGTTGGGTTCAAATGGGGCGGTGATTGGACAAGTTTTAAGGATTATCCACATTTCGAGTTATACGATAAAGCAGGAGGGGCTAAAAAGCCGACTTTGCCAGCTATTCCAAATAGCTCCGCTGGTAAGAAAAAAGGCACAAAACGCGTGTGGGTGAAGGAGCCTAAAGGCTTGAATATCAGAACGGGCGGCGACTGGAATTCAAAAGTCGCTTTTAATTTGCCTTACACATATACCGCGGTTATCGATTACGACCAAACCAAAAATGGATTCGTTAAAATTATTTGGGGTGAAAAAGAAGGCTGGTTCTCTGCCGCGTTTGATGCGTATTGGTTTGATAAAGATCCGTGCTTTGAATACGTGTGTCAGACGGGGCTAAATTTTAGAGCCGGGCAAGATTGGAATACGAAAGTTGTGCAATCACGTAAAAAAGGTGATGTGGTTCGTGTTATTGGACAGGTGAACAAATGGTACAAAGTTGTGTTATCTGGCGGTGTGGTTGGCTATATTCCGGTTAACAATCTATATCTAAAGAAAAAATAAAATGGAGAAAAGGGAGTTTTATAAAATGAAAAAAATCATGTTAGTTCTATTAGCAAGTCTACTATTTTTCGCGGTTCCGGCAACAACGCAGGCAGCAATTATGAAAGAGGTTGTGATACAAAAACAGAATGTATATAGTAAGCATAATGCGCGCGGTACGATTGTAGGGTATATTTATAGAGGTTCGGTCGTTAAGTATGATACAGTAACACAACAAGTAGTATATCGGAATGTAAAAGGATATCTAAATACTACCTACTACCTTGCGCCAGCTAAAATAAATACATGGTGTGCCGCCGTAGTAACATCAGGGGCGCTAAACTTACGAGCTCAACCGAATACAAGCGGGAAAGTCATTACAACGCTAGCTAATAACGAAGTGATCCGCGTAAACACCGGTGCGATGAAAAACGGCTGGTACCCGATTGCTTATAACCGCGCAGGATATTGGAATTGGGAAGGCTATGTTAATTCCAAATACGTTATTCGAGTTGACGGTTTTGGTTACGATTCGCTTGCGCAGTTTTCAACGCTATAAACCAACTAGGCCTTCGATTAATTTCGAGGGCTTTTTTATTTTTTACATTTCTGATATAATACGTTTGTTCTCATCCCGAAGCATTTGCTGACAATGAGACAAAAACACCGGTCGTGTGCTGATCGGTGTTATACATAACATGCCCACATTTCGCCCACATTTGAAAAATAAATTAAAATAGGTACGAATAGACAATATTATAGAAAGAACTAGAAAATCAGGATATTTATTTTTGTGAAGTAGCTTGATATATAGCGGTGTAGAAGGTTGTTAAATGGGCGGCATGATGTAGTCGTTCGCGCAATATTAATAGTAGGAAGCTCTCGATTGGATTTTTTATCACAGGTGCAAACAAAGGAATTGGTAAAGAAATCGCGTATCAGATGGGGGAAAACGGCTGGACGATTTTGCTAGGTGCGCGTGACGCGAGCCGTGGACTTGCAGCGACTGATGAGCTCAAAACGAAAGGCATTGACGCAACATACGTAAACATTGATTTACAGAATCACGAAACGATTTCGGCGGCGGTAAACACGATTAAATCAGAACATCCAGACCTCGCGATGCTCATTAATAACGCCGCAATTCCCGGTGACATGAGAAAGCCAGGTTCCGAATTCACGGTAAACGAGCTAAGAGAAGTCATGGAAACCAATGTTTTCGGTACGTTCGACTTAACGCAACAACTCCTACCAACGCTTGAAGCAAACAACGGACGAATTTTAAACATCACGATACCGATTGGCATGTCCGACTTCTTCAACCCGTTCGCATACAAGACAAGTAAAGCGGCACTGAATGCCATGATGCAAAGCTTTGCACAGAATTTTATAACCGCAGAAAAATCACTCGAAATCTTTGGAATCATGCCCGGTGGAGTAACGACAGACCTGAACGGCAACATGACAGGCGATTTCATGAAGACAGTTCCGGAAGCTGGGAAACTAATTACCGATATCATTTTCGATGGTAAAAATCATAATAGCGAGATTATTAATTTCAATGGTAAAACTGCTGATTATAATGGTGGCTTGTTCTAAATTTAACTACAGTAAGAAAAATATTATATTAAGAACCTGTTTTTAATTGCCAAAGTGGGCATTATCAATGGGTTCTTTTTTGGTTGTACTGCTAAAACATTGGTAAGAATAACAGAAAAGCTACATATAGAAATGACATCAAAGGAACAATTAACACCAGGAAAGGACAAATTTGAAAGAAGGAATATACTATAATTATTTATGTAATAGCGATTCAGAAAACAGCTAAGGCAAATAACAAATCCTTATTTTAAAATAAATGAAGTAGGAGATGGTTTTTTTGATAAAAGATAGTTTAAAGAAATTTGGGAAGTTAACGGCAATCGCGGTAGTGACTTTGACAGCAATTATTACACCAGTACAAGTTTTTGCAAGCCCTAATATTGTGCAACCCGCTGAAAATCGAGCAGATGACAAGTTAGATTTAAATACTACATCCCCAGTTGGAGAACTAGTCAATATAATTATTTTGGATATCAATAGTAAATTATTGGTCAGCAAGTTAGAGGATAGCTTAGATCCTTATAAGTATCCACGTGATACAACTAATATAAATATAAAATGAGTGAACATATAGTCTAATTTTAAGCAATGTATGGAATACGAATGGAGGAATTTTATATGGGTGAAAAAAATTTAGTTAAGAAATTTCTGGTAGGTGCTACACTAGTAACTGGAATTGTCTCATCTTCTAATACAATAGTACAAACTCCTTTGAATTTTACAAATAAATTTGCGGAAGCAGCAGAAATCACAGATGAATTTAAAATATCAACTATTGTCCAAGGTGATAAAATTATTAAAGGGCAAGGGCCTGTTGGTAGTGAAGTAACCATCTTCTTGCTTGTATTAGGAAGTGAGTACAGACTTGCTAATAAACCTATTGTAAATGAACATGGTCTTTGGGAAAGTCAAGATATGGCGTCATGGCTGTCAGAGGCTGGAATCCCAATCAGGGTTGAAGTGAATGTCGATGGAACGTTGTATGAGGATAGAACGATTGTACTTGATAATGGTGAAGATGCAGTAGCGAGGCTGTTTGTAGACATAACAGACACAGAATTGAACGAAGGAATAGAGCAAGTAGATATCGATGAAGCAAGGGAATTAGTAGAGGCACTACCTGATAGAGAGATAAAAACAACATTATTGAATCGTATTGCAACAGCGCAGGATTTATTTGAAATAAAATTAGTAGAGCTACAAGCAGAAGCGAAAGAAGCAGTGGATAACCTGTTTAGCGATGAAACAGAAACAAGTTTGAAACCAGGCGTAAATCAGGTAGCAATTGAAGAAGCGAAGAGGCTAGTAGAAAAGTTACCGGAAGGTGAAGCAAAAATAGCGCTGGAAGAGCGAATTGAAAAAGCCCAAAATCTGCTAACAAGACAAACCGAAGATGAAACAAAGAAAGCAGAAGCGAAAGAAACGGTGGACAACCTGTTTAGCGATGAAACAGAAACAAGTTTGAAACCAGGCGTAAACCAGGCAGCAATTGAAGAAGCGAAAAAGCTAGTAGAAAAGTTACCAGAAGGTGAAGCAAAAATAGCGCTGGAAGAGCGAATTGAAAAAGCCCAAAACCTGTTAACAGCACAAACCGAAGATGAAACAAAGAAAGCAGAAGCGAAAGAAACGGTGGATAACCTATTTAGCGATGAAACAGAAACAAGTTTGAAACCAGGCGTAAACCAGGCAGCAATTGAAGAAGCGAAAGAACTAGTAGAAAAGTTACCAGAAGGTGAAGTCAAAACAGCACTCAAAGAGCGAATTGAAAAAGCTCAAAATCTGCTAACAAGACAAACCGAAGATGAAACAAAGAAAGCAGAAGCGAAAGAAACGGTGGACAACCTGTTTAGCGATGAAACAGAAACAAGTTTGAAACCAGGCGTAAACCAGGCAGCAATTGAAGAAGCGAAGAGGCTAGTAGAAAAGTTACCGGAAGGTGAAGCAAAAATAGCGCTTGAAGAGCGAATTGAAAAAGCCCAAAATCTGCTAACAAGACAAACCGAAGATGAAACAAAGAAAGCAGAAGCGAAAGAAACGGCGGACAACTTGTTTAGCGATGAAACAGAAACAAGTTTGAAAACAGGCATAAACCAGGCAGCAATTGAAGAAGCGAAAGAACTAGTAGAAAAGTTACCAGAAGGTGAAGTCAAAACAGCACTCAAAGAGCGAATTGAAAAAGCCCAAAACCTGTTAACAGCACAAACCGAAGATGAAACAAAGAAAGCAGAAGCGAAAGAAACGGTGGACAACCTGTTTAGCGATGAAACAGAAACAAGTTTGAAACCAGGCGTAAACCAGGCAGCAATTGAAGAAGCGAAGAAGCTAGTAGAAAAGTTACCAGAAGGTGAGGCAAAAACAGCGCTCAAAGAGCGAATTGAAAAAGCCCAAAACCTGCTAACAGCACAAACAGAAGATGAAACAAAGAAAGCAGAAGCGAAAGAAACGGTGGATAACCTATTTAGCGATGGAGCAGAAACAAGCTTGAAAACAGTCGTAAATCAAGCAGCAATTGATCCCTCAAAAAAAATAGTTAATAGCTATCCAGATGAAGTAAAAATAGATGGAAAACAGGGAGATATAAAGCCTGCTCTTAAACCCAATAGCCCCTCATCCAGTATGCAAAAAGAGACAATTGGGAAGGAAAAGTTGCCAGCTACAGGGGATTCAGCCTCAGTCATTACTAGTATCTTAGCCGGGATTATGACCGTGCTTTCCGCAATTTATATAAGAAGACATAAGCGCGTGGAGAAAGGTAGTTTAAAGTAAGCAAAGAATCTCTTGACGGAGTGTAAAATAAACTGTGTAGATAATGAATCCTAGGTTCATTATCTACACAGTTTTTCTTCTTTGATACAAGAACGAAAAAGTGTGATCCCGAAACCGTTGCTCCTGCGAAAGCCATTGTAGAAGAATACTAATTTATTTTGTATGAGTGATTAGTCTAGCCTGAAACCAACCATCATTAACGCTAATACTGTAATCTACATGTTTGTATTTTTGGGATAATTCACTAACGATATACAACCCGCGTCCTAAATGCTCTTTCTTTGTAGTAAAACCCTTTGTTAAAATTTGTGAAATGTTGATGCTAGACTGGCTAGCTATCGGATTTTCGATTATAATGATTAGCCCATTTTGTTCTTGTGTAAAAGATACGACCAGGTTTTTATCATCTATATTTGCTGCATACTCGATAGCATTATCTAAGTAGATACCAATAATTCGAACCATGTCTAACAGCTTCATATCAATTTTGAAAACCGGTTGATTGACAATTAATTGGGTACTAATATCATGGAGATGAGCAGATTTCAGTTTATTCAATAGTAACTCTCGGATAGGAAGTATTTTTATTTTCATTAACTCCTTTTCCTCAAAAGCGATGGTATTATGTTGGGTATACGTATAGATTTCTGCTATATAAGATAGGGCCTCCTCCGTTTTATCTTCTTTAAGAAAAGCGGTGATAGTGAATAGTAAATTCTTTATATCATGCTGTATATTCAAAGACTTCTCTACATTTTGGTCTGCTATATTGATGTAAGAAGCGTTTAACTCACGCTCCACAGCATAGCGATTTTTTTGCGACGTGCCGAGTGTTTGAAGTAACCATATAACTGAAATTAGCAGAAAGCAGAAGTAGGCAATAAAAAAAGGAAGTGAGAAAAGATCTAATACATAGTACTGAATATACATGTATGCAACAACTGAAAAAGTAATGCTGAAGTTTATAGAACGACTACTTTGTGGAAAATATGCAACGAGCGATTCTATGCTTTCTTTATATTTAGCATCTTTAAAGAACAAGTAAACAAAAATATAGATAATGTTCTCTATTATCAACACCGTTAGGATGAATAAAGTTGTGTTACTCAAAATAGCATAGCTACTTTTTTCAGCTTGAAAATACAAAAAGAAGCCTATAGGTATACGAATACTCATAATTAAAATATACTGTGTGAAAGAAACAAAGATAGCAAAAAAGTAATTTCGAAAATTATAGAAGATAAAGATTGCCAGTAAGCAGTTTATAGTAAATTGGCAGAAGAATAACATCCTATAATTAGTAAAATCATATAGCATGATGACACCTGATATAAGCAAACAAGTTAGTAATGTATAATACTGTTGAGAATTTACAATACGATATTGATAGATAAATTTTATCCAGTAGATCTTATTAGCTAAATAAAGTAATACGATAAAAAAGAAAATCATAACGTTTCTCCGTAATCCTGTATATATTTTTTTAGTTTCAATAAAGGTTTTCGCCCGATGTGCAATGTATGATCATTTATAAAAGTGATTTCATTGTCTGAGAGTGAGAGCTTTTTTATGTTCTTGATGTTGATAACAAAAGACTTAAAAATAGTGCAGAAATCTGTATTATCTGCAAAATGATCTTTGAATTTGCTTATACTACCAGTCAACAAATCCTGTCCTTCTATAGTCCAAAGCATAGTACTGTATCTGTTATTTGGAATGGTTTCAAAATAAAGAATACTAGAGAACATAAAGCTCCTAACTTCCGGGCCATTTTGGATAAAAAGCGTATCATCAAATTGAGCTTGGATTGTTGTATTTGCTTTCCTAATAATATCTCCGACTTGCATGTTTATGTTTTTGGCTTGAAATTCATCTTTCGTTATATAACCAAAAGGAATACAACCCCGATGTATCGCCTCTAGAGCTTTTTCTTTATGGCTAGTAATAAAAACAATGAAACACCTAGTATTGTACTCCCGAAGTTGAACTGCAATATCAATCCCTGAAAAATACGTATTTAAATCAATATCTAAAAAAAAGATGTCAGTATCTGTAATAGAGTCGGATGAAATATTTTGGAAAAAAGGGACTATGTTATCGATTTCTTCTATTTCAGTTGTCAGGCTAATGTCACCTAGCACTTGGATAACAGCTTTTTTAATCGAATCTCTATGAATAAAGTTATCATCAATAATAAATATTTTATTAATCGACATAGTAAACTCCCCCTTTTCTTTGATTATAGCACAAAAGGTATTTTATTAAACATCAAGGGCACGCACGATGTGAGAAAAAATCTTATAATAATAGTATATTATGAAAGAGCATCAGATGCAGATAGACGTTGGTTTTTCGCTAAAGATTAGATCGAAATATTACGAAAAAAAGAACGTAAAAAAACAGATTTGCATATATGTATCAGATTGACAACAATTAATGATATTTGTTCACTTTTTTATTGGATATAATTATTGTAGCGAGTGTAATAAGGCTAGATTGACGAGTATACAATATGTGACACCCCACGGAAAAATATCAAGAAAGGAGAGTGCATATTACAAGTCATACATTTAATATGCCACGTGAATGATGAATTTTTTCGAATTTCATGAAAATATATTAAGAGACGATTTCTTTGAAAAGTATTTAGATGATAAATTATCAAAAAAAAGTAAAAAAATAATCACTAAAGTATACTATACAGATAAAAATAAAGTAGCGATCATAAAAAGCGGATTATTTATCTGTGAAAGACAGTCGATTATCCTGAAAAAAGGTGATTATATCTACAACCAAGACACAGAATTAGTGGCTATTGAAACAGGAGAAATTCAAGAGTTTAATGTGACGGAGCTTGTATCACTTTTAGAAAAAGAAGAATTACTATCCAATTTTTATCTTGTCTTAGTAAATCAGTACTACAAGCGAATCCACTTCCTAAAATCGATGGTATCTTTTTCATCACGCGATAGAGTGAAATTTTTGTTGGAACGCATCAATGTTTATGCGACGAATGAGTTAGATGTTTATGATATAGGAATCCGCCAAGTTGCTAGATTTTGTAATTGCTCTTTAAACACCGTAAAAAAAGCGATGTAATAAATAAAAGTCGTGGTGACCAAGAAGCTTGGGTTATGAGTTTCCCATTATCAAAAAACTTTCACCTTGATAGAAGGAGGACCGTATTTTGTTTAGAAATACAAATAAAAAAGTTATAAAGAAGGAGACTATTATGTTAAGAAAAGAATTAGGAAAAAAAGTGGTATCATCAACTGCGATTGCAGCACTACTACTTTCATCTGTAAGTGCACCAGTGAGCGTGTTAGCTGCAGTTGAAAATACAAATGAGGTCGATACAACAGCGAGTACAGTCGTATCAACAGACTACAATGTTATTAAGAACAGCACCTTTAGACTGAGTGGATATGAGGTTCCGAGTTGGAAAATTAGTGCTGGTAATAGAAGTCAAGCAGCCGAAGCGAATAGTTTGACTGCAACAAAATTTGAAGACGGCTGGAATGTAACCGAAAAAAGTTACGACATTGTTAAAGGATACAGAGAGCTTAATGAAGATGGGAATAAAGGTATTACCATAAGGGACATGGCACCTAATGGCCAATCAGCAAAATATATCGCTATAAAACAAGAACTTACAAATCTCATTCCTAACAAGGAGTATGTTCTTGCATTTAAGAGTCGATTGGAATCCACTAACGGAAGCACCGGTCAGATAGAGGTCCAGAAAAGTGATGATTGGTGGTGGACTTCATATACTTCTGAACCGTCTACATCCACAGATTTTATAGAACATACTGTGAAACTCACTTTCACTAGTAATACAGACACCGTTAGAATTAGTGGGAGTAATGGTGGTGCAGGAAACTTGCAGTATAGTTTTGCAGATGTTCAATTAATACCTGCTGATAAGTATGAAGAATTCAAAGCAGAAAAAGAAAAAGAAGAAGCTGCACAAAAAGCGATTGATGAGCTATTTGTAGATAACAACCCAGAAAATAATGTGAAAGATACTGTAACGCAAGCTGATATCGACAATGCACAAGCGAAAATTGATGAAATCCAAGACGAGACGAAAAAAGCAGAATTACAAGAACAATTAGATAAAGCGCAAGCAGAGCTGGATGCTAAAAATGAAGCAGCGGAGAAAGAAGAAGCTGCACAAACAGCAATCGATGAGCTATTCATAAATAACAACCCAGCGAATAACATTAAAGATACTGTAACACAAGCTGACATTGATGATGCCCAAGCAAAAGTCAATGCTGTAACTGATCCATCGAAAAAGGCAGAATTGCAAACACAGCTAGATAAAGCACAGAACGATTTAAATGCGAAGAAAGACGCAGAAGCGAAAGAAGCGGCAACAGCGGCAGTGAAAGACTTGTTCGTTGGTAATAATCCAGCAAACAACATCAAAGACACAACAAATCAAAAGGCAATTGATGAAGCACAAAAATTAGTAGATGCAATAAAAGATCCAAGCACAAAGGCAGAGCTACAAAAGGATATTAATAACGCTCAAGAAAAACTAGATACTAGGAATGCAATTGTAGTTGCGCCAACAGTTAGCGCTGTAACTAACAAAGATACAGAAGTCAAAGGTAAAGGGACACCAGGATATCAAGTAGTAGTTAAAATTGGATCAGAAACGTATACAGGTGTAGTTGGCATAAATGGTGATTTTTCTGTCAACATTCCAGTACAGAAAGCAGATACACTCATTACTGTCGCACAACAGAACCCAGAAAAAACGGGGCCTTCTGTCACTGTGAAAGTTGGAAACTATATTCCTGCAGCAGCACCAATCATAGATAGCGTAGGTCCTTTCCAACAAGCGATTACAGGTAAAGTGCCAGCAGGTACAGTGTCCGTGCGCCTACTAGTAAACGGTGTACCACAACGTTTAGTCACTCCTGATGCTAACGGTAACTTCTCGTTCTATAGTCGTTTTGTTTCAGATGGTACTGTATCCAACCTGCGTTTACAAAAAGGAGACATTATCACAGTCGATTATGGTATTAGAACACCAGCAAACCTATCTACTACTGTAGTGGTAAATAATGCGGTGAAACCAATTGTTGATACAGTGCAAGCAGAGTCAGACTATATCACTGGTTTAGTACCAACAGGAACACAAGTATTGCGTCTATCTATCAATGGCGTTGCACAGCGTACTGTAACACCACAAGAAGATATTGAGGCAGTTACTGCCGGTGGGATTGGTCCGAATGGCAAATTTAAAATTTACAGCCGCTTCTTCAAAGATGAAACAGGCGTATCACGTAAATTGAAAGCTGGCGATAAAATCACTGTCGATCTTGGCGCACAAATTCCAGGAGACACAGGCACAACCGTAACAGTTGTCGCTAAATAATTGCATGCTCGAACTCTTGACTGGCGCGAGCCAGTCAAGAGTTTCCCTTTTTAAGAAATACGATACTTACATGGAGGTTACAAAACGAATGAAAAAAGCAACGATTATTGCCATGCTTGCCGCGATGTCCTTCACATTAGGCGCTTGCGGCAATACAGCAACCGACACGAAAGATAACACACCCAAGTCCGAAACCGTAGCTGAAAAACCAGACATGACGAAAAAAGTGGACGGCGTCGCAATCGACATGACAGAAGCAACGAAACTCGACAAAGCTAATAAAACAGACGACACCATCATCAAAATTCACTTCAAAGGCAAAAATAACAGCCCTGATCCACAACCGCTAGACGCTATGCTGCTGACTGTCAAAAACAGCGAAGGAAAAACACTCGACATATACCCATCAACAAGCTTAGGCAAAACATTAGCGCCAGGTGAAAAAGCAGAAGGTGACGCATTCTTTGTCCTAAAAGGCGAGGCACCACTCACCGTTACCTATGAAAACCCCGAAACAAAATCAAAAGCAACATGGACGATAAAAACGATCAAGGATGCGAGTTAAATGGAAAAAACACTCGATATCAAACATATCGGCCACTTCTTTAAAAAATATTGGTACATCGTTGTCGCGGCTTGCATGGCAGGTATGATAGCGATGACCCTCTATACCTCTTACTTTATTACACCGACGTACCAAGTATCTACAGATGTCCTCGTCAATCAACAAAAAGAAGAACAAGTGACTGCCTCCGATGTGCAATCGAATCAGCAGTTCGTGAACACCTATTCCGTTATCTTAACGAGCAATCGCATTTTAGATCAGGTGAAAGATAATTTAGATTTACCTCAATCAGTCAAGCAACTCAAACAACAAATCGCTGTTGAAAATGTAAACAGCTCGCAAGTCATTAGCATCCAAGTAACCGATGATAATCCGGAAGACGCCGCCCTTATCGCGAATGAAGTGACGACCGTATTCCAAAAAGACATCAAGCACATCGTGGATCAACAAAATGTCACCATCCTTTCAGACGCCAAAGCCGAGGACAATAAGACGCCAATCGCGCCAAACAAGAAATCTGCTGCAGCAATAGGTGCCTTTGTCGGGTTCGTATTGGGAATTTTATTATCGTTCTTGCTTCAACTGCTCAATACCACCATCAAATCTGAAAAGGACATCGAAGCCATAACAGACATTCCAATTATGGGCTCCATTCAAAACGAACGGAAGAAGAAGGTGAAGAAACGTGCAAAAAGAGCGCTCAAAACTACTAATTAAGCACCAAAAAGGCTCGAAAATCGCCGAACAATTCCGGATGATTCGAACCAATATTGAATTTATCAGTAAAAAAAGATCCCTAAAAACAATCATGATTACGTCGACAAAACCACAAGAAGGCAAGTCCACCATCATCGCGAATCTGGCAGACGTGATGGGACGTCAAGATCTCCATGTATTAATTATTGATGCTGATTTACGTTTACCATCGCAACACTACATTTTAGGCGCTGATAATTCAGTCGGACTAACGGATATTTTAGAAGAAACGGTTGATCTCGAAGCCGTTATCCAAAACACAGTGCTAGTTAATGTCGATATCATTCCGGCTGGTCAGAGTCCAAATAACCCTTCTGAATTACTATCTAAAGCGGCTTTACCTGCATTACTCGAAACCGTCAAAAAACAGTATGACTTCATTTTAGTAGATGCACCGCCAGTCATCGTCGCGGATACAACGATTATCGCTCAAGAAATCGACGGCATCATCATGGTTGCCGAAGAAAATAAAACACCGAAACAAAAATTCCAAAAAGCATTGACCACCTTAAAAAGCACCCACACCCCGATTTTAGGCATCATCTTAAACAAAACGAAACAAGATAAAAGTAGCAAATATTACTATTACAATAAATAAGTTGGCAAAGGAGACCTTTCAATTGAAGAAACAAACGAACGTACCGCAGAGTGATGTTTTTGCGGAAGCACTATTACAACGCACCATAAAAACAACACTTTCCGAAGATATCCAACCAAAAATATATCAGAAAAAAGTGCTTATCACGGGAGCTGGGGGTTCTATTGGTTCAGAAATTTGTCGTCAGGTCTATGCGTTACAACCAGCTGAAATCATTTTAGTCGGTCATGGCGAGAATAGCATCTATCTGATTCAACATGAACTGATGAACTGGACGAATCAAACAATCAAGATCACAGCTGCAATCCAAGAAATCCAAGACAAAAAAGGAATTCGCCGATTGATGGAAAAAGTCCAACCTGATTTTGTGTTCCACGCAGCCGCTCACAAACACGTACCACTCATGCAAAACAATCCACATTCCGCCGTTGCGAACAATATTATCGGGACAAAAAATGTTGCTGAGGCGGCCGGTGAAGTTGGCGTTGAAACCTTCGTCCTTGTTTCGACGGATAAAGCGGTGGAACCACAAAATGTCATGGGGGCAAGCAAGCGTATTGCAGAAATGATTGTCGCGCATTTAAACAATAAATATGTCACAAATTATACAACCGTACGATTCGGCAATGTACTCGCAAGTCGCGGCAGTGTCGTCCCGCTTTTCCTGAAACAAATTGAAAAAGGCGGACCGCTCACATTAACCGACCCTGAAATGACGCGTTACTTTATGACGATTGAAGAAGCGGCGAGTTTGGTCGTGAAGGCGGGAACGATGACGAACGGTGGCGATATTTTTGTCCTCAACATGGGTGATGCGGTGAAAATAAAAGATATTGCCGAGCGATTAATCACGATGTCTGACAAGCAAAATATAGCGATTCAATATACGGGTATCCGAGATGGTGAAAAGCTTCATGAAGGCTTGCTCGAGATGGAGGAACGTGTACAAATGGAAGAAACCGAAGAGATGTTCATCGGTAAAGCCGTTATCACAGCAGAATATTTGATTGATGATCTACTCCTGAATTATGAAAATTTAGCTAAAGAAGCCTTAACTATAGCACTTTTAAAAATAGCCAATCGACATAAAGCTCACATCCCAATGGAGGTCTAATTATGTATTACGAAATGATGCAAGAGAAAATAAATAGGAAAAACGCCACGGTCGGTATCATTGGACTCGGTTACGTCGGATTACCTTTGGCGATTGAATTCGCTGAAGCTGGATATCATGTCATCGGTTTTGATATCCATGCGGGTAAGGTCAACCAACTCGCACACAGCGATTCATACATCATTGACATCACGAATCAAAAACTAGCAACCGTCGTGCAAAATGGTCATTTCACACCAACAACCGATTTTTCGAAGTTAGGAGAGGTAGACGCGGTTTGTATCTGTGTTCCGACACCGCTCACGAAATCGCAAGAACCGGACATGTCTTACATCATGGCGGCCGTAGCAGAAATTAAGCGTTACATGAAACCGGGGATGCTGATTACGCTGGAAAGCACGACGTATCCAGGCACGACAGAAGAACTCATCCAAACAGAAATCGAAGCGCTAGGTTATCGCGTTGGAGAAGACTTTTTCCTTTGCTTCTCGCCAGAACGCGTCGATCCAGGGAACAAAACATTCCAAACGAAAAACACGCCGAAAGTGCTCGGTGGGACGACGCCAAATTGTTGTCAGCTAGGTGAGGCGCTGTATTCGAAAGTGATTGATCATGTGTATCTCGTGAGTTCGACGAAGGTCGCGGAAATGACCAAGTTACTCGAAAATACGTTTCGCAGTATTAACATCGCGTTTATTAATGAGATGGCGATGTTATGTGAAGCGTTGGACATGAATATTTGGGAAGTCGTGGACGCCGCGGCAACGAAACCGTTTGGCTTTATGAAGTTTACACCAGGACCAGGCATAGGTGGACATTGTATTCCGCTTGATCCGATGTATCTTTCCTGGAAGGCAAAAGGAGCCAACTTTTTCAGTCGGTTTATTGAACTGGCGCAAGAGACGAACAAAAAAATGCCAGAACAAGTGATTCATAAAGTGAGTCAGGCGTTGAACTCGGCTTATAAATCGATGCGTGGTTCGAAGGTGTTGGTGTTAGGGATGGCGTATAAGCCGGATATTGATGATGTTCGGGAATCGCCGGCGCTAGAAGTATACGAGTTGTTGCATAAAAATGGGGCGGATGTTGCGTACTATGATCCACATGTGAGCTCTTTCCGAAATGAAGAAGGAACGCCGGTTTATAGCGAAGAGGAAGCACGTTATGGCGAGTATGATGCGGTTGTTATTTTGACTAATCACAGTGTTTTCAATACCGAAGAAATTATCACGAATGCCAATCTCATTGTGGATACGCGAAATATGTTTCAAGGGGAAAATAGCGAGAAAGTCTTTCGTATCGGTTCTGGGTTGCCAGAGCGTACTGCGATGATGCAATAGGGAATGAAGAAAGCTTTTCAATCTTCCTTTTTGAAGAATTTGACGAAAGTGTTTTCTGGAAATGTCGTGGCGCAACTTATTTTAGTCGGGTTATCGCCCATTTTGACACGGATTTTTACGCCGGCGGATTTCGGGATATTCGGAACGTATACGAGTTTGCTAGGGATATTCTTGGTGATTTCGGCGTTTGCGTATGAGAAGGCGATTCCGATGGAGGAAGATCGGGATCATGTTCGCCATATTGTGTGGCTGTGTATCGGGATTTCGCTTGTCTGGTTTTTAAGTGGCTTGATGCTGTATGTGGCAACAGGATGGTCGGTGTTTAGCTTGATGGGCGTACCGGTTGCGTATGTTGTGCCGATTTTATTCGGGATTGGTGTTTTTGCCGCAAGTATCCAGCAGATTTTGACGTATTGGGCGATTCGACAGGACCGATATGGACCGATTTCATTCGCCAAAATATCGCAAAGTGGTGTGAATGGAGTGGCGCAAATTGGCTTGGCGGGCGTGATAACGAAGACGGGTGTCGGACTTGTTACGGGTGATGTGCTGGGTCGGATCGCGGGCTCGATGAATTTATTGGTTCGATTTGTGAGGCAGGAAGGGGTCTCGTGGCAACGCGGGAAGTGGCGATTATTGGTCAAGAAATACCGCAAGTTCCCGCTGTTAGGCATGCCATCCCTCGTGTTGAACAATGTGGCGATACAGTTACCGACCTTATTGTTTGTTGTTTTCTTCGGTGTTGCGGCGAGCGGGCAGTTTTCGTTAACGCAGCGGATGGTTGGGATTCCGATCGCGATGATTACGACGGCGGTTGGGCAAGTGTTTTACGGCAAGGCGAGTGAATTACTACGAGAAAATCCAGATGCATTGCAAAAAGTGTACTGGAAACTAACGAGTCGCTTGTTTCTGATTTTTCTATTGCCGATGGGATTGTTTGCCGCAGTGGCCCCGATGCTCTTTGCTTGGTTGTTTGGACCGAGTTGGGAAATGGCGGGTGTATATGCGCAACTATTGACGCCGATGTTTTTTGTGCAGCTGGTTGTACTTCCGGTGTCGCAGATTTTATATATTACGGGGAATCAAGGGTGGCAGCTCGTTTGGGATAGTTCGCGGTTTGTGTTATTACTCGCCGGTTTCTTCTTGATTTATCAGTTGGAATTGGGCATGACGGCCGCGGTTTTATTTTTCAGCATCACGATGACGTTGAGTTATGTGTTCCTATTTTTACTTGGCAATTGGGGGATAAAACGAAAGGATACGGTATATGCAGATCAAATGGAATAAAATTGTACTGATTATCGGTATATCGCTTTATGTGTATGGCTTGAAATTAGCGTATACCGACTTTATCTCCCCAGCCTTTTCTTATTTTGGATTTATTAATCTTCATCCGAGCGCGATGGAGCAGTTCGTGTCGATTGTATTCGTGTTTATCCCGATTTTGTGGTCGAATACGCATGCTTATCGACCGTCGCGAATCGTGTATTGGATTTTGTATATGATGGTGTATGTCCCGGCGATGATTGTTCCGGATTATGTGCGAATGAACAACTTTGATGCGATTATCGCGCTAAAATGTGTTCTGCTGTTCTGTATGGCGCTGATTTACATGACCGGAAATTTCAGGCTGATTCCTGTTTATTATACAAAAGTGAAGACGAATGTCATGCTGTTTGTGATTGCTTTGTTTTCCCTTTCTTTGTGGGGCATCATCATTCAGACGTTTGGGATTCATTTCAACTTTTCGCAAGTCGATGATGTGTATGACTTGCGGGAAGCGTATCGGGATCAGGTAAACCGATTGTCAGGATATGCAATGAACTGGCAGTCGAAAATTATCAACGCGTTACTTCTGGCGCTTGGATTTGTGAATAAGAACAAGTTACTCATTTGTATCGGGGTATTGGGACAACTCTTCATCTTCTCTATCACGGGGCAAAAGAGCGTCGCGTTATCGAGTGTTTTTATTCTTGTGATTATCTTCTGCTTACGAAAAAGTGGCCGTGATTTTGTCTTGTATTTTGTGTATGGAATCACAGCATTAGTATTTTTGACGATGGCACTAGACTTAGTGACGAATAGTTCAGAGTATACTTCGTTGTTTATTCGCCGGATGTTGATTACGCCAGGACTTTTGCTTAGTTATTATTTTGATTTCTTTTCGGTCAATCCGCAAGTACACCTTTCGCACAGTATTTTAGATCCATTTTTAACGTATCCGTACGATAAATTGCCACCGTTTTTGATTGGGGAGCATTATTTCGGGCGTGTTGGTTTGGCAGCAAATGCGAATCTTTGGGCAGACGGTTTTGCGAATTTTGGATATGCAGGGATTATCGGTTTTACAGTATTGCTTGTTGGCATCTTGTATCTGTACGATAGTATTTCGGCGAATCGGAACTTTATTGTGAGTGCGGCATTGATTGCGATGCCAGCTTGGAGTCTGGTCGATACGTCGTTGATTACCAGCTTACTGACTCACGGTATAGTCATTGCTTTCATCATTAATTATTTTTTGAAAACAGAAAGGAAGGTCGATCCGCTTTATGAAAAAAATCATCGTCTTAAGCTCCGTTCATCCTTGGAATGATTCGCGAATTTACCATAAAGAAGTGCTGACATTGCTTCGTGCTGGTTATCAAGTCGATTATTACGCAGTAGAGGGTACGAATGCTACTATGCCAAAGGATCCTCGTTTGACGGTAACGCTTTTGCCAAGAAGGAGTTTAGCGAAACGGTTCCTGACGTGGTGGTATTTCTTGCGGGAAATAAAGCGGAAACGGCCAGCCGCGGTACATTTACATGATCCAGAGTTGTTGTTTTTAGTGCCCCGAATCAAAAAAGTAACGCGAGCTAAGATTGTGTTCGATATGCATGAGGATTTTCCTTCCGCGCTGAAGAGTAAGCGGATAAAAGGGATTTCGGTGCCTGATTGGTGCATCAAACGCATTGCGAGGTATGAAAAAAAGCGATTGGCGCAGGTAGACACGATTTTGTTTGCGGAGAAATATTATAAAGCAAATTACTTGGACATCGTAGTACCTAAAGAAGACGTTTTGAATTATCCCTTTTTGAAAGAAGAAGTAGATGCCACTGATAAATTTGAGGTAATGACATTGGTCTATGCTGGGGCGATACATGAAATTCGTGGTTTTAAAGAGATGTTGGAAGTTGCAAGCATGTTGAAGCAACGAGGCCACGATTTTCAATTGTTGATTATCGGGCAGGTTCCAGAAAGGTTGCAGGAATGGGCCGCAAGCTATTTGGAGGCGAATGGATTAGAAAAAGTCGTGTATTTGAAAGGACGGCTAGATTTAGAAAGGCTCAATCACTACTACGAAAAGTCGGATATTGGGCTTGCTCTTTTGCATCCAGAACCGAATTACTTGAAATCATTGCCGACGAAGCTTTTTGAGTACATGTCGTTTGGCTTACCTTACGTGGCTTCTGATTTCCCACTGTGGCGCAAGTTAATGGAGGATAGTGGAAGCGGGACTCCGGTTAATGTCAAGGATATAGCTGAAATTGTGGGGGCTATTGAGGAGCTTTTGAGTCAATCAGAAACGTACATGAATTATGTGGAAAACGGTCGATATGAGCATGTTTCGCGATTTAATTGGCAACACGAGGAAAAAAAATTGTTGAATGCTTATGAACTACTTTTTGAAAGGATATGACATGAAATTACTTTATATTCATCAACACTATGAAGAGACTCAAGGTGCCACTAGATCTTATGAGCTGTCTAAGCGTTTTTTAGAGAATGGGGCTGAGGTCGTCATGGTAAGTGGTCAGGGTGATTCGCACGTAACAAAGGAAGGTATTATTGTGAAGTCTACGCATACGGCATACAATCAAAAAATGTCGAAACTAAGACGGATATTAGCGTTTATTCATTTTTTCCTAAAGAGCATCCTGATAGGCATACGAGAAAAAAACATCGATAAAATATATGTCACATCGACGCCGCTGACAGTTGGGTTGGTGGGTCTGATTTTAAGTAAATGGAAGCGAAAACCGTTTATTTTTGAAGTGCGGGATGTATGGCCAGATGTGCCAATTGCGTTAGGGTTCATCCGAAATAGAGTTGTGATTCGATTACTGAAATGGTTAGAGATTCAGATTTATAAAAGTGCTACGCATATCGTTGTTTTGTCGGAAGGAATGAGGCAGAATTTGTTACAAAAAAATATTCCAGTGAGCAAAGTGACCATCGCAGAGAATTTTGCAAATCAAAGACTTGTGAAAGAAAGTAAGGAGATGCCTTTAAAAGACGTATTGTTAGCGAATTGGATGAAAGGTAAATTCGTTGTTGTACACCCTGGCACAATGGGGCTTGTGAATGGTGTACATTATGTCATCGCTTGTGCAGAGAAGCTGAGGCACAATGACTCGATTCATTTTCTACTCATCGGTGAAGGTTCTGAGAAACAAAAAATGCAAGCTGAGATTAAAAAGAGGCAGCTTACTAATATTCGTATTTTAGATGCGAAGCCAAAGAAAGAGACGTTGCAAATCGCTTCTCGGTGCCAAATGGGAACGATGCTCATCAAAAATGAGCGAATTTTATGGGATAACAGTGCGAATAAGTTTTTCGATTTTCTGGCGTGTGGATTGCCAGTTGTGCTGAATTATCAAGGTTGGCAGAAGCGAGCATTAGAAGAGAGCGGTGCTGGGAAAGGCTTTGCGCATGCAGATGTGGACGCGTATTGTTCGTATGTACAACATCTAGCTGCAAATCAGCAAAGTTGGGAGCAGGCGCACCAAGCGTCGAAGCAGTTAGCTGAAAATTATGATGTAGACAAAATAGCCAATCGAGTTTGGCGTGTTATTACAAATAGGAGGAATGTTCCTGGTGAAACGCTGTATTGATTTTTGTTTTGCGATGCTGTTACTCGTTCTTGCAAGTCCGATTATTTTGATGTGTGGCGGTATTTTTTACGCCTTATATCGCGAGAAACCATTTTATATTAGTCAACGTGCGGGTAAGGATGGGCTGCCTTTTACGATTTATAAATTGAAGTCCATGCGTACGCAATATGATATGGATGGGCAGTTGCTTCCTGATGCGGAGCGCTTAACGAAGTACGGTCACTTGATTCGTAAATTGAGTCTCGATGAATTGCCGCAACTTCTCAATATATTAAAAGGCGAGATGAGTTTTATCGGGCCGCGGCCACTGCTTTTAGAATACAACGCGCTTTATACGGAGGAGCAGAAGGTGCGACTGACTGTGTTGCCGGGAATCACTGGTTTGGCGCAGGTGAAGGGAAGAAATAGCCTGAGCTGGGAAGAAAAATTCGCTTTTGATTGCGAGTATGTATATCATCAATCCCTCTTACTAGACATGAAAATAGCCGTATTAACGATTTACAAAGTAGTACAACGAGATGGTATTTCACAAGACAACCAAGCAACGATGACCAAATTTACCGGAGTAACTCCGAAACGAGAGGAAAGTATATATGAATCAGATTCCATTAGCCGTCCCTCACATGAGCGGGAACGAACAGAAATATATCCAGCAAGCTTTTGATACGAATTGGATTGCGCCACTTGGACCAAATGTGGATCAGTTTGAAGCTAATTTAGCGACGTATACTGGTGCCAATGGTGTGTTAGCTACTAGTTCTGGAACAGCTGCGATTCATTTGGCGCTGACACTTTTGAACCTACAGCGCGGTGATACAGTATTTTGTTCCACATTTACATTCATCGCAAGCATTAATCCAGCGCTCTATCTTGGAGCGACACCAGTTTTCATCGATTCTGAAAGCGACACGTGGGGAATGAGTCCAGTCGCACTCGCGAAAGCACTGGAGGATGCAGCGGCTAAAAATAAACTACCAAAAGCGATCATCATTGTACATCTCTATGGTCAAAGCTGCAAAATGGACGAAATCATGGAACTTGCGAATCGTTACGACATCCCGGTTATTGAAGATGCGGCGGAATCGTTAGGCTCTACTTATAAAGGGCGCAAACTAGGAACAATTGGCACGTTTGGCATCTATTCTTTCAACGGCAATAAAATTATTACAACATCTGGCGGCGGAGCTCTCGTATCCAATGACGCCAAGCAAATCGAAAAAGCGCGTTATCTTGCGGCTCAAGCAAAAGAAGATGCGCCGTATTATTCTCATAGCGAAGTCGGCTTCAATTATCGACTCAGCAATGTGTTAGCGGGAATCGGCATCGCGCAACTAGAAGTTTTAGACGAGCGGATTGCGAAGAAGCGGGAAATATTTGAGGCGTATAAAGCTACATTTGAAAACAACGCAACGCTCACTTTTTTACCAGAATGGCAGGAGACATTCAATAATCGCTGGCTATCGACGGTTTTATTAGAGGGTATCGCACCAGAAAAAGTAATGGAACAATTAGCGAAAAAAGGGATTGAAAGCAGACTCCTATGGAAACCGATGCACACGCAGGAGCTATTTCAAGATGCCGCATATTATAGTGAAAAGATAGAGGGAAGTAATGCAGATATGTTATTTCAGAAAGGGCTATGTTTGCCATCTGGCACGCAGCTTACAACGAATCAAATTGACTATATTTGTGAAATGCTCAGGGAAATAATTGCATAATTTTGTGTAAGAGGCGTCATCTATGCAGATGAAGTCTTATATGCCAGGAAAGCTGAACCTGTGGCTTTTGGAAGGTCATCAGGTTTTTATATAGATAGTCAATAAGAGGAGGGGGAAAATGATGAAAACAGTCTTTAGAATACTTATCATCTTAGTTTTACTTTTAAGTAGCATCCCAAATGTGGCCAATGCTGCAACATCCACACATGAGGTGGTGAAAATAAGCATTACGGGAGATACATCCAGGAACACAATTAGTATACCAGTAGAAAAAGCACCCCGAGAAAAGAAATTAGATTTAGTTATTGTGCAAGATTTATCGGGGAGTTTTCGTGATACGTATTCTAATGTAGCGAATGAGCTGAAACAAGCCATCGATTTAATGAGCCCAGTGATTGACCGTTCGCAGTTCATTGGTTACACTTCCATAAAAGCTAGTGATACAGACTTGCCGATATACAACGACCCAAAAACAACGCTAGAAGCTCAGAATGAAGGGCAGTATAATGAATTTTTCAATGTGCTTTATAAAAATGAGATGACGCATTCGCTCACGGATACAAAAGCAACGATTGATAATGTGACAACAAAGCAATTGTATGGTAATGGGACACCAACAGCCTACGGAATTCAAGAAGCATTAGAGGATTATCAAGCGAATAATCCAATCAAAGAATCGAACCGAGAGACACTTTTTCTTGTTGTAACAGATGGTTTTCCGAATGGTGATATAGATGGCAAAGCCTTGACACCAAGTACCTCGATGGTTCAATTGCTCGGTCCAACCACAGGTATTAATGCAGCATTAAGTCATGTTACATCTGCAGGCTACTTAACTTCTTTTGGCTTATGGCAGAATAAAGTTTCACTAGAAGCAGAATGGGGGGCTAGCCTATACAATAACTACAACAATTATATTAATACGAATGTACCCAATTTCGTTTCTCGTAGCGAATTTTTCTTCAATATGAATAACAACGATAATTCAATTGGAGAGTTTGCATCTGAAGTGAAGGATATTATTCAAACAAACCTAAACGATCAATTGAGTATATCAGAAAAAGTAAGCGCTGGACAAACCTATGTTGCAGGTAGTGCGAAAGTGGAGAACAGCGCTGGTCAAACAATCGCTATCCCCGCACCATATCAAGAACCAACTTTCGTGAATCAAACGCTAACATGGAACTTAGATGCTTTACCAGAAGGCGAGTACACTGTCACATTTGACGTTACCGGAAAAGTGCCAGTTAGCAGTACCCCAAGTATTACAGCAGAAGATATAACGCTATCAGAAGGAGCCATGTTTGATCCCATTCAAACAGTGAATCCAACAGCAACAGATACAGCATCGAACAATTTAACGTCCAAGATTAGGGTAAAAGCAAACGATGTAGACACGAGTAAACCTGGAGTGTATCACGTTACGTATGAAGTTATGGGAGAATTTCCTGCCAACGCCAATCAAGCTATTTCACTCATAGACTCAGGCGAAATTACGTACCGGGACGCCTTGCTAAAAACTTTAGAAAAACTAGATTTTGTACCAAGTGTTACTAGGAAAGTGGCTACAAAGACAATTAAAGTCACGGTAACAGGCAAACCAATCATTGAAGCAAAAGATCATACCATCTATTTAGGCGACAATTTTGATCCGTTGGCAGAAGTCAGCGCGAAAGATGCGAAGGATGGAGACCTGACAGGGAAATTAGAGCTAATCAAAAATGACGTAGATAACATGACCCCCGGCGTATATGATGTTACGTACCAAGTAACGAATAGTGTAGGGGAAAGCACAACCAAGACCGTCCAAGTAACCGTTTTAAGCAAGCCAATCATTGAAGCAAAAGATCATACCATCTATGTAGGCGACAATTTTGATCCGTTGGCAGAAGTCAGCGCGAAAGATGCGAAGGACGGAGACCTGACAGGTAAACTAGAGCTAATCAAAAATGACGTAGATAACATGACCCCCGGCGTATATGACGTTACGTACCAAGTAACGAATAGTGTAGGGGAAAGCACAACCAAGACCATCCAAGTAACCGTTTTAAGCAAGCCAATCATTGAAGCAAAAGATCATACCATCTATGTAGGCGATAATTTTGATCCGTTGGCAGAAGTCAGCGCGAAAGATGCGAAGGACGGAGACCTAACAGGAAAACTAGAGCTAATCAAAAATGACGTAGACAACATGACTCCAGGCATATATGAGGTTACGTACCAAGTAACGAATAGTGTAGGGGAAAGCACAACCAAGACCATCCAAGTAACCGTTTTAAGCAAACCAATCATTGAAGCAAAAAATCATACCATCTATGTAGGCGACAATTTTGATTCGTTGGCAGAAGTCAGCGCGAAAGATGCGAAGGACGGAGACCTAACAGGAAAACTAGAGCTAATCAAAAATGACGTAGATAACATGACCCCCGGCGTATATGACGTTACGTATCAAGTAACGAATAGTGTAGGGGAAAGCACAACCAAGACCATCCAAGTAACCGTTTTAAGCAAACCAATCATTGAAGCAAAAAATCATACCATCTATGTAGGCGACAATTTTGATCCGTTGGCAGAAGTCAGCGCGAAAGATGCGAAGGACGGAGACCTGACAGGGAAACTAGAGTTAATCAAAAATGACGTAGACAACATGACTCCAGGCATATATGAGGTTACGTACCAAGTAACAAATAGTGTAGGGGAAAGTGCTGTTATTACAGTTAAAGTAACCGTGCTTGAAAGGGCAATAATACCTGAGAAAGTAAATCCAGAGAAACCAGAGAAACCAGTAAATCCAGAGAAACCAACAAAACCCGTTCTTGGAGTAGCAGAGACGCCAATTGAAAAAGTTCCATCGGTAGAGAGTAATACCATAGAATCGGAGAGAAGATTACCGAAAACAGGTGACAGCAATGGTCCATCAACATTAATTGGTTTAGGAATTATTGTTTGCACAGCATTGTTTGTACGTAGAAGAATTAAGTAAGTACACGATGCCAATAGAAAGCACTGGTTTTAATATTCGGTCTATCGGTTTTGGGTATCGCTTTTGAATTCAAGTGACATAAATGTTATGAGCTAAAATATAATAATATTAGTAGGTAAGGCTAGGAGTATGGTCTTGCCTACTATTTTTATGTGTCTAGCATGTGATGAAAGGTTACGACAAACTTGGTGGGAAAAACTGAACTGACGGATAGAAAACGCATAAAAGGCTGTAGATAGATGGAATTGATAAATAAAGATAAAAAAACCCAGAACAAAGGCATCAAACCTTGTCCTGCGTTTATTATCTATTATAACCCCTTAATAAAAACTTCCATCGTATCAGCGAGGTGACGATGGCCTTTATTGTTCAAATGAATCCCATCCCCAACGCTATAACCGTTTACATCCGGCTTTGATAAGTCAAAGGAGTCTAGATTATATAAATTCAAATGTTTAATATTATAACGATGACAAACTTCGATGGAAGCGTTGATGTATGCGTAATCTGGAATACCTAATTTGTTCGTTGGCGGGAAGAATGATTGCTTATACATAGAAATAAAGCCAATTTTTTGACCGGGATATTTTTTAATCAGACCTTTTATAAGGACATCGAGTGCACCGTAATATGTTTTATTTGTCGTGTCACTTGGCATGCCGAGCGCTTGGCCTTTGCCGTAGTCATTTATACCTGCAAAAACGGTAATCAGGTTAGCACTATTGTCCATTGTTGTATAACGCTCGCTTATCGGCGCGAAAAGGTTGCCAACTGTGGAGCCATTCATACCATAGTTGTTGACTTGCTTGATGTGTAGATCCTCTTGAATGTAATTAAAATACCGTTTCGTTGCCAGTGTATTGTTCTCTGTTGTCAAACTGTCCCCCATGACAGTCCGTCCAAGTGACCTTTGTCCAATCTGTTGTTTCTGCAGCGCTTACTTTACTCGTGCTCATAGATAAGGCCAATAAGAGTAAAAGAAGGCCTAGCGCTATTTTCCCCCATGTTTTGTTTTGTTGCATCTGAATCTCTCCTTCATAGTTAGTTTGTTCTAGCCGCCGAAATGACGTTTAAAACTATTTTAATTTACCACGAAAAAAGATTTTTAGTAATATTGAATTTATAATGAGTAAAAAGGTATAAATATTTGCAATTCTTCTGTTAATTTATAGGGAATTTCGATTGCTAGTGCGAGGTTAAAATAAAGAAATCCCTCTAAACTAGATAAATTAGTTTGAAGGGATTTCGATGCTATGGTAATTCTTTAATAAATTTCTCCATTATTTTGGCTAGGTGTTGATGCCCAGCATTATTCAAGTGAACGCCATCGAGAGCTCTAAATCCCTGTGCTCCTGATAGAGAAATATTAATTGAATCCATTTCATATAAATTCAAATGTGGGATGTGATATCGCTCGCAAATCTCGATTTCAGCATTAACATAGGCATAATCAGGAATCCCTAATTTATTCACTGGTGGAATAAAGTTTCGAGCGTACATTGAAATATAAGCTATTTTTTTATTAGGGTATTTTTTAGTTAAGCCTTTCATGAGAACATCAAGGGCTCCGTAGTATGTGCGGTTTGTCGAATCACTTGGCATACCAAGGTCTTCATTTTTACCATAATCATTCAAACCTGCGAAAACAGTAATCAAATCAGCATCATTCTCCATGGATGCGTAGCGCACACTGATTGGCGAAGAAACGCTACCAACTGTGGAAGCACTTATACCGTAGTTATTGATTTTTTTTATGTGTAAATTTTCTTGAATAAAATCAAAATATCGCTTTGTTGCATAAGTATTGTCTTTGGCAGTTAAACTATCTCCTATGACATTCCAAGTGACATTCGACCAATCTGTTGTTTCTGCCGCGTGCACATTATTTGTACTTGCAGTTAAAGCGGCTAGTAACAAAATAAGGGCTAGTAACACTTTTCCCCATGTTTTCTTGTGTTGCATCTGTATCTCTCCCTAATCAGTTAGTTGTTTTAAAGCCCGAATGACGATGAAAACTATACCAGTCTATCATGAAAAAATTCAAATAGCAAATTAGAACTATAAATAGGTAATAAATCTTATTTATTTCTATTTATTATGTAAATTAATATACTTTGTGTTTTTCTTAAAAAGAAGCTATACTTGTGATGAAAAGAAGGGAGCTGTCATTATGTGGTTTATTATTGTACTCCTTATTATAATAGTAGCTATTTTGTTTTTCCTACCAAGTTTGTCAGATAGAAAAAAATCAGATAATCAGGAACGAGCAATGGCTGATGTTCGAGAAAAAATGAAACAAAATGATCAAGGACCGCATCTATAAAGCGGGTATACATAAAGAAATGAGGAATTTTCATGCAAAATGATTGGCAGGAGCTATTAAGAGAAGAGCGAGAGAAAGCGTATTTTCAGGATTTACAGCAGTTTGTGGAAGAGGAGTATGCAACAACGACGATTTATCCGCCACGTGAGGCGATTTATCATGCCTTGGATTTGACGAGTTATGCGGATACAAAAGTGGTGATTCTGGGGCAGGACCCGTATCACGGCCCGAATCAAGCGCATGGCCTGAGTTTTTCCGTGGCGTCTAGTGAGGCGAAATTTCCGCCGTCTGTTCGAAATATGTTTAAGGAACTCGATGCGGATTTGGGCGTGTCGCGGACGGATATCAACTTGACGGATTGGGCGGAACAAGGCGTGTTGCTTCTGAACACGGTGCTAACGGTACAAGCTGGAAAAGCGGCATCTCACCGCAAAAAAGGTTGGGAGCAGTTCACCGATGCGATTATCCGAACGTTGAATGAAAAAGAAGAGCAAGTGATTTTCGTGCTTTGGGGTGCAGACGCGAAGAAAAAACAGGCTTTGATTACGAATCCGCAGCATAAAGTGATTACGGCAGTCCATCCGAGTCCTTTATCCGCTTACAATGGTTTTTTTGGAAGTAAACCGTATAGTCAAATTAATGCTTACTTGGAGTCCGCCGGAAAAGCTCCGATTTCTTGGTAGAAACTAAATTGTCATTTTATTCATACTTATTATGAGATTATTTTTACGTTTTGTGGTATGATTTACGTGATTAGAAGAAGCAATGAAATCCCATGAAGGAGTTGATTAAAATGGCTTTATCAGCTGCACGTTTTGAAGAACATGAAGGATTTACTGCGCTTGCTTTTGTTTGGAAGGGCACTTTTGAGGAAGCGTTTCACGGTGAGGTGCACAAAACAATCAAGAGAATACAAAATTGGGCAGAGTCCGAAGATAGTCTGAAGCACGATAAGACGCTACTCGGGATGTCTGTGCATAATTTAGAAGATGGTTTCACGTATTATTCTGCTGTGAAGGCCAACTGGAAACCAGAGAATATCCCGGATGACATGGAGTGGATCGAAATTCCAGCACATACGTATTTTGTGTGCGACCATATCGCGGGTACGGATATTAATGAAACGTACAAAGAAGTCGCGGAACGCATTGCAGCACGCGATTATCGACCATATATTACGGTGGAATATCCCGTTTTTGACGAATTACCGTTCAAAATTGAGGTGTATAATAGCGCAATAGATGTGCCAAGAGCGGAACAGGAATTTCATATTATGATTCCTATCGTGAAGCATCTAGGTTAGAATGCAGAACCGAATAAGCAGCTTTTCGCAGAGTTGTTTATTTGGTTTTACATAGTATAAAAGTAACCGGTTACAACTACTTGGTTTACCACAAATCAAGAAATGCAAGGCTCTTTCGGCGTGTTATTGTGATATACCGAACATATTCTAAGTGTGGGGACTCCAAGATCAATATAAATAAAACATACATGAGCAGAAAGAGGGGATTTTTGTGGCTGCATATTTCACACCACAAGAGGTAGTAGACGAAACAATAAAGAAAGGGGTAGCAAAAGCTAGTTCTTCCACGCTGGCACTCATTATTTTGGGCTTTCTAGGTGGCGCTTTCATTTCACTGGGTTTTTTACTTTATATTCGCGCAGTTGGAACGATGCCGCATGAATGGGGAAGTTTTGCGACGTTTATTGGGGCGAGTTTGTTCCCAGTTGGGCTAGTCTGTATTTTACTTGGCGGGGGCGAGTTGATTACAGGAAACATGATGGTTGTAGCGCTTGCATGGTTCGATCGCAAAATTTCTGTTAAGCAGCTACTGCGGAATTGGGCGATTGTAACCGTTATGAATTTTGTCGGCGCGATTGCGGTTGCGTTTTTCTTCGGACATTTTGTAGGTCTCACAGAAGGCGATTTTCTTGCAAAAACAGTTGCCACGGCAGGCGCGAAAATTAAAGATCCGTTCTGGGTCGCATTCGTATCGGGAATTGGCTGTAACTGGTTCGTGAGCATCGCTGTTTGGCTTTGCTACGCCGCGAAAGATTTCACCGGCAAAATTTTAGGCATTTGGTTTCCCGTTATGGCATTCGTTGCGATAGGTTTTCAACACGTTGTCGCCAACATGTTCATCATTCCAGCCGCGATTTTTGCAGGAAGCTACTCATGGGGACAGTTCATCAATAATGTTATTCCAGTTTACCTAGGTAATGTTGTCGGCGGAGCGGTATTTGTTTCACTATTCTACTATTTGGCCTACAAAAAGAAAACCGCACCAAAAGAAAAAGAATTTGAAGCAAAGATTCCACTAGAAGATTGATGGTTGTAGTTTCATGAAGGTTGATTTTTTTTGAGAAATGCGTTATGATGAACCCAACAAATGCAAAGGGGTGTCTTTTGAGCCGATGAAAATGTAATCCTATTTTTTTAAGAGAATTCGAATAAGCGTGAAATGAACTGGACTGAGGTCGGTTTATTCGCGAACGAAATTTTCTAGAATGGGATTGCTGTGCTCAAAATGACGCAGAGCGAATAAAGACGGGTTTGTGTGTTGGCAAAATGGCTAACAGGCTTGTTTTCTGACTTCCTATTCTAGAGAAATAGGAGGTTTTTTTATGCTGATTTTAGAGATTAATGATGTGAAAAAAGAGATAGCGGACCGGGTTTTGTTTGAAATTCCGCATGTGATGGCGAATCGTGGGGAACGGATTGGGATTGTTGGCCGAAATGGGCTGGGCAAGACGACGTTGCTTGAGATGATGGCTGGGGTCACGACGCCGGATCAAGGGATTGTGACGCGAAACGGAACGACGGGTTATTTGCCGCAAATTTTGCCGGAGGATGCAAAACTTTCTGGTGGCGAAAAAACGCGGAAGGCTGTGCAGAGGATTTTGGCGGAGCAGCCGAACTTACTTTTTGCTGATGAGCCGACGTCTAACTTGGATGTGGATAGCGTGAAACATTTGGAGCGCCAATGGAAGCGGTATGCTGGGACGTTGTTTGTTATTTCGCATGATCGGATGTTTTTGGATGCGATTTGTACGACGATTTGGGAGCTGGATCAGGCGCGAATCACGGTTTATCCAGGGAATTACAGCGCGTATGAGGCGGCGAAACAGGCGGAGCGAGATAAGGCTGAGGCTGGATATGAGCAGTATCAGGCGAAGAAACGGAAACTGGAGGAATCGCAACAACATCATGAGAAGACTGCACAAGGTCTGCGGAAGCCGAACAAGCGATTTTCGTCAAGACAGATTCGGGCAGCGAAACCGGGCAAAGGTGTGCAGGAGAAGAAACAGCACAAAACCATTAAGGCGCTGGAGCAACGCATTGATCGTTTGGAGAGAGTGGACAAGCCGTTTCACCAAAAAGCGATTAAGATTATGCTTCCTGAACAGAACCAAATCAAGCAGGGAAATACCGTGATTCGTGTTAATCAACTTAGCACAAGGGTTGGCAAACGGGTCTTGTTTTCGGATGCGACGTTTAGTTTGAAGAGCGGTGAAAAAGTGGCACTTATCGGGAAAAATGCGAGCGGGAAAACGACTTTTTTACGTCAAATTATGCAATCAAATGAGGCGATTAAGCGTGGCGATAAAGTGAAGATTGCTTATTTTGATCAGCAGTTAAAGCAGGTAGATTTGACGAAGACGTTGTGGGAGAATATTCAAGCAGTGAGTATTCATGATGATCAGATGAACCGGGATTGTCTTGGTAGTTTGCAGTTTGTCGCGGCTGATTTGGCGAAAGATACGACGGTTTTATCTGGCGGAGAACGGGTGAAGTTGGCGCTCGCGATGCTACTTTTGAGTGATGCTAATGTGCTTATTTTGGATGAACCGACGAATTATTTGGATATTAATGCAATGAAGGCGTTGGAAAGCTTGATTAGCGGCTATTCTGGGACGGTACTTTTTGTATCGCATGATCGGACTTTTGTTAGGAAGGTCGCGACTTCGCTTTTAGTTTTGGAAGAGGAGAAGTTGACGTTGTTTGACGGGACGTATGCGGATTGGGAAAATGCGAAAAAGACAGTGGAGACGCGGGTTGAGGAGGATAAATTATTGCTGGAGATGGAGATGTCAGCGATTGCGGCCAAATTAATGGAACCAAGGTTAACGGCTACCGAAAAAGCGGAACTTGAGAAACGTTACCAAGAAGTTGTCGCGAAACGGAAGTAAAGGAATTGCGAAAGGGTGTGACTTCAATGTACAATAGAGAGGTAGATTTTGAGGAGAGAGGTAGAAAATATGGGGCAGCAGAATGTCCAAGATAGGTTGAAAATGAAAACATTGGAGATGGAGCATTTAACGCAATTCAATGATTTGCTACGGTACGTGTTCCAGGTAACGAATCAGGAGCTGCATGAAGTTGGCTGGGCGGAGGACGAAATTGAGCAAGCCAAACGCCCAGTCTTGCGAAAAGCGGATGTTATTGGCTGGTTTGATGGGGATAAATTGATTTCGCAAATGGCCGTGTACCCGATGAATGTGAATATTTTTGGTGAGATATATAAAATGGGCGGTGTGACAGGGGTTGGGACGTATCCTGAGTATGCGAACTTTGGCTTGATGCACCGTCTGATGCGACAAAGCTTGAAGGAAATGCGTGACCGGGAGCAGACGATTTCTTATTTGTATCCGTATTCTATTCCGTATTATCGCCGGAAAGGTTGGGAGATTATAACGGACGTGATGACGTTTACGATTAAGGATACGCAGCTTCCGGAGAATGTTCCTGTGAAGGGGATGGTGGAGCGCCTCGATATTGAGCATGAAGATGTGTTGAAAACGTATGACCGTTTTGCAAGGAATCAGCACGTGGCGATGATTCGTGATTCGCTGGCCTGGGAAGAATACTGGCGCTGGGAACGCGAAGAGATGATTGCGGCTGTGTATTATGACGAGGCGAACGAACCCCAAGGATTTATGTATTATTGGATTGCTGATGATATTTTTCATATGAAGGAAATGGTGTATTTAACGCAAGAGGCGCGGCATGGTTTGTGGAACTTTATTAGTGCGCATTTTTCGATGGTGACGCATGTGAAAGGGAAAATGTACACGAATGCACCGATTGCTTTTTTGATGGAGGATAGTGATATCACAGAGACGATTCATCCGTATTATATGGCGCGAATTGTGGATGTGGAAGGCTTTTTTAAGAAGTATCCTTTTGCGGAGAAGCAGGCGGATTTTCATTTCAGGGTGACGGATGATTTGCTGGATTGGAATCAGGGTATTTTCGCTTTTACGTGGGATGAGAACGGTGATTTTGAGATGGTCAAAGAGGCGCGAGGGGAAGCGGTTGAGATTGATATTCAGACGCTGACGACGATGTTTTTTGGCTACAAACGCCCGAAATATTTGCGCAAAATTGGGCGGTTAATGGCGAGTGATATGGTCGTGAAGCAGCTGGAGAAAATGATTCCTAACGAGACGCCGTATTTTTCAGATTATTTTTGAGTGTGGAGGAGACTACTGAGTTTAGTGGTCTTCTTTTTTTGCGTGACGATTGGCTATTTAGCGGGATTTTGAAATTATTTTTTCCACTTTCGAGAAAACATACTGGCAATTTGACGGATTTTCAGTATAATAAAAAGAACACAAAAAAATAACTTGAAGAACTATTCACGAAATATTCGCATAATAAGGATTACAAAATAGAGCGCAATTTTTTTATGAAAAGAGGAATGATGCATGACAGAGCCGCTTGTGAAATGGTCCTATAAAGGGGAAAAGGGACCGCATTATTGGGGACATATTTGTGATGAGTATGAAATCGCGCACACAGGAAAGAATCAGTCACCAGTTGATATTCATATGGAGAAAGTGATGGAAGTACAGGGGGCTCCGCCGCTCGAACTGGATTACAAGGAAACGAAATATACGGTGAGACGTGTGGAGAATTCGGTACATCTTTTTCCGCAGAGTAAGGAACAGGGCTTGACTTATGGTGGGCAGCGGTATAATTTGATTGCTTTTCATGGTCATGTTCCGAGTGAGCACACGCTAAACGAGCATTATTTTGCGATGGAATGGCATTTGGTGCACATGAATGAAGCGGGTGAACGACTTGTTTTGGGCATTTGGATGGAGCAGGAATTGGAAGGTAGCGATTTTGGTGAGTTAGCTTCGATTTTTCCAGAGGTATTTGCTGATTTTGGCATTGAAAAAGAACTTCCGCTAGATGTTAGTGGATTTTTACCTGAAAATAGGGCATACTTTACGTATCAGGGATCACTCACGACGCCACCAACTTTTGAAGGTGTGACGTGGATTGTGCTGAGAGATGCGACAAGCGTTGCTGAAGAAGATTTTGAAGCTTTCCAAGATATTATCGAGGATACGAATCGGCCGCTTCAAGCGCTTGGTGATAGGCAAATTCATCACAGCGCGTGACGACAAACGTTGTATTTTTAAAGAAATGCACTCAAACTGGGGCTTTGGTGATTTCCAAAGCCCTTTTAAAAAATAGGAGGGAATTGGGATGTATCGGCGAGCGAGTGATTTTGCAGAACAGGCGCATCGGATGCAGCGTCGTAAGATAACGGGAGAGCCTTATTTTTCGCATCCGCGGAATGTGGCTCATATATTACGTGATGCGGGTTTTCGTGAGGAAGTTGTCGCAGCTGGATTTTTGCATGATGTGGTGGAGGACACGCCGGTAACGCTGGATGAGATTCGAGCGGCTTTTGGTGATGATGTGGCAGAGCTTGTGGCTTCTCATACGGAGGATAAATCGCAGTCATGGGAGGAGCGCAAAAGTCATACGATCGATATTGTTCGCACGGGAACATTAGAGCAAAAAGCGATTATTGTGGCGGATAAATTGGATAATTTACAGTCGATTAAATATGCGCTCAGCTCTGAAGGAAACAAGGTTTGGGGCTATTTTAAGCGCGGATATGATTTGCAGAAATGGTATAATGAGAGCATTGTGGCGAATATGTACGTGGGACTTGAAAAAGAGGAGATTCCGAGTTATTTTAAGCAATTTGAGCAGTTGTGCCAGTGGATTTTTAGGAAGTAATTTTCCTTGATTTTAATTATCTGTTAAATTAGGTATATATAATCTTATTTGATAATTGTTAGACAATAAGCTTCTCAAGTTGCGATTTTTGATGTAGAATGAAAACGAATACATAATGAAAGAGGAGTGGATTGGAATGGTTTTTGGAGCGATTGAAGCTGGCGGTACGAAGTTTGTTGTGGCGGTTGGCGATGCGTCGGGTAAGGTTTTGAAACGGGAGACGTATCCTACGACAGAGCCGGCTGAGACGATGAAGTCTGTGGAACGGTTTTTCAAGCAGTATGAGGGGGATTTGGAGGCGATTGGTGTTGGTTCGTTTGGTCCGATTGATGTGCGGAGATCGAGTCCTACGTATGGCTATATCACGTCGACGCCAAAATTGGCATGGCGGAACTATGATATTGTCGGCGCGCTGAAAAAAGCATTTGATGTACCGATTGGCTTTACGACGGATGTGAACGCGGCGGCGCTTGGCGAGGTGACGCTTGGCGCGGCAGAAGGGCTTTCGAGTTGCATGTATATCACGATTGGAACAGGTATCGGTGCTGGAGCTGTGGTAAATGGCAAAATGTTAGAGGGTTATTCGCATCCAGAAATGGGGCATATCATGGTTCGCCGGCATAAGCATGATCGCTATCAAGGCAATTGTCCGTATCATGATGATTGTTTGGAAGGGCTTGCAGCTGGTGGCGCTATCGAAAAACGCTGGGGTAAAAAAGGCGTGGAACTAGCGGGAAATGAGGAAGTTTGGAATCTGGAAGCGCATTATATCGCACAGGCTTTGATGAATTATAGTTTGATTTTGTCGCCGGAGCGGATCGTTATGGGGGGCGGGGTTATGAAGCAACGCCAAGTTTTTCCGCTCGTTCGCCAGAAATTAAAAACGTTGATTGCGGGCTATATTCAGTTGCCGGATTTGGAGGAATATATTGTGCCGCCGAAATTGGAGGATGATGCGGGGATTACTGGATGTATTTTATTAGCCGTGCAGACGAAGAATGAAGCTTAAATTTTGCGGAAGGACAGCCATTTTTAGGAGAAGTGGTTGTTTTTTAGGTGTCTTTGTGAGAAAATATACATGAGATAAGGAACGTATGGAAAATTGTATCGGAGGAAAAAATCATGTTAATAACAGAATTGCTACACATTAAATATCCAATTATGCAAGGCGCGATGGCGCAAATCGCGAAGGCACCGCTTGTTGCTGCTGTGTCGAATGCTGGCGGACTAGGAATTATCGCGTCGGGAGGTATGAGCGGGGAGGAACTGCGCGCGGAGATTCAGAAAACGAAGGCGTTGACGGATGAACCGTTTGGCGTCAATTTAATGCTGATGATGACAAATATTGAGGAATTGACGGCGGTTATTATAGAAGAAGGTGTGAAAGTTGTGACGACTGGGGCTGGGACGCCGAAAACGTATATGCCGATTTGGAAGGAAGCTGGGATTACGGTGATTCCGGTTGTGCCGTCTGTGATGATTGCGCGCAAGATGGAGCAGCTTGGCGCAGACGCGGTTGTGGCGGAGGGCACGGAAGCGGGTGGACATGTTGGCGAAACGACGACGATGGCGCTTTTACCGCAAGTAGTTGATGCTGTTTCGATTCCGGTCATTGCGGCTGGTGGAATTGGCGATGGGCGCGGGATTGCGGCTGCTTTTGCATTGGGAGCTCAAGGTGTACAAATTGGCACGCGCTTCCTAGCAACCGATGAATGTCCGGTTCACGAGAACTTTAAATTGGCGTGTTTGAAGGCGAAAGATCGCGATACGGTTGTGACAGGTCGCCGAAATGGTGCGCCGGTTCGTAGTATTAAAAATAAGATGATTAAAGAATACCAGCGCTTGGAGGATGAGAACGTGGATCGCGATGTGTTGGAAGAATTGACACTCGGTTCATTGCGTAAAGCGGTGCAGGAGGGCGACACGGAAAATGGATCGGTGATGGCTGGGCAAATTACGGGCATGATCACTGAAATAAAACCCGTAGATGCGTTGATTCAAGAAATGATGACGCAAGCAACAGAAACGGCAAGTGCATTGACTGTAAAATAAGTTTTGTAAAAAAATGGGGACAAGAATCTAAACAAGATGAATACGCCTTACCATTATCTTGGGTAAGACGAAGACTAAGCTTTATGCAAATCGAGCGAAAGCGTTTGTATTCAGGGAGTTTGATGGAAGCCGGAAGCGGAGCATACTGGTGTATGTGAGAACCGGAAGTCCGCCAAACTCCCTGAATGCGAGCGCTTGTCGCCGATTTATTTGGGTTATGTTCTAGTATTTATTGTACGAAGTTGGGATCCATGTACATGACTTCCCACAAGTGTCCGTCGATATCTTGGAAACTTCCGCTATACATGAAGCCGTGATCTACTTTTTCGTTGGATGGAGAACCACCAGCAGCGAGCGCTTTCTCAACAAATGTGTCAACACCTTCGCGGCTATCGGCAGAAAAACCTAAAATAGCTTCAGTTGATGTTGTAGCATCCGAAATATTTTTCTTTGTGAATGTTTTGAAGTAGTTTTCTACGACCAACATAACAAACGTCGTATCATTTAAAATCAGACATGTCGCATTTTCATCCGTGAATTGCGGGTTGAATTCAAAGCCAAGTGCTGTGAAAAAGTCCACCGATGCGTTTAAATTTTTTACAGGTAACGTTAGAAAAACCATTTTTGCTTGTACCATTTTTTCACTCCTTAATAGTTGTAATCCTCATTATTATACTTTATTTTTATCGAAATTTGTATTTTCAGAACTCGCGCCTAAGAAATAAGCTAGGACTGCTCGGAATATTGGCAGGCCTAGCTTATTTTATAGTGTTTGTTTTGCTTTTTCAATCATGGCTCTAATTTGGTCAAAGCCAGTGCCGCCGTAAGAGTTACGTTTTGCGACTGCGGTATAAGAGGCGAGCGCGTCATAGATATCTTCCTCAATAACGGGCTGAATCGCCTGATAATCTTTGAGCGCTACATCTTGCAAATAGATCCCTTTTTGCGTGCAATCAAGAACGAGTTTCCCAACAATTTCGTGGGCTTCGCGGAAGGGCACGCCTTTTTTAGCGAGGTAATCAGCCAGTTCGGTCGCATTTGAGAAATCTTTTTGCGTCGACTGTTCCATCACGGACGTGTTGACTTTCATTGTTTCAATCATCCCAGCGAAGATATCAAGACTTGTTTTTACCGTATGAACCGTGTCAAACATGCCTTCCTTGTCTTCCTGAAGATCCTTGTTATACGCGAGCGGCAAGCCTTTTAGCACCGTCAGCAAGCCGAAGAGGTTACCGTAAACACGACCGGTTTTCCCGCGAATTAGCTCGGCCATATCTGGGTTTTTTTTCTGAGGCATAATGCTACTTCCCGTCGCGAACGCGTCAATCAACTCGACAAACTGAAATTCATGACTCGTCCATAAAATCAATTCCTCACAAAAACGCGATAAATGCGTCATCAAAAGGGCGCTATTACTCAAAAACTCAATAATAAAATCGCGATCACTAACGCCGTCTAAACTGTTATCGTACATCGCGCTAAAACCGAGCTGTTCGGCACTATACGCCCGATCAATCGGAAAAGTCGTCCCAGCAAGCGCCGCGCAACCGAGCGGAGAAATATCAATCCGCTTCACGCTCTCCGTCAAACGCTCCAAATCACGACTAAACATACCGTAATAAGCCAATAAATGATGCGCAAAAGAAATCGGTTGCGCGTGCTGCAAATGCGTATAACCAGGCATAATCGTCTCGACATGGTCCTCCGCTTTCGTCACAAGCACCGTCCGCAAATGCGCCAACGAAGCGATAATCTCCGTCACGGCATCCTTCAAATACAAATGCATATCCGTCGCGACCTGATCATTCCGACTCCGCGCCGTATGTAACTTCCCAGCAACAGGTCCAATCTCTTCGTGCAGCAATTTCTCAATATTAAGATGAATATCCTCATTCACAACGCTAAATTCGAGCTCACCAGCCGCCAATTTTCCAGCAAGAACCTCAAGTCCCACCTTGATTTGCGCCGCTTCATCTACCGAAATAATGCCACATTTCCCGAGCATCGCGACATGCGCCAAGCTTCCCGTAATATCCTGTTTTGCCAGTTTTGCATCAAAGGAAATCGAGGCGCCGAATTCATCGATCCACGCCTCACTTTTACCTTGAAAACGACCGCCCCATAATTTTTCCATGGTTTACACCTCTGTTTTCGCGTTTAATTTTGCATTGACCTCAGCGCTAACTTTCGTTGGTAGGCCCCAAAGTTTGATGAATCCAACCGCAGCATCTTGATCGAATGTATCCGCCGAAGTATACGTCGCCAAGTTCTCATCATACAGCGAATTCGGTGATTTCCGACCTTCCACAATCGCGTGTCCTTTGAAAAGTTTCATCCGAATCGTGCCGTTCACATATTTTTGCGTATCTTTCAAGAAGGCCACGAGAGAACTTGTAAGCGGTGAAAACCAAAGCGCGTTGTAGATCACTTCACTGATTTTCTGCTCAATCACCGGTTTGAAATGCGCGACTTCACGAACAAACGTCAAATCTTCCAGTTCTTTATGCGCCGTAATTAACGCAACCGCGGCAGGGCACTCGTAAACTTCCCGTGATTTAATACCGACAAGACGGTTTTCAATATGATCAATCCGACCAACACCGTGCGCGCCGGCGATCTTATTTAATTTTTGAATCAAAACGGCTAAACTTAGCGTTTCACCGTTCAAAGCAACAGGAACACCTGCTAAAAACTCGATTTCGATGATTTCGGGTGTGTTTGGCGTATCTTCAAGGGCAACCGTCAAATCATACGCCGCTTCTGGCGGAGCAATCCACGGATTCTCTAAAACGCCACACTCATTCGAACGTCCCCACAAGTTTTGGTCGATAGAAAACGGATTATCGAGGTCAATCGGAACTGGGATATTATGTTTTTGTGCGTATTCGATTTCTTCTTCCCTCGACCATTTCCAGTCACGAACGGGCGCAACAACCTTCAAATCTGGTGCTAATGCGTGAATCGCGACTTCGAAACGAACTTGATCGTTCCCTTTTCCAGTACAACCATGAGCGATAGCGGCAGCGCCTTCTTGTCTAGCAACCTCCACGAGTTTCTTCGCAATCAATGGACGAGAAAGCGCTGAAATCAGTGGATATTTTCCTTCATAATAAGCATGGGCTTGCAAAGCGATTAGAGCAAATTCTTCCGCAAATTCTTCCCGCGCGTCAATCGTGTACGACGCAGATGCACCGACAGTCAGGGCTTTTTCTTTAATGAATTCCAAGTCTTTTCCTTCGCCAACATCTAAACAACAAGCAATCACATCATAATTTTCCTCGGTTAACCATTGAATCGCAACGGAGGTATCTAAACCACCAGAATAAGCAAGAACGATTTTTTCTTTTGTCATCTCTACATCCCCTTTTATTAATAAATATACATTTCGATAAAACTAATAATACCATCATACGAATGTTATTTCAACTATTTTATTTATTATTATTCATAAAAATGATTAAATATCCATAAAAATAAAAGCGAAATCGCATCAACTTGCGCGTTTTCCTAGCCTACAAATTGGTTAAAATTTTTCAAAACTGCTATACTTATAAGGTGAATGACCTGAGATTATTTTGGAGGAGTGAGCGTAATTGAAACAGACATTGAAATGGATTGGTATTGTTTTAGTCAGTATCGTATTGTTACCGCTAGTTGCTATTTTCTTCATCTACAAGAAGGCAACCGGTAAACGGGAGTACGATCCAAAGGTTCTTGACAATCTAGAAGAAGCAGCACAAGATTATGTGAAAAAGACAGCACCATTATCGGATGTAGATTCGCGTTATAAGTACATCCGCCTAGCTGAAAAAGCACTTCCAGCAGCAAAAAATATCGAAGTTGGCGAAATTGAAAATAAGAAAATTGATGGCCCAGGTGGCAAAATTAGTCTTCGTATTTATTCACCAGAAGCAGACGGTCCGTATCCTTTAATGGTATATTTCCACGGTGGCGGCTTTGTAACAGGTAGCGTGCAGTCAACAGATGGCATTGCCCGTAAATTAGTCCAAACAACAGGATATCGCGTGATTTCGGTTGATTACCGCTTAGCACCAGAAAATCCATTCCCAGCAGCGATTGAAGACGCGTATGCGACGGTCGCTTGGGTTTCGAAGCATTTAACAAGTTTGCGTGCGAAGTCGAAGGATATCGTTGTAGCAGGGGACAGCGCTGGCGGGAACATCGCGGCAGTTGTTGCCCAATTAGCGAAGTCAAAAGGAACACCAAACATTTCCAAACAAATCTTGCTTTATCCGCCTGTTGACATTTTTTCAAGAGATGCTTCGGTGCTTTATCCGTCGATGGATGAGTTCGCGGAAGGCTATGTCCTAACGAAAGAGTCCTTGGATAAATACTTCAAACTTTACTTATCTGGTGCGGGCGATCGTAAATATGATCCACTTGTTGCGCCGATTCGTCATAAAGACGTTTCTGATTTACCAGCAGCATTTGTAGCGACGGCTGAATATGACCCATTGCGCGATCAAGGTGAGGCGTATGCGGAGAAATTAAAAGATGCCGGTGTGCCAGTTTACGCGAAACGTTTGGAGAAGGTACCACATGGCTTCATGAGTACACCTTCTGCCGCAACGGATGAGACGTACGAATTGATCAGCGAATTTTTACAAGAGAAATTATAAGCGACGAAAAAGGTAGCGATCTTGGATTGCTATCTTTTTTTGCGATTTTGAGCTAATATGGATAAAAAGAAGGAGCGTGAGATTATGAGCTTAGGAAAAATTTTGATTGCAGAGGACGATAATGATATTAACCATCTGATTTCAGACGTGTTGACGCGCGAAGGCTATACCGTGACGCAAGCATTTTCAGGGACAGAGGCAAAATTGTATTGGAACAGTGAAACGTTTGACTTGTTGCTGTGCGACTTGATGTTGCCAGGGCTAACTGGTGAGGAATTGGTGGCGGAAATTACAGCGAAGCAAAACGCGGCGATTATCGTGATTTCGGCTAAAAATACGGTGATGGATAAAGTGGATTTGTTGAAATTAGGAGCTAGCGATTACATGACAAAGCCGTTTGATATTGAAGAATTAGTGGCGCGCGTAGAGGTTCAGTTGCGAAAAGCGAATGTTGCGTCGCTGGGTGACGTGGACGATGCGCTGGTTTGGAATGGTTTATCGTTGTCGGAAGATCGTTATAGCGCCCAGGTTGATGGTGTGGATATTCGTTTGACTGCTCGCGAGTTTGGAATTTTGCAATTGTTACTTAGTAATCCGAGCAAGGTTTTCACGAAGGAGAACATTTTTGCGTCTGTGTGGGGTGAGACGGAGTTTATTGATGAGAATACGGTGAATGTACATATGAGTAATATTCGTGGGAAATTGGGAAAAGTAGCGCCGGATCGCGAGTTTGTGGAGACAGTTTGGGGGATTGGGTTTAAAATGAAAAATTGAAAGAGCTAAAGGAAGGCAGTTTCATTCCACTGCATATGGCGGTTCTAAAAAGGCAAACGACGCTTTTTAGGACCACAACAAAGCAGGATCCGAAGGCGGGGAACGTGATGTAACGCATGGAGATGTATACTCACTGACGTTCCTATACATCTGATTATATAAGAGAAGACTGAGCGGGGGACACCGTTCGGTTTTTTCGTTTGGTTTGGAGGAACATACGATTTTAGAGATTGGTGGGGCGTCATACTCGGCGCCTCCGGATCCAGCTTCAACGGCCAGACCCTCGAAATTTTCGTGACCTCCGCAAAAACCAAGTGCGGGTTTTTACTGCGCCCCCTATGTTGTGGCTCTTATAAGGCATCACTTGCCGATTTAGAGCCTCAATACGAGTGCGAACAGAGTGAGCATTCGTTCCTTGCATTCTGTCGAGGCTAAACGGGCCGTTTCAGCATTTCGGTTTTCTTAATACTTTCTTAAGCTCCCCTTCACACATCCTTGAGACATCCTTGTTATAGTTAACCTATCGAAAAGAAAGAAGGGATTGAGCGATATGAGAGAAACGATTTTGGAGACCGCTGCGCTTTCGAAAAAATTTGGGGACAATTATGCGGTGGATCATGTGAATATGACGGTTCAAAAGGGGGATATTTATGGCTTTATTGGTAAAAATGGTGCTGGGAAAACGACTTTTATTCGTCTGGTAACGGATCTAATGCATACGAACGGCGGCGATGTTACGCTGTTTGGCTCGAGTCACCCGAAAGATATTCGCCAGGCTCGGACGCGAATCGGCGCAGTTATTGAAGGCCCGTCTTTATATCCAAACTTAACAGCTTATCAAAACTTAAATTACTATATCCTCCAAAAAGGGATTCCGGATAAAAAACGTATCGATGAAGTGTTAGAATTTGTAGGCTTGGAGAACACCGGACGCAAAAAGTATCGCAATTTTTCCATGGGGATGAAACAACGGCTTGGCATTGCGCTTGCCATCTTACATCATCCGGACTTCTTGATTCTAGACGAACCGATTAACGGACTTGATCCGATGGGCATTATCGAAATTCGAAATATCATTCTAAAATTAAACGAAACGTATGGCACAACAGTCTTCATTTCGAGTCATATTTTGACAGAATTGGCGCTCGTCGCAAACCGTTACGGTATTATCAACAACGGCCGTCTCGTGAAGGAGCTCTCAAAAGAAGATTTAGAATCCGAAAGCAGGCGCTACCTCGTGCTGAAAACAGTGAACAAAGAGGCCGCCGTCATGCACCTAGAAAGCTTCCTAGAATTGCATCAATACGAAGTCCACAGCGACGGCAGCATCCGGATTTTTGATTACATTGATCAACCAGAAAAAGTCAGTCAAGTCATGTTTGACGCAGGAATTATCATTACCGAACTTCGTGTTGTCGAGGCGAATTTGGAAGAATACTTTATTGATTTAATTGGAGGGGAAGACAAATGATAGGATTGATTCGAGCAGATAGTTATCGGTTAACAAAGGGAAAAATGTGGATGCCTTTCGTCACGTTGATGGTGATTGCAGTCGCGGTCGCAGGTTTAATTTACTTAGCCTTAAATGTAGATTGGATTTCCTTAACACAAGACGGAGAAACACTCACAGCGCAAGACAAAGCACTACTTAGCCAAACCTTAACAGGAACTCAAATGACGCAATTGATGCTATCTTTTAGTATCGTCCTAGCCATGGCGTTCATCTCGATTTTCTCCAACCTCTGGAGCATCGAATTCTCAGCTGGCGTTGCGAAAAATGTCCTCGTATCAGGCGTTTCACGTACCACTTTCTACTTCTCAAAATTATTAACAGGCTGGGCGGTCGGCGCCTTGATGCTACTCGTGTATACAGCATCCATCGCGATCTCCTCACAGCTTTTTGTAGGGCATGTCGATTTTGTAGCGATATTGCTCGGGATGTTAGCGCAACTCCCACTATACCTAGCGCTAATTACGATTGGATTTTTCATTTTTATCATCATTCCAAAAGAAAGCATCGCAATCGTGACATACATCTTAGCATTTTTATTTATCGAACCGATTATCAGGAACCTAGTCAACGTTTTCCTACCGAAATGGACAATCATCAAAGACATGTTCCTATTCAGCAAAATCAGCACGATGTCCGACCTCTCCGCACTCAGTCAGCACGCGATTACGACCAATATTTTAACCGGTTTAGCATACATGGCAGTTTTCACAATCCTCGGTTGGATGGTGTTCCGATTTAAAGAAATCAAGTAATATGATAGAATAAAGACGAAGGAAGGAGCGGATAGCATGGTTTACCTCTTAGGCGCCGTAATCGTAGTCTTACTCGGCTGGATATTTCTAATCAAAAAACAACTACGAGCCACATCAGCAAAAATAAAAGATATCGCGACAAGACGAGGTTCCAACGAGCGGCTAACCATGGACATCGCCTCACCAGAAATCAGGCAACTGCTCCTTCACGTCAACGAATTATTAGAAGCCAAGGCAAAAACAGAACGGCAATTCCAGACGCTAAACAAGGAGTTACGCGAGACAATCGAAAACGTCTCCCATGATTTAAGAACGCCGCTAACCTCCTTGTCTGGCTATTTACAACTCATGGACCGCGACACACTCACACCAGAAGAACGCGAGAAATACAGCCTTGTCATCAAAAATAAAATCCAAACCCTAACCGAACTCGTCGAAAATTTCTTCGTGTTATCGAAGTTATCGAGTGACGAAGGGAAGTTGCAACTAGAACCAGTGAATCTATCCGATTTCATGACAGAAGCCGTGGCCTCGTATTATGAAGACTTCTCAAAAAAAGGCGTCACCCCAGAACTGTCAATTGCCTCTGATATACGCGTAAATGCAGATCGAAAAGCATTACAACGCATGGTGGATAATTTTGTTTCGAATATGTTGAAGCACGGCGAAGGCCCTATGCAAATAACGCTGGCGAAGCAAAATGGTAAGGCGGTTCTGTCATTTTCCAATCAAGCGAGCCAACTCACAGAGGCAGACGTTCCACGCTTGATTGAGCGATTCTACACAGCTGACCGCGTCCGTAGCGGCAATAACACGGGGTTGGGTCTAGCGATTATCGATTTACTGGCGAAAAAGCTAGGAGCGAGCTTCACAGTCGAATGGAAAGAAGAAGTATTGACGTTTATCGTGATTTTTAAATAAGAAAAGCGCTGAAATCAAGAGTTATCAAAACTCAGATTTCAGCGCTTTTTTAAGATTCCATTTAAACGACAGGTTTCTCACTATTTTCAGCTTCGATTCCTTCGCGCCGCAGTTTTATCAGTCGTGCTAGGTTAACAATTAACGTTTTTGCAAGAGCGTACGTTGGCACACCTAAAATCATGCCGAGAATTCCTGCCAAGTTACCAGCCACAATCAAGATGATAATGATCGTTAGCGGGTGGATGGCGAGCGATTTACCCATGATGTAAGGCGACAACAAGTTCGAGTCGATTTGCTGCACGATTGTCACGACAACAATAACGAGAACTGCTTGTAACGGGGAATCAAACAGGGCAACGATAACAGCCGGAGCCGCCCCGATAAATGGCCCTAAATAAGGAATAATATTCGTCACACCAGCGATTAAACCGAACAACAAAGCATACGGTTCGCCGATAATGAAATACCCAATCATCGTAAAAATACCAACAAACATACAGTCGATTGCTTGGCTTGAAATATACGTGGAGATGGTTTTGTTCATGGCCTTGATAATTTCACGAGCCTCCGTACGAATACCTTGCGGGAAAAATTTCTCGGTCGAATCAAGGAATTTATGCCCATCCTTGAACATGTAGAACAAGATAAATGGCACCGTCACGAGAATCATCACGAAACTGGAGATAAAACCAAAAATTAGGCCCAAGCTCCCAGTTAAACTACCAACAACGGTATTTAAAATTTTCGGAATCGAGATGTTCAGTTTTTCCATCTCCGCTTTAATATCGATGTTTTTAATGTTACTATTCTTCACTAAATTGTCCCACCAATGCTGGAACTGCTCCCAATATTGAGGTGCGGCTTTCACGAGAGAAGCCACTTGATCCGCTAAGATAGGTCCGAGTTGTACGACCGCTAATACTAAAAGCACAATAAAAACAACAAAAATACTCAAGACACTAAGTAAGCGCGGAACCTTCCTTTTTTCCAAAAACAAAACGATTGGGTTGAATAAGTAGAATAAAAAACCAGCAATCATAATTGGCAGGAATAGCGTAGAAACAACCGTTCCGATGGGGGCGAAGATAAAGCTCATCTTATTAAGTACAAATAAAATCGCCACTAACGCCAGAATTTCTAACGTCCAAAAAAATAATTTGGACTCTTTGAAGCGTGATATTTTCATGATAGGTCCCCTCTCTATACTGGATTTGTAAGTAATATTACTGAGCCCAGCGTTTTCCATATGTAGACTATCATTAATAGTACCATTTTCGAACGGAAAAAACCACTCCCATCTGTAACTTGACTTATTTTGTATAGTTGTTATACTATATATATAACAGTTGTAGAAAGAAGGTGCGTAGATGCTACTCCAAATAGATTTGCAGGCCGAAGAACCAATATATACACAAATTATGCATCAAATTATTGAAGGCATCGCCAAGAGAGAACTCAAGCCAGGCGATGATTTGCCGTCCGTGCGCAGTTTGGCGAGCGATATCGGTATAAATTTTCATACGGTAAATAAAGCCTATCAGTTATTGAAGCAAGAAGGCTACATCCTGATTCATCGCCAAAAAGGAGTCGTGATTCATCCTGATGGAGTGGAGAAAGCAACAGAAGCCTTTTATGAAGAATTAAGACGAAAAGTAAGACCGCTCATTGCAGAGTCTATTTCCCGATCTGTCTCCAAAACAGAGTGGGAGGCAATCTGCGCGACTATCTATGAAGAAATTGAACCCGAGGAGGAGCAATAATGGAACTATTAATTTTTATCGCGATGATGCTCTTAGTAACTGTATTACAAGCTGTGACACCCTACGTCATCCGTCGCGGCGAGAGCTTTGGCGTCATGGTAGGTGAGAAAGCAGCCAATAATCCGACATTACGCCAAATGAAGCGGGAATTCTTACAGTGGAATATCGTGGTTGGCGTCATCATAACGATAATCGCGACTGTGCTTTTAGCTATGACATCCAGTGAAAGTGGACAAGCAACCATTTTTATCCTTGCGATTTTTGCTACGCTCATTATTTCGTTTCTGATTTACATGCGTTTTTATAAAGCTTCTCTGATGTGGAAAAGCGAGAATCTGCAAACGAACGAAAGTAAGGCGGACATCGTGATGGTAGATACAACATTCCATCGTCAAAAGCTAACGATTTCTTACGCTTGGTATCTAATTCCGCTCGTTCTGATCTTTATCACAGTAGGTTTGACCATTATTTATTATCAGCAAATTCCAAACCAGATTCCAATGCAATACAATTTTGATAATGAAGTAACGAGAACAGCTGCTAAGAGTTTGCGTACGGCGATGATGATGCCGACGATGCAATTAGTTATGCTAGGGTTATTTATATTTATCAACTATATGATGTCGCGCAGCAAACAAGTCATCGATAACGATAACCCGACAGATTCTATGCGAAGAAGTGTATTATTCAGGCTCATCTACAGTAAATACAATTTCGTCATGTGCCTCTTGCTCATCCTATTATTTATGTTCATCCAATTATCATTTATCTTCGCGATTTCACAAACAGTCATCATGCTTGCGTTAGTCGTGATACTCATCATTATTTTTGGCGGTCTGCTATTCCTAATGGTACGTGTAGGACAAGGCGGCAGTAGATTAAAACTAACAGAAAATGAGCAAAAAGATAAACCAAGACCAGTTCGCGATGACGACGCTAATTGGAAGTTGGGCGTGTTCTACTTCAATCCTAAAGATCCCGCTCTCTTTGTTGAAAAACGTTTTGGTGTTGGTTGGACAATTAACATGGCAAGACCAACTGCTTGGCTTTCCATAGTTGCTATTGTGGGTATTATCATCGTTATCACTATCCTATTTAGCTAAATACAAAAAAGGTAGCAGAAAGTTAAATTCTGCTACCTTTTTTTACTTGATGAGCCGTGATGGGCTCGAACCATCGACCCTCTGATTAAAAGTCAGATGCTCTACCAACTGAGCTAACGGCTCTAAAAATGGCTGGGCTAGCTGGATTCGAACCAACGCGTGACGGAATCAAAATCCGTTGCCTTACCGCTTGGCTATAGCCCAATAAAATGGTGGAGGGGGGCAGATTCGAACTGCCGAACCCGAAGGAGCGGATTTACAGTCCGCCGCGTTTAGCCACTTCGCTACCCCTCCATATAAAATGTCAACTGCAGGAATTGAACCCGCAACCTACTGATTACGATTCAGTTGCTCTCCCAGATTGAGCTAAGTTGGCAAAACAGAAAAACTGCTTGACCGCCCAAGAGAGCTGTTTCCTAGTAACAATTACAGATGAATGGTGGGGGCTAACGGGATCGAACCGCTGACCCTCTGCTTGTAAGGCAGATGCTCTCCCAGCTGAGCTAAGCCCCCATAAATGATACTATTTCATAATATAACATAATTTCTATTTTGACCAGTGTTTTGCTATAAAAATTTAAAAAATGACCCGTACGGGATTCGAACCCGTGTTACCGCCGTGAAAGGGCGGTGTCTTAACCGCTTGACCAACGGGCCATGTGGCTAGCAAATTTACCAGCCGAAAACTATTATATAAAGAGAATGGGTGGTTTGTAAATACTTAAATTAAAGTCTTTTTATTCTGAAAAATAAAAAATAGGTTTCAAGCTTAGAACAAGAAGGGAATAGGGAGATACATTACTTTTTAAATTTTATTTAGATACGCAATTTTTATAGGAGAAATGTAGCTAAATTTAAACGCATTCACTCAGATATACGGATTAAAATAAAAACCTATTTCATTTTAAAATAGCTGTGTTATAATGTGACGTATGGAATTTTTAGAAGAAAAATCTAGTTAAAAAAGGCAGGGAGTAAAATGGGATCTCCATTAAAAAGAATGCTGATTGGAAGGCCGCTTAAGTCATCAGAGGCCGGAGATCAAAAATTAGGTAAACTCAAGGCTTTAGCTGTACTATCATCGGATGCTTTATCTTCGGTAGCCTACGGGACAGAACAAATATTGCTTGTCTTGATAACGGTTGGAGCTACTGCGATGTGGTACTCTTTGCCAATTGCATTATGCGTGTTAGTGCTCTTGTTTGCATTAAGTTTATCGTACCGCCAAATTATATATGCTTATCCACAAGGTGGGGGGGCCTATGTTGTCTCACGCGAAAACATTGGGAAGAATGCTGGCTTGATCGCAGGCGGTTCGTTGTTAGTCGATTATATGTTAACCGTCGCGGTAAGTGTATCTTCTGGAACGGATGCTATTGTTGCGGCTATCCCATCTTTATATCAATTTACTGTACCGTTAGCAATTATACTTGTTATTGTCGTGACCATTATCAATTTACGTGGTGTAACAGAATCTGCTACTATTTTAGCGGTTCCGGTTTACCTGTTCGTATTTTCTATGATTGTTATGATAGTAACAGGACTAGTAAAGCTAGCGTTAGGTCAGGATGTTTCGCATGAGACGGCATCTGTAGGAACCCATGTTTCGGGTGTAACACTTATTTTATTACTTAGAGCTTTTGCTTCTGGATCAGCATCATTGACTGGTATTGAAGCGATTTCGAATGCGGTTCCTCTATTTAAAGATCCAAAGGCGAAAAATGCATCTAGGACTTTAATTATGATGGCATCTATTCTTGGCTTCTTCTTTGTTGGCGTGACATTGTTAGCTTATTTCTATGGTGTAGTGCCTGAACTAAAATCGACGGTGTTATCCCAAATTGCTGAAAATATATTTGGTCGGAATTTCTTTTATTATTTTATTCAAGCAACAACGGCACTTATTTTAGTATTAGCTGCGAACACAGGATTTTCAGCTTTTCCAATGCTTGCTTTTAACCTGTCTAAGGATAAATATATGCCCCGTATGTATCTGGATAAAGGGGATCGACTAGGCTATTCGAATGGTATCATCACCTTAGCATTGGGTTCAATCCTGCTTATCATTCTATTCCAAGGAAAGACAGAATCACTTATACCGCTCTACTCAGTCGGTGTTTTCATTCCTTTCACTTTATCTCAAACAGGTATGATTATTAAATGGGTGAAAGAGAAGCCAGAAGGTTACATGAAAAAACTATCTGCTAACCTCTTAGGCGCACTCATTTCCTTTACGGTACTCATGGTTCTTTTTATCACGAGAATAACGGAAGTGTGGCCGGTGTTTATCTTTATGCCAGCGATGATTTATGTTTTCCACAGAACGCGTAGCCATTATGCAAAATTAGCGCCACAACTACGGATTGATGAGCAAATGGATCTGCCTGCTTTTGAAGGAAATGCCGTTATTATTTGTGTGTCCGATACCACAAAAGTAGTCGAAGGAGCACTTCGCTATGCCAAATCAATTGGAGATACGGTTATCGCTGTTCACGTTTCTCTCGATAAACAAGAAGGAAAAGAATTTGTGGAGAGGTGGAACAGGATACATCCAGAAGTCCGGATTGCAGATTTATATTCGACCTATCGTTCTATCACAGAGCCTTTGATGAAATTTATTGATACAGCACAGCAAAAAGCGAATCAAGATAATTATTCATTAACGGTACTAATACCACAGTTTATTCCTAAAAAAGGATGGCAAAATATATTACACAATCAGACAAGTTTATTGATTCGAACGAAACTGCTATTTAAAAAGGATGTTGTCGTAGCGACGTATCCATATCATTTAAAAGAATAGAAATGGCAAAGAGATGCCACGGTTAAACCTATAAAATTCTGGGGGAACTCCTAGGGATAAAAGGGGGGAGCGTGTCATCTCTTCACCTATTCTAACAACTCACAACTATACAGAAAGTTTGTACAGGAGGATTAACCCCATCCTAACAAATAAAGCAACAACTGTAAAAACAGTAAAAAATGAATTTGAAACCATTTTTGATCGCAAATTCGGATTTTGTCCTAAGAAGAAAAACGTCTTTTCGTGGCACAAAATGTTGCTAAAATACAAATTTAGCTAGAAACAAAAAGTTTTATATTTTTGAAAAGGCAGTTACTTGTGATAAAATGTAAGATAATATAGATAGAGTAGGTGAATGGGATGAAGAAAATTGGAATCCTCGGTGTGCCTTGGATGTTTCATGAGGATCGCCAAGGAGTAGCTTTAGCACCATATGCAATTAGGTATACAGGTGTTGTGAGTATGTTAGAAAAGTTAATAGACGAGGTTGTAGACTATCATAATATGGCTTTCTTCACCGACATGGAACAAGAAGCCATTTTAAAATCAAAGGATTTGAAAGCGATTACATACAAAGTGAAAGAACTACGGGAAATTGTCGCAGATATGAAAGTGGAGGTAGAGATGCCGATTGTATTCGGTGGGGATCAATTAATATCGCTGAGTTCCATTGCTGGTATGGGAGAAGAAGGCGTGGAGCAAACGGTTATTTGGGTGAATGCGCACGCAGATATGGGACAGGAGTTAAAGCAAGATAATTTGTGTCATAATGTGATGGCGACCGTTGTTGGGAGAGGACCGAAAGAACTTGCGACTATTATGGATCAGCGTTTTGTATCTGGGAATAACGTTTGCATGGTTGGAACAAGGCGAATTGATTACGAGGAATTGCGGGTGATTGAAGAGGAAGGGATTTTTCATTATGAAATGACGATGCTAGATCGAAAGGGATTTGGGATGGTGACAGATGAAATTATGCAGTGGCTGGCTAAGAAAAGCGGAAATGTTCATCTGGTTTTGGATGTGGATGCCATTGATCCAGAGTTCACGCCTGGAACGGATTTTATTTCACAAGGGGGGATTTATTGGCGAGAAATTCGTTACTTTATGAAAAATTTGGCGCTTAGTGATAAAATTAACGCGATGACTTTCGTTGGAATAAACCCATTAAATGATGATAAAAATAAAACATCGCAGTTCGTCGTATCACTGTTAGAGGAATTTTTCCAAGTAAAAAATATGCAAATCGACTATTTTTGAGAGCAAAATAAGTATTACAATTTGTAGACAAATATTTCTTTTATGTAAAGTGCTAAATCAAGCGCAATGAAGATGAGTGATAGCAACGAGTGAGCGAGAAAAGCCATTTTTTATGATGCTGTTAATGTAAGCGTTGTACATGTTGAAAAAAGAGGTTTTTGGGAGTATACTGGAACTAAGATTTAGGTATAAAAGTCTAGTTATAGTATTATGTTTGCAAAGGAGCGCTTGGTGTGGGGGATCATGAGATACGGTATTTTGTTATTCCGATGATTGTTGTTTTTATTCTTGGTATTGCTGCTATTAGTGACCCTGTTTTCCCTGTTGTAGGTTTTCTGGTTGTGGGGCTAATTGCGATTCTAACTGGTACTGTGTGTGGCTGGCTTGTAGTTGGAATTAAATGGTGTGTTCGCTTCTTTCACAATTGGAAAGAACATCGCACTGTAAAAAAAGTTATAACGGTACCAAAAAGGTAAATTACATACATTTGAAGCATTTTTCCTACAGAGAGATGCTTTTTTTGTGGGCAGAATTGCTTTTTGAGCGGAATTACGGGAAATTAAATCACTACCTTTTTGCAAAAAACCTGCTACAATTGAGTTGAGAAGAAGTAGTAGTGAGGGAGGATATGGATGGCTACATTAGCTGATGTTGCGAAAAAAGCAAATGTTTCTAAGATGACTGTATCGCGTGTGATTAATCATCCAGACCAAGTTTCTGATGAGCTGAAACAATTGGTATACAAGTCGATGGAAGAATTGGAGTACGTTCCAAATTATGCAGCTAGAGCACTTGTACAAAATCGAACACAAGTTGTTAAATTTCTAATTTTAGAGGAAATTGATACGGTGGAGCCTTACTACATGAATTTACTAACAGGAATAAGCCGGGAGTTGGATAAGCATTCTTATTCGCTACAATTAGTGACGCAGAAATCTAAGAATATTGGGCCTTATGATGGGTTAATAGTTACAGGAATGCGTGATCGTGAAATTGAAAAAGTGATGGCTGGGCTAGAAAAACCAGTGATTGCTTATGGAGAAAATCGGCGTGACGTAGATGCGATTGATGTGGATAATCGGTTGGGTGCAGAGCTTGCCACGAAGCATGTGTATGAAATCGGGTTTCGTCATATTATTTTTTTTGGCATCAATTTGTTAGAGGAAGAGTTCATGCGCTCTAGGCTTACAGGGTACTCGGAAGTGATGAAGGAGCATGATTTGATAGAAGAGAGTTATTTTATGAAGAATAGTTCGCGCATAGCCGAGAAGAAGGCGCTCGATATTTTGAGTAAGGTAAAGGAGCCGATTGCAGTTATTTGTGCGTCTGATCGTATGGCTGTAGGTGTTGTGCGGGCTGCGATGTCTCTTCATAAGCGTTTTGGGGAGGATGTTGCAGTGACAGGGTTTGATGGTGTTTTCTTAGACCGGATTTCCTCACCAAAAATAACGACGGTTCGCTCGCCGGTGATTGAGATGGGAGAAACGTGCGCCCAGTTGTTGTTGAAAAAAATCAATGAGGGCGGCGCGAAACAAGGATCCATCTTGTTCCCACCAGAATTGATTATTAGAGGGTCGACGGTGATTGGGAGAGAGTAGTTTGGGAACTTTAAAAAATAGGAGCACCCTTTTTTAGAGTTTCATCCTGTTATCGATAACATGCAAAAATTGATTGTAAGTGTTTTCAAAGCGTGCTAACTTGGAGGGAGATATTAAAAGGAGGTTTTTTTGTTATGGAAAAAGCAGCAATTTATCATCAGCCTTTCAGTTCCTATGCGTATGGCTATGATTCACAAACGTTACATATCAAGATTCGCAGCAAGCGAGATGATATCCAAGAGGTGGTGTTAATCGCCGCAGATCCTTATTTGCAAACAGAGGCTGGGTGGGCGTCAGAGGAAACCGCGCTTCGAAAAGTAGCTACAACAGAAGAGCATGATTACTGGTTTGTTGCGATAAAACCAGAGCAACGTAGATTGCAATACGGATTTGTTTTGACGGATACGACTGGAGAAGATACGTTCTATGGTGGTCGCGGTTTCTATGAGAATACGCCTGAAAACCGTGCGATTATGGATTATTATTTCAAATTTCCTTTTCTGCATGAGACGGAGGTTTTCAAGGCCCCTGAGTGGGTGAAAGAGACGATTTGGTATCAGATTTTCCCAGAACGATTTGATAATGGAAATCCAGAACTTTCGCCGGCGAACGTGTTACCTTGGGGAAGTAAGGATCCTGGGCGTGATGACTTTTTTGGTGGGGATATTGCTGGGATTATCAATCATTTAGATTATTTGGCGGAGCTTGGAATTAATGGAATCTATTTAACACCAGTGTTTGAGGCGTCGACGAACCATAAGTATGATACGCTGAATTATTTTGAAATTGATCCGCATTTTGGGGATAAGGAGACGTTCCGCAAGTTGGTGCAAGAAGCGCATAAGCGTGGCATTAAGATCATGTTGGATGCGGTTTTCAATCATATTGGGGACAAGTCTCCGGAATGGCAAGATGTGTTGAAAAACGGTGAGAAATCGAAATTTGTTGACTGGTTCCACATTCATTCGTTCCCAGTGACGCCAGGCGAGAATGGGAATATCGAAGGGAAGAATACGCTGTCGTTTGATACATTCGCGTACACGATGAACATGCCAAAATTGAATACAGCGAATCCAGAAGTTCAGAAATATTTATTGGATATCGCGACTTATTGGGTTCGAGAATTTGATATTGATGGTTGGCGTTTGGATGTTGCGAATGAAGTCGATCATGCGTTTTGGAAGCAGTTCAATCAAGCGGTACGTGCAGAAAAAGAGGATATTTACATTCTCGGTGAAATTTGGCATGACTCGTGGTTGTGGCTACTTGGAGATGAGTTCGATTCTGTGATGAACTATCCATTTACGCAGACGATTATTGAAAATTTTGTTGAGGAGCGGATTAAGCCGACGAAAATGGTTTCAGGAATTAGTGAGCAGTTGATGCGCTACCAAGAACAGGTGAATCATGTCATGTTTAATATGCTTGATTCCCATGATACGGCACGCTTGTTGACGCGTTGTGAAGGGGATAAAGATAAGGCAAAAATGGCGCTTGCTTTCATGTTTGCTCACACAGGTTCGCCGTGTATTTATTATGGTACGGAGATTGGGATGGATGGCGCTGATGACCCGCTGTGCCGTAAATGTATGGAATGGGATGAAACGAAGCAAGACCAAGAGATGCTCGCCTTCATGAAAAAATTAATAGCGTTCCGTAAAACGAATCAGAAAACGTTGACTTACGGCGATTTAGTTTGGCATATTGTTGATGATGAAAATCGAATAGTTGCTTTTTCAAGAACGCTAGATGACAAGCGGTTGACGTTTATTTTTAATCAAGGTAGTGAGGCTAAAACGATTCAAAAAGCGGATGTGGGAATCACGAAAGAAGCTACTCAAGGCATAGAAGTTGCAGCGAATTCATTTGCTATTTTAGAAGACTAAGAAGAATATGGCTATATGTGTGGGATGTGCGTTGAAACCATGCATATAGCCCCTGTTTTAGGCGTAACAATAATCTTGTTATCGGTAACACGAAAATATACCTTGAAAACGTTTTCGTTATCAGCCTATAATAGCGTCAGAGGTTAACCTGTTTCACAATGCTTTACCAAGAATAAAAATTAGGGTGTGGAAAAGGAGAGCGCAAAACACAATCCAGTAAGGGGATGCGCAGGAATTTTTCAAAAGAGGAGGAAAAAAGGTAATGAGTTCATTCAAAAAGTTTAGCTTATTAGCAATGGTTTTGGTAATCGTAGCAAGCTTAGCAGCATGTGGTAGCGGAAGTTCGTCTAAAGATAGCAGTTCAAGCGACGGTAAAAAAACGTTGACGGTTTCCGTGGATGAAGGCTATGCAAAATATATTGACAAAGTTAAATCTAAATTCGAAAAAGATAACGATGTGACTATCAAAGTAGTTAAAAAAGATATGTTTGAAACACTAGAAGCACTGCCATTAGACGGTCCAGCGGGTACAGCGCCAGACGTGATGATGTCGGCGTATGACAGAATTGGCAGCCTTGGACAACAGGGACATTTAGCCGAGGTGAAATTAGGAAATAAAGATCAACTTGACGATAATGACGTGAAACAAGTGACGATTGACGGTAAAATTTACGGCGCGCCAGCAATTATTGAAACGCTTGTGTTGTACTATAATAAAGATTTGCTAGACAAAGCACCAAAAACTTTCAAAGAATTAGAAGCTTTAACAAAAGATCCACGTTTTAACTTTGCAACTGAAAAAGGAAAATCAACAGCTTTCCTTGCTAAATGGACAGATTTCTACTTCTCTTACGGTCTATTAGCTGGTTATGGTGGTTACGTATTTGGCGATAATGGTACAAATCCAAAAGACATCGGACTAAACAATGAAGGCTCTATTGAAGGTATCACTTACGCTACGAAATGGTTCCAAACATATTGGCCAAAAGGAATGCAAGATAATAAGAGTGCCGATGACTTTATCCAAGATCAATTTGTAAAAGGAAAAGCAGGCGCAATCATCGGTGGACCTTGGTCAGCAGCAAGCTATAAAGATGCAAAATTAAACTATGGTGTAGCAGAAATTCCAACGCTTGATAATGGCAAACCTTACTCTCCATTCGCTGGTGGTAAAGGTTGGGTTATCTCAAACTACTCTAAAAACAAAGATATCGCTCAAAAATGGGTGGATTATTTAACAAATACGGAAAACCAAAACACGTTATATGAAATGACGAATGAAGTGCCAGCAAACCATGAATCTCGTGATGCTGCAGCAGCTAAGAAAGATGAATTAACAACAGCTGTTATTGCGCAATATGCAAACGCGCAACCAATGCCAAACATTCCAGAAATGGCTGAAGTTTGGACAGGTGCGGAGAACTTAATGTTTGATGCTGCTTCTGGTAATAAAACGCCAAAACAATCGGCAAATGATGCAGTGAAAGTAATCTCTGATAACATCGATCAAAAATATCAAAAATAAATAAACGAGTTTGGGAGCTTCAGAGTGCCAGCCATCAAGTTGTGTTGACACTCTGAAAGTCTTCCTAAACTACATAAAATAAGAGGTAGAAATGGGGATAACACGATGGATAAAGAACAACCAATAAAAAATGTTCGTAAGGCGACGCTGTTATCGATCATTCCAGGACTGGGTCAATTTTATAATGGGCAAATTTTTAAAGGTGTCGTGTTTATCGCCGTATTTATTGCTTTTGTTATCGAATTTATCGCAGTCGGTATTAACGCATTTATTGGTTTGATTACACTTGGCTCGGTGCCTGGCGTAGATCACTCGCTATTCCTGATGATTGAGGGAACGCTCCAATTAATTGTTACAGTTCTGTTTATCGGTTTTTATATTATTAATATATTCGATGCAAGACGTGTAGCGATAACATGGAATTTAGGCGAAACAGTTAATACGAAAACGATCGATATATTAAAAAATATGGTAGAGAAAGGGTTTCCGTATCTTTTCACGCTACCAGCATATCTCGTGATGACATTTGTTATTATTTTTCCAGTACTAGTTACGTTGTTCATGGCGTTTACAAACTACGATTTTTATCATATTCCACCAGCAAATTTGATTGACTGGGTGGGCTTTAAAAACTTCTTCAGTATCTTCTTCCTAAGCTCCTATCGTGATACATTCTTGAGCGTATTTTCTTGGACGCTCGTGTGGACGATTTGTGCGACGACATTGCAAATTGTGATCGGTGTTTTTACAGCGGTTGTTGCGAACCAGAGCTTTATCAAAGGAAAACGTCTTTTTGGAGTTATTTTCTTACTTCCATGGGCAGTACCAGCTTTCATTACCATCATGAGTTTTTCGAACATGTTCAATGACAGTATTGGTGCCATTAATATGCAAGTTATCCCGCTTTTAAACCATTTACCGTTTGTCGATATCCCGTCGCTCGCTTGGAAAACAGATCCGTTCTGGACCAAGATCGCATTGATATCGATTCAAGGTTGGTTGGGATTCCCATACATTTACGTCATGGTAACTGGGGTGTTGCAAGCTATTCCAGGTGAATTATACGAAGCAGCGAAGATTGATGGTGCAAGTGCCATTTCTCGTTTCCGCAAAATCACAATGCCGATGATTTTATTCGTTACAGCTCCAGTATTTATCACACAATATACGTTTAATTTCAACAACTTCTCCATCATTTATCTATTCAATGAAGGTGGGCCAGGAAGTGTTGGTGCGGGTGCTGGCTCGACGGATATTCTTATTTCATGGATTTATAAATTAACGACTGGGACATCGCCACAATACGCGGTCGCTGCTGCAGTCACGCTACTCATATCAATCGTTGTTATTTCTGTATCGATGATTGCGTTTAAGAAAACTAATGCCTTTGGTAATGAAGGGATGATGTAGGATGAAATCATTTTTGAAAGATCAACGAACAACTAATTTCTTGACAAAATTCTTCACGTATTTATTCTTGTTAGCCTTATCGATTGTGATTTTATATCCGATTCTAATTACGGCGTCATCGGCCTTTAAGCCAGGGAATATTGCGGCATTTACGTTGGAGTGGAGTGATAATTGGACGCTCAGTAACTTCTCGAGACTATTTAATGATACTCTGTATTTAGATTGGTATCGTAATACGTTGATTATTGCCGTAACAACGATGTTTTTCCAAGTGGCAATCGTTACCATTGCGGGTTATACGTACAGCCGTTATCGCTTTAAAGGGCGCAAAAATAGTCTGATTTTCTTCTTGATTATTCAGATGGTACCGACGATGGCAGCTTTGACAGCATTTTACGTATTGGCGATGCTCTTAGGCGCATTGGATCAGTTCTGGTTCTTAACGCTAATCTATATCGGCGGTGGAATTCCGATGAATATTTGGCTAATGAAAGGTTACTTTGATACAGTACCAAGAGATTTGGATGAGTCGGCGAAACTTGATGGCGCAGGACATTTCCGGATTTTTGGTCAGATTATTTTACCGCTAGTGCGACCAATGATAGCGGTTCAAGCTCTGTGGGCGTTTATGGGACCATTTGGTGACTTCTTGCTTGCTAAATTCTTATTGCGTACACCAGAGAATTTGACGATTGCCGTTGGTTTGCAAAGTTTCATTGCGAATCCTCAGCAACAAAAAGTAGCATTGTTCGCAGCTGGAGCTATTTTAGCAGCTCTACCGATTTGTTTATTGTTCTTCTTCTTACAAAAGAACTTCGTATCGGGACTTACTGCTGGCGGAACAAAAGGTTGATCGTCCGAGAAGCTACAAACGCTCATTTCCGTCGTTAAAGCCTGTGCTCCGGTGCTCATGTACACGAGTACATTCCGCTCCGGTGCGCGGCTTTGCCTAGGAACTAAGCATTTGTAGCCCCTCGGAAGTTTGGTGGGGAATTCTGGTATAGAAAATTAAGATTTATGGATTGTGATGTGATTAGAATGAAGCGTGGGTTTCCAATGAGTTATTTTTGGGGGATGTGCTCGCCGAAACGAATGTTTGCTAGTCGAACTATGTTTGGGTGGGGGAAGTTGGTGTTTATCTTTGTATTTTTGACGGCTTGTTTATTAATTCCGGTTTCGTTGCATTTTGTGAAGCAGGAATCGTTTGATTTGGAGTCGTTGATGCCGAATATGATGAAACAAGTGGATGATACTTTTGTTAGCAAGGTTACGGCGAGTTATCAACTGCAAAATGGGGTGTTAGCTGGTCAGCCGAGTGAGACATTGCAGGAATCGAATAATGGTGTGGCAATGGTGAAGCTGGGTGATACGAATGAGCCTGATGCTAAGAATATGCTTGTTCTAGGCAAGACGAGTATGGAACTTCGGGATGGTTCGGGATACACTTTTACAGTGCAATATACCAATGATACAAGCCTCGCGGATGTGACGAATGCGGAGGATATGCAGGCTTGGATTAGTTCGCAATGGTTTCTGCAGAACAAGGCATTTGTATTTTTGACGATGTCTGCGATGCTTGGCTCTGTGCTTTTTGCGAGTAGTTTGATGCTGGCGTTGTTTGCGGCCTTGTTTATCTGGTTTACGAAGCGAAATCAGATGTCGGAGATTCGGTCTTATAAAGAGGCGCTATCATTGACTTTGCTGGCATTGGGATTACCAACTTTATTTGCTACGGTGATTGGAATTATTTATTTTGATATCACTGTGATGATGGCCATTCAATCGCTTGGGATGGTACTCATGATTGCCTTTACCTTCATTAAAACACGCTTTAGACAGACGGATGATATTTTGGAATTGGGGGGACGAACAGGATGACTCAACGCTTATTTGAAATTGATGAATGGAAATTGAAATCTAGAAATGTTGAAAAAGATGCCAAACGATTACAGGAGAGCCTTACATCGCTTGGAAATGGCTATATGGGAATGCGTGGAAATTTTGAAGAACGCTATTCTGGAGATACGCATCAAGGTACGTATATTGCTGGCGTTTGGTATCCGGATAAGACGCGTGTCGGTTGGTGGAAGAATGGTTATCCTGATTATTTTGGGAAAGTGATCAATGCGCTGAATTTTATCGGTATTGATGTGGAAATAGATGGAGAAACGTTGGATTTATTCCAGGATACGGCGACGGATTTTAACTTGGAACTTGATATGGAGACTGGTATATTGCGCCGGTCTTTTAAAGTGACAAAGAATGGGAAGGCATTTTTGATTGAGGCTGAGCGTTTCCTTAGTATCGTGAAGCAGGAACTGTGTTTGATTCGCTATCACGTTACGGCGTTAGATGCGGATGCGGATATCGTGTTGACACCCTATATTGATGGTAACGTAACAAATGAGGATGCGAATTACGATGAGGTTTTTTGGTTGGAAGTAGCGCAAGAGGTGGATGAACATCGAGCAACAATTGTGACCAAAACGATTGAAAATAACTTTGATATTCCGCGGTTCACGATTGCGGCTTCAATGGAGTCTCGTGCGGCAAATCCAAATGACGTATCTGCTGAAGCAAAGAAACTATATGTTGAAAATAAATATCGCTTTCATGTGACAAAAGGTGAGGCGGCGAAATTGGAGAAACGTGTGGCGGTTGTGACGTCTCGTGATTATGAAGAGCACGAGTTGGCGCCCAAATCACAGCAGGTTTTAGCGGAGTTAGAAGATTCTAGTTATGAAATATTGTGTCAAGAGCATGCAGGTGCTTGGCGGGAACGTTGGCAGAAAGCAGATGTTTTGATTTCGGGTGATGATGTGGCACAGCAAGGGATTCGCTTCAATATTTTCCAATTATTCGCAACGTATTATGGGGAGGATGCTCGACTCAATATTGGTCCAAAAGGTTTTACTGGCGAGAAATATGGAGGTGCGACATATTGGGATACGGAGGCGTTTGCGCTACCACTTTATCTATCGCTTGCTGATAAGAAAGTATCTCGTAATTTGTTGCAATACCGTCATGATCAGCTGGATGGGGCTAAGGTGAATGCTCAGAAAATCGGCTTGAATGGAGCGCTTTATCCGATGGTCACATTTACAGGGATTGAGTGTCATAATGAGTGGGAGATTACATTTGAAGAGATTCACCGTAATGGCGCGATTGCACATGCTATTTATAATTATACGAATTATACGGGTGATCGTTCTTACTTGGAAAATGAAGGTATGGATGTGTTGACTGAAATTAGCCGTTTTTGGGCAGATAGAGTGCACATGTCGGAGCGTTTGGATAAGTATATGATTCATGGTGTTACTGGGCCAAATGAGTACGATAATAATGTTAGCAATAACTGGTATACTAACTATATTGCGACTTGGACACTACGTTATACGATAGAATCGCTTTCCAAAATCACATCTACAAAGAAAGCAGCCTTACAAATTACGGATGCTGAGATTGATCATTGGCAGGATATTATTGATAACATGTACTTCCCATATGATGAGAAATGGCAAATATTTGTGCAACATGACACATTTCTGGATAAAGAATTGCGTTCTACAGATACACTTACAGCTGCCGATAAGCCTATTAATCAAAATTGGTCATGGGATAAAATTTTGCGGTCGTGTTTTATCAAGCAAGCGGATGTTTTACAAGGTATTTATACATTTGGAGATGAGTTTGATTTCGAGACGAAACAGCGCAATTTTGAATTTTATGAGCCACTGACTGTGCATGAATCAAGTTTGTCACCAGCTGTTCATACGGTTTTGGCTGCTGAGATTGGTCGGGAAGATAAGGCAGTCGAACTTTATAATCGGACGGCGCGTCTTGATTTGGACAACTATAATAATGATACGGAAGATGGGCTGCATATTACTTCGATGGCTGGAAGTTGGATTGCTATTGTGCAAGGCTTTGCAGGTATGCGAACCTTTAATGAACGCCTATCTTTTGCACCGTTTCTGCCAAAAACGTGGAACAAGTATGCTTTCAAGATTAACTATCGGGATCGTTTGATTGAGATTACGGTCGATGCTAAAACAGTTAGTATCGAGTTACTGGAAGGTCAGACGCTAGAATTAGACTTGTTTGGTGAGGCTGTTCAATTAGTCGATAAATTAGAAAAACATGATTACCACAAATAAATATAATGGGGGAGCTCCTTTTTTAGGGGGCTTCTCTTTTTGTTTGCCATTTTTTAATGATAACATCTCGTAGCGTATCAAAACTGTCGGTTCATCACAATTTGATTTTTATGATATTTACAAATTGTGATGAACCGATGAAATAATGGGTGGATTATCGTATAAGATAGAACTAAAGGAGGGATTCAAATGAGACGCGGCACAAAGGAGCTCTTGACCTATTTATTGTTGAACCATCATGTAGATGTCGCCCAGGTTTCTGAGAATTTAGATCAAACACGAGAAGAAATTAAGAGCTATATTGAGGAAATAAATCAATCTTTAAAATCAGAGTCCATTTGGATGGATCAACAGATGATTTCGATGACAGAGCGTTGCCGAGAGTGTTGTTATCGACTTTTAACGGAGAAGGAACAGCAACTATTTTCTTATTATGAGGCGAACTTGCGGCGGCAACTTATTATGATTCAGCTACTCATGGATGGGCGTTATTTGTCACTACAAGCGTTAGCCGATTATGTTTATGTCAGCAAAAATACGATGCTTAGCGATTTCAAACACATTAAGTCAGAACTACACCAGCTACAAATACAGCTTGACTATTCGAGGAAAGCTGGTTACGCGATCTCTGGTTCTGAATTCCTTATTCGTAACTTACTTGGAAAGCTCATTCGTGATGTCATTAAAACGCCTTATGGCAAGTTCATTCTTGATGAAAAGAAGTTGATTATGGTCAGTGAGGTATTTTTATTAAAAAAGCGACTGGAGAAAATCGAGACGGACCTCCAAATAACGTTTACAGATGAGCAACTAGAGGAGTTACCATACATTCTTTTCGGTATTGTTAAGCGTGCAGAAATTACGAATATCACATGGTCTTTTAAAATTGAGAAATATGATATCAAAAATACACGCGAATATCCGATTATCAAAGAAATGTTTTGGGGATATGACTTCTTGAACGAGACGGATTTGCTTTACTTATCGTTACAGGTCTTGGCGTCAAATCTTGTTGAATCGGCGCTACTTTTTTCAGATAGCGAGGAAATTGCTTTTGCAGTGGATGATTTTACGGCGCGACTGGAGAACCATTTTGCAACGGAAATCATTCGTAAAGGAGAATTCAAAGAGAAGGTGATGTTGCATATTAGACCCGCAATTTATCGTAATTTACTAGGATTCCAAATAAATAATACATTAACGGAACAATTTATTGCGGAGTATACGACAACGTTCCGAATTGTCGAAAAAGCCTCAGCGCCGTTTGTGGCATTGGTTGGACATAAGTGGTCTAAAGAGGAAATGGTCTACTTATCTATGATTGTGCTTGGCTGGATGTATCAAACGGAAGAAACCGAGCAGAAAGTTTTCAAAGCCGCGATATTATGCCAAAGCGGCACGTCCATTTCGAAATTATTATTGGAGAATTTGAAAGGGATGTTCCCTACGATTGATTTTCAAGGCGCATTTGCGGTACGTCAGTTGGCCCAGGTGGAGCAAGATGTGGACTTTCTTTTCACAACAGTACCAATTCAGACAGATGTTACGGTATTTGTGGTACCTTCCATATTGGACAAAGCGAGTCGTAAGCTATTGCGATGCCAAGTCGAAAAAACGATTGATTTGGATATTGAAAAGAAGACAAGAGTGCTTATGGCGATGCTCCGTGATTCGATTCCATCGGAGAATATTCCTAGGGTGACAGAGCAGTTAGAGCGCTTCTTTGGACAAAAAGAGTTTGAGGAACAGTCCGTGGATATGCTTGATACGTTGCGGTTAGAAGCTCAGAATATCTGCATTTGGGAAGAGGCTATGCGCTGGAGTGAGCTAGTTATTAGTGCTTTTATGCCGTTATATCGACGTGGAAGTGTGACACAGAATTATATCACGACCTGCGAAATGATTTTTTATGAGAATTATCAGCATATGGTGATTGGACCAGGAATCTACTTGCCTCACGCCAAGCCGCAAGCGGGTGTACAGAGGGCGGATATTCAGCTGCATATTGTCAAACGCGGCATCCTTAATCCAAGCGGAGAAAAGGTACAAATGATGGTTGCCTTAGCGCCATCGAGACGGAATCGGCATATTCCATTGCTTTTAAAAATGAATGAGGTCTTCCTAGAACCGGAGAAGTTACAGTTTATTTTAACATCAGAAAATAGGACAGAGATTGCAGAAATGATTGAGAGGGGTTGATTTCGTTGGATTTTGATGATTTATTCCAGGAGGATTTCACATTAATGGGCGGCGAGTTCGAAAGTCGAGAAGAACTTTTTACGGAGGTAGCCACGATTTTAGAGCAGAAGGATTACGTGACGCCGTCTTTTTGTGAAGCGATTATAGAGAGAGAGAAAGTTTTTCCGACTGGACTTGAAATGAACGGGATAGTTATTGCCATTCCGCATACAGATACGGTGCACGTGAAACGACCATTTGTATTTGTGAGTCAACTTCGCAAACCGCTAGATTTTATTCAAATGGGCACGACGGATAAAGGGATTGCTGTAGAGATGGTTTTTGTGTTGGGGATTTGTGATCCTGCGTCTCAAGTGCCTTTATTAGCAAGCATTATGGAACGCTTTACGCAAGCTCAATTTATAGCGGGGTTAAGAGAGAAGCAGAGTAAAGAAGCATTGATAGATTTTCTGAAATTACAATTTGGAAGGATGATGAAAGGATGAAAAAAGTAATCGTAGCTTGTGGTTCAGGCGTTGCAACGAGTCAAACAGTGGCGTCAAAAGTAGAACGTATTTTGAAAGAACGCGGTGTACGAGCGAATGTCGAGGCGGTAGATATCAAGTCGCTTGATCAGCATATTCGTACGAGTGATGCGTACGTGGCCATTACGAAAGCAAATAAGGAGTACAATATTCCAACGCTTAATGGTATTGCTTTTTTAACAGGAATGGGCATGGAAGAGGAAGTAGAGAAGTTGATTGATGCGTTAAAATAATACATTGAAAACAGGGAGAGTGGCAAAATGGGATCATTACAATCTGTTGTAGAATTTATTTTGAATTTAGGGGCAGCTGTTTTTGTACCGGCTTTGATGATTATTATCGGTTTGATTGTGCGGATGAAGGTTAAGGATGCGGTCAGTGCTGGGATAATTTTAGGTGTTGCATTTCTTGGTATGAACATCGTGATTGGTTTCATGATTGAGGCTCTGACGCCGGCAGCGCAAGGTTTAGCGGAGCGGACAGGGATAGAGTTGACAATTTTAGATGGTGGCTGGACGTCAATGGCGACGCTTGCTTGGGCTTGGCCGCTCGCATTTTTGATGTTTCCTCTGCAGTTGGGGATTAATGCGATTATGCTTGTTTTTAACGCGACGAAAACGCTGAATGTAGATTTATGGAATGTATGGGGTAAAATTTTGACAGCCGTTTTGATTGTTGGAGTGACGCATAATGTGTATCTGGCGTTTGCTGTTGCCGCAGTTCAAGTTGTTGTCGAGTTGATTTTGTGTGATGCGAACCAAAGACAAATTCAGGAACTCAATGGGATTCCAGGGGTTACGGTTTCGCATAGTATGATGATTTTCTGCGTGGTGCTGATGCCGATTGATTGGTTACTTAAGAAAATTCCTGCTTTGCGCAAAGATATGGATGCGAATGCGCTTAAAGATAAGATTGGAATTTTTGCAGAAAACCATGTGATGGGATTCATTGTTGGGGCCTTGCTAGGGATTGCTGCGGGTTATGATGTGGCGAAAACATTGATGCTAGCGATGCAAGCTGCTGCGGCCTTAACGCTATTTCCGATGGTTGCTAAACTATTTATGCAAGCCTTATCACCGTTATCTGATGGCATTTCGGACTATATGAAGAAACGTTTTAAAGATCGCGAGCTTTTTATTGGTCTGGATTGGCCAATTCTAGCTGGATGTAGTGAGGTTTGGGTGGCGATTGTTATTATGGTGCCGGTAACGCTAATTTTTGCGTTGATTTTACCTGGAAACGGCGTATTACCTTTTGCAGGTATTCTGAATATCTCACTTTGCGCACCAGCCCTTGTTGTGACGGGTGGAAACTTGTTACGCATGATTATTCTCGGCGTTATTACCACACCCGTTTTTCTGTATGTGGCTACGTTTTTCGCTGGAACAATCACGGATTTAGCAAATTCAACAAAAGCGATTTCCTTGAAAACGGGGCAAGAAATCACGTGGAGCACGATTGAATATCCTGTTTTCCGCTTTATCATGGCGGAGGCTAGTAAATTCTCGATTATCGGGTTGTTGCTATTAGCAGGATGGATTGTACTACTCATTTTCTATGTAAAAGTAATGCGCAAACGAACAGCAGAATTGGAGCAATTAGGATGATCTATACGATAACACTAAATCCTGCAATTGATCAGCTATTATTTGTAAAACGAGACGTCAAAAAACGGCAAGCAAACCGGATTATTCGAAGTGAATGGGATTGTGGTGGTAAAGGGTTGCATGTTTCAGGCGTTCTTAGTAAATTTTCAATAAAAAATGAAGCACTTGGTATTGTAGGATCGCAAAACAGAGCTCAGTTATACGGAATCTTATCTGAAAAGCAAATTGCACATGATTTTTTAGTGCAACAGGGCGAGCAGACAAGAACGAGTTTTGTCATTATTAGTGAGGAATCAAGTGGCAGTATTATGATGCCAGAAGCTGGATTTGCTATTAGCGATGCGAACAAGATAGCGCTTCTAGAACAAATCCGACAAAAAGTGACGCAAGAAGATATTGTTGTTATTGCAGGCTCGCCACCGCCAGAATTCACGTTAGCAGACTTTGAGACGCTTTTGCAAACGGTGAAGGCGACAGGCTGTTTCTTAGCTTGTGATGTATCAGGAGAATATTTGCGATTGGCAGCGATGCTTGGTGTTGACTTCCTTAAACCAAATGAGCATGAAATTCAAGCTATTCTTGTGGATGAGGCGGCAGCATTAACAGAAAATATGCGTGAACTGGCGAAAAATATTCGATATCTTGTTGTTTCGTTAGGACAGCATGGCTCCTATTGTGCGCATGATGAAAAGGTATATCGCGTGATTGCTCCACCAGTCACCGAAAAAAGTGATACAGGAGCTGGCGACTGTTTTGTGGGGGCGTTCATTGCAGGGATTTCCGAGCATTTACCGCTACCAGAAATTTTAAAGCGCGCAACAGGTTGTTCGGCAAGCAAGGTGATGCACGCGGATAGTTCGACATTTAGTCTGGTTGAAGCAGAAATTTTGAAAGAGCAAGTGACCATAATCGAAGTTGAGGAGATGTGAGGAGAATATGTTATACCAAAAAGAACGCGAAGATTTAGCAAAAGTAGTGAAGGTCATGTTTGATCGGTTTGAAACGAATGCAGCGGGTGGGAATGTCTCGGTACGAATGAATGAGCAACATATTATTATGACACCGACATTGATGAGCCAGGCGAAGTTATGCGACTTATCGGCCTATGAAATTCTCGTGGTGAACAATAATAATGAAGTAGTAGAGGGTGACGGGAGGGTGACACGCGAAATCAATTTACACCGGGCCTGTTATACGGAAAATCCTGAAGTTGGCTGTGTTTTGCATGCGCATCCAAAAGAATCGATGTTATTCGCGACGCTTGGCATGGAGCTGCCGAATTTAACAGAAGCAACACAAAAATTAGGCACGATTCCAACGCTCGATTTCGCGCCAGCAACAAGTCCAGAGCTGGCAGAGATTGTACGCACCCATGTGATTGAATTAGGTGAAGCAGCTGTTCCGAGTGCTAGTTTACTTAACAAACACGGTATCGTTGTGCTGGATACTAGTCTGCATAAGGCCTTTGATTTGCTGGAACGCATCGAGTATAATGCTTACATCGCAGCAAAGGCACTCGTTTTCGATGCGCTTAATATTAAGAAACTGGAACACGATTTGGCTTTAAACTACAATTTAGAGGAGTAGGTAGCTATGGATAAAGTTTTTTTCAATGGCAGTCTATTTATTGGAGCACTCATGCTACTCATTGGTATTTTCAAAGATTCGCTTCTTTTGACAGCAACAGCTCTGATCTTCGCTATTATCGCGCAACATTTTTATCGTAAAAAATATCCAAAACGAAATCGGAGCTTCAAAGAATTATTGGTGAATCAGAGAGATATCAGAAAGTAGTGAAAAGAGCTAGAAAAATCGAGCGTGTACTTGATTTTTCTAGCTCTATTTTTGTATTTCTTTGCCATAGAATAACTACTATTTGGATGTAAATAGTTACCAAAACGAACTTGACAAAAACACAAAAATACAGTACGACTATATTCGCTTAAAATCATTGTTTCTGAACGGATTTGTAAGGTTATTTTTGATCAAAATATCAAAATCTGCAACTGTGCAAAACGATGATGGATGGCTTAATTAATGGAAGAATTTATCTAAGGAAGGTATGGGCAATGACGATTAAATTAAATAGACCAACGAATGCACTCCAAGGTGGCTCTTACCGCAATGCACTCAATCAAAATTGGGATATGCTTGAAAAATGGATGGCTGAAAATGGGATCAAGGAGTTAAGTGATTTTCTAGCGAATACTTCAACGATTGGCGGTGGGCGTCATGACACTACTTTTGACACGAATACAAGCTTAGGTGCTTTAAGAGCGATTATCGAGTACATTCGCATGAACTATCCTGGAACGGAAATATATTTGTTTACGCCACTGCAAAATGCAACGCGTGACATGGACAAACACGAGGTAATCACCAATGGAATCATAGCTATTGCTGACATATATAGTTTGCCTCGCCTAGATTTATTTAGAATGTCAGGACTCGGAAAATATACGTATGAATTATATACGCACGATGGTTTACACCCGAATAATGAAGGATTCCATATGATTGGGAAGCGGATTGTTCGAATGATGGAATCCAGTTAATAGATTTTAGCAAAACATAAATTGTACAAATTTTTACTAAATTATCGAAAAACATCGAATGGATTACAATCGATGTTTTTTTGCTTTATGCGGATTATTGGATGAAGTATTCAGGCAGTAGCTTCGGAGTTGTTAAACACTTCTCATTCGGATAGATTGCTAGCAGGACTCTTTATCAATTCTTAAACAAATCTTTCTTATTTTCCGTATCTCAAATCTTTTTCCGCCTCCCATTCTGTGCTATAATGGCAAGTATAAGCATTTTGAAAGGCTTATACTATTACAGAAGCAACAAAATGAAAGACGACTGCTTTTTTGAAAATGGAGGCGAATTTATGACCATTCCAGACGGATCGATTTTGCATTATTTAGCAAATGTGATTGATATTTTAGTAGTATGGTTCGTTATTTATAAATTGATTATGTTGATCCGTGGAACAAAGGCGGTACAGCTTTTAAAAGGTATTTTTATCATTGTGGTCGTAAAAATTGTTAGTAGTTTTTTAGGGCTCCAAACAGTGGAATGGATTACGGATCAGGTGTTGACTTGGGGATTTTTAGCTATTATTATTATATTCCAGCCCGAGTTACGCCGAGCGCTTGAAACGCTTGGGCGCGGTAGCTTTATTTCAAAAGCAGGGTCGAAACGTGAGAAGGAGCAGCAATATCTCATTGACTCCATCGAGAAATCCGTTAGTTATATGGGAAAACGTCGAATTGGTGCTCTGATTTCCATTGAGCGCGGAACAGGTCTTGATGATTATATCGAGACGGGGATTTCGCTGGATGCAGACATTTCTTCCCAGTTATTAATCAATATTTTTATTCCAAATACACCGCTTCACGATGGTGCGGTAATCATCAAAAATAATAAAATCGCAGCCGCCGCCGGATATTTGCCACTTTCTGATAGTCCATTTCTTTCAAAAGAACTTGGAACACGGCATCGGGCAGCGCTTGGAATCAGTGAAGTCACGGATAGCATAACTGTTGTTGTATCTGAGGAAACAGGCGGTATTTCGATCACTAAAGGTGGCGAGCTTTTCCGTGAAGTAACGCCAGAGCGATTGCATGAAATTTTAGAACATGAATTAGTTGTGCCAATGCAAAAGAAACCGTCCATTTTCAGTAAGTGGAAAGGAGGCGGTGAGAAATGATGGATCGCATTTTAACAAATAAGTGGTCGGTTCGGATTATTTCGCTCATTTTTGCGGCGATTCTATTCACGTCTGTTACCGCCACAAGCACCAGTGTAACGAATGTCACGGACGGCGTTTATGTCGATGTCATCAACAATGTGCCGGTCGAGGTATATTACGATAAGGACAATATGAATGTCACGGGCGTTCCTGATACGGTAGATGTGACTGTCAGCGGTCCCAAAGGCCTCGTGCAGCTAGCCAAGACACAGCCTAATATCATCGCTTACATTGACCTTACCAACGCAAAAGCAGGGACTCAAAGCGTCAAAATCAAGGTAAAAAACTTATCTGATCGTTTGAAAGCGACTGTCAACCCACCAACCGCCAAAGTGACGCTAGCAGAGAAAATGACGAAGAAATATTCCGTCGATGTCGAATTAAATAAATCAGTAATTGCAGATGGTTATCAAGCAGGAAACGTCAAAACAGATCCAAAAAGAGTCTCGATTACAGCTTCCAAAGAAATTTTAGATCAGATTGCGTATGTGAAAGCGACTGTTTCCGATGAAAAAGACCAAAAAAGTGACTTCACAACGAAGGCTACCATCAGCGCTTTTGACGCGAATCTAAATAAACTAGACGTCGAAATCGATCCAGGTGAAGTAGAAGTAGACGTGCCAGTTTCCAAAATAGGCAAGACGGTTCCGCTACGGTTTCAGCAAAGCGGTAATCCGGCAGATAAAACGGTGACTATTACAAGCATCACTTCCGATGACGAGAAAGTAACGGTCATTGCACCGGAATCAGTTACAGACAAGATTGAGCAAATTACGATTCCGATTGATGTGACGCAAACGACAGCCGATAAAACAATTGAAGTCTCCGTACCTGTTCCAACTGGCGCAACATCTGTCACGCCGGCCACTGTGAAAGTGAAAATAACGACTGGAAAAAAGCAGAGTGACCAGAGTTCTAATGGAGCAAGTGAGGGCAATGGTCAGACTTCAGAGGAAAGTCCGGATGTAACCACGCCGGATACTGGAACAGATAACGAAACAGACAAGGACAAAGAAGAGGACAAGACAGATACAGAGGATACGACGAAGCAAAGCTCAACAGAATTTACGGATATCCCGATTAGCATCATTGGTCTCGTTAATTCAGAAAGTTTCAATACAGCATTTATCGATCCGGCAAGTGGAAAAGTTAATATAACGATAAGCGGTCAAAAAAAAGAAGTAGACGCGCTTGGACGAAATGATTTCAATGTCGTAGCAGTTATGTCAAATCTACAAGATGGCACGCATACGATTCCACTAGCTGTCCACGGATTAGCATCTAATTTTACATTCACACTGTCGCAATCGAAAGCTGAAATACAGGTTACCAAAAAGGTTGCAGATGCATCAGCCCCAGTTTTAAACTAATTATTAGCCCGATGAAAACCGCATTAAAAGCCAATTCATCGGGCATTTACATACGATTAGGTGTAAAAAAGATTAAAAAAAGGTATAATAAAAAGATACACGAATCAAACGTTGGTCTACATGGCGTTACAGTAGGGGTTAAATGGAAAAACATATAGGGAAATAAGCATGGCCAACCTCTTAATGAAGAAGGAGCGAATTATAAAATGGGTAAATATTTTGGTACTGACGGTGTTAGAGGAATTGCAAATAAAGAGTTATCTCCAGAATTAGCGTTTAGACTAGGGCGATTTGGAGGATATATACTAACGAAGCATGTTGGGGAACACCCGAAAGTTTTAGTAGCGAGAGATACAAGAATATCTGGGGAAATGCTAGAATCGGCTTTAATCGCAGGTCTTGTTTCAGTAGGCATTGAAGTAATGCGTCTAGGCGTTATCTCGACGCCAGGTGTGGCTTATTTAACGAAGGCACAAGGAGCTGCAGCGAGTGTTATGATCTCGGCTTCGCATAATCCGGTAGAAGATAATGGCATCAAGTTCTTCGGTTCGGATGGTTTTAAATTGTCGGATGATCAAGAACTAGAAATAGAAGCCTTACTTGATGGAGCGAGTGATGAATTACCACGCCCAAGTGACGCAGGTCTAGGTACAGTGAGTGATTATTTCGAAGGCAAACAAAAATACTTACAATATCTAAAACAATCAGTAGACGGAGATTTTTCCGGCTTGCATGTCGCTTTAGATTGTGCGCATGGCGCGACGTCATCGCTTGCAACACACTTATTTGCTGATTTAGATGCAGATACAAGTTCCATGGGGGCGTCTCCAAATGGACTGAATATCAATGCTGATGTCGGTTCTACACACCCCGAGAAATTATCGGAATTTGTGAAAGAAAAAGAAGCACACGTCGGTCTAGCTTTTGATGGCGATGGTGACCGTGTTATTGCAGTAGATGAGAATGGCGAAATTGTTGATGGTGACAAAATCATGTTCATCTGTGCGAAACATCTGAAAGCGCAAGGTCGTTTGACAAATAATACAATCGTATCTACGGTTATGAGTAACTTAGGATTTTATAAAGGCTTAGAAGAGCTTGAAATCAAAGCGATTCAAACAGCAGTTGGCGATCGTTATGTGGTAGAAGCGATGCGTGAGGGTAGCTACAGTCTAGGTGGCGAGCAATCTGGACATATCGTATTCTTAGATTACATCACAACGGGTGACGGCCTATTAACAGGTATCCAATTAGTAAATGTGATGAAAGAAACTGGGAAGAAATTATCCGAATTAGCAGCTGAAATGCAAACCTTCCCGCAAAAATTAGTCAATATCCGTGTGACTGATAAAAATGGTGTTACTGAAAATGCTAAAGTTCATGCAGCGATTTCCGCGGTAGAAGCAGAAATGAATGGAAATGGTCGTGTGTTGGTACGCCCTTCAGGGACAGAGCCACTTGTTCGCGTTATGGTAGAAGCGGCTTCTGCTGAGGATACAGAGCGCTTTTGTGATAGTATAGCGAATGTTGTCATCTCCGAAATGGGGCTCTCGGCGGAGTGATAAGCGCTCATCTCCGTCGTTAAAGCCTGTGCGCCGATGCTCACGTACAGTCGTACGTTCCGCTTCGGTGCTGGGCTTTGCCTAGGGGCTAAGCACTTCTCACTCCGCCGAGGTTTCGCGGGGATTCTGATGAGTAGGTGGTTCTGGGTGACTAGAAATGGGATAGAGACGGGCATTTTTTTGCTCGTTTTTCTGTTTTATTAGGGGGGATTTTTTGAAAAGGTATATGGTTATTTTGCTTACGGTTGTGACTTTGGCGCTTTTTGTTGTTGGGGTGCAGTTGATTGTGGATACGCATGCGAAAAATTTGGCGGATACGAAGGCGGAGGCGAATGAGCAGCCGATGCGCAATATTACGAATAGCCAGATGAAGGGGATTTTGGCGGAGAAGAAGACGGGGTATGTCTATGTTGGTCGGCCGACTTGTCCTGATTGTGAGCCTTTTCGGAAGAGGCTTGTGAGTGCGCTTGAAGCAACTGATAGGCAGGCTTTCTATTATAATACGGATAAGGCGAGGGAGGCTGACAAGAACTATACGGCGATTATTAAGCAAATGGGTGTGAAGGTGGTTCCAACGCTTATTTATTATACACGCGGCCTGGAAACGGATCGTTATCGTGGCGATTTGGATGATGAGACGCAAATCAAAGAATGGCTTGCGAATCAAAAATAGAGTATCAAACTAGAACTGAAAAACTCAGTCATAGTTTGACACTCTATTTTTGTGTTTTATCAGTCGTTCGTACGTGGTGTACGGTGTATTTCTAATTGTTCGCGCAGTTTTAGAATATCTAAAATAACAGTTGGTTTTGGCTTCAATCGGATAATGCCTTGTTCTCGGAGCTTTTGTAGTTCCACGTTGGCGCGGGTTCTTGGTACTTGCGAAACGAGCGCTAAATGGTTTTGCGTAATGCCGCGTGGGAAACTGATGCCGTCATCGGTCTTAATACCAACTGTGTTTGCGATGTAAAGTAGGGCCGAAATCAGTCTGCGGCGCGGGTCGTGATGGGCGATTTCGATTAAAGCATTGCGTTCATGCACTTGATTATAACCATCAAAATACAGGAACCAGAAGCCATCTGAATCTGTTTGGAACAGGCGAAGAATATCATTGCGGTTATAAATCCGGATTTTGGTGTCACGTAAGGCAGTTACATTAAATTGAAAAGGCGAGTCCAGCAAGAAGTTTGCGCTTCCGAACCACGTATTACTATTCAGAAAACGAGTGATGACTGGCAACTTGTCTGAATTCGTCATACTAAATGAAATAAGTCCAGAATCTACTATGTAGAAATGGGAATCTATTTTTCCTTCCTCTACAATCAGCTCGTTCTTTTTAAAACTCGCCGTTTTGTGTGGAATGTTCATCTCGGTAATCTTTTCAATTAATTTCTCTCCATTAAAATTCTTTACTAAGTCAGCAACATACATAATTTAAATTCCCCTTCTCTTTAACGATTGGTCTTACTTCCTATTATAAAGATTTTTCAAAATAAAAAAAGTCATAAATTATACTTTCAAGCATAAAACTTAGTATAATATGTTACAGTTTTATGAATTTGTTAAAAAAATTCGCGTAAACTAGGGAATATAAGGAAAAATCAATTTTCATTTATAAGAAATTTTAGCACAATTTGGTCTTGTGCAAGAATACCGTTTTCAAAAATAGGTTCTGAATAATGTTGTGTAAAATAATTTGGAATAATCTCAACCATCCGAAAACCAGCTTTTTGATAGAATGCTAGTGCTTGAATACTTGAATTGGCCGTTTTGACAAGGAGAGTGGATTGATTCAGTTCACTAGCGTATGTAATAGCATACTGTAAAAGCTTTTTACCATAATTTTTGTTTTGATAGGCGGGCAACACAGCAATATTGATAATTTCTGAGCAATCTTCCTTGTTTTGTATACAAACAACGCCGCATATGCACTCGCTCTCTATAAGTAGAAACACGTCAGATTGAAAAAAATAGCGGTTGACTTCCTCTTGATCTGGATCAGCCAAAAGTAAGACTTCATAAGGTATTATATCACACTCTGTCCATTTTTTAATTTTCATCAGAGCACCTCCAATATTATAGTAGCAAGGAATGTAAGAAAAGACAATAGAAATGGGAATTGTATAGTATAAAAGTTTCGGGTTAATACTATCTTAATCTGGTTGATATTGTTTTGGTGCTTATAGGGTTATTTGCTCTGAAAATGGATATATAGCTTTTTATACATAAAATAATTTTGAAAATACCTGAAACGAGTCTATATTAACCTTTTGTAGGGAAATAAAAGAAAATGTTCACAAAAAGTTCACAGATAGAATCGACAAACATTGGTTCTTTTTTGCTATAATGGCAATATAGCCCATACGGCTATGCTATACCACAAGACCTAAAAAATAAAAAGGAGTTGAATGACATGTCAGGACAAATTAGAATGAGCCCTGCTGAACTTCGTGACCGTTCAAAAACATACGGTCGCAAAGGACAAGACATCGAACAAATTTTAAGAGAATTAGAGCAATTGCAAGAACAATTGCGTAGTGAATGGGAAGGGGAAGCGTTCCGTAAATTTGATGATCAATTCTCGCAATTGAAACCAAAAGTAACGGATTTCTCTAACTTAATGCACCAAATCGAGCAACAACTAGCGAAAACAGCAAACGCAGTCGAAGAAAACGATGCCAACCTATCACGCAATTTCGGCTTGAATTAAAGCTTTACCATTTGGGAATTGCATGAAGCATACATATTACATCTTTGTGCAGTTGCTATTTTAGGCCGTACAGCGTGATGTACGGCCTTTTTAATTTTTAGATTGAAAAGGAGATGGAAGAACCATGTCAGGACAAATTAGAATGAGCCCAGCAGAATTACGTGATCGTTCGAAAACATACGGTCGCAAAGGGCAAGACATCGAACAAATCTTAAGAGAATTAGAGCAGTTGCAAGAGCAATTGCGCAGTGAATGGGAAGGGGAAGCATTCCGTAAATTTGATGATCAATTCTCACAATTGAAACCAAAAGTAACGGATTTCTCTAACTTGATGCACCAAATCGAGCAACAATTGGCGAAAACAGCCAACGCAGTGGAAGAAAACGATGCGAACCTATCGCGTAATTTTGGCTTGAACTAAGGAAAACAAGATGCTGGGGCTTTTTTCGGGCCTCAGTGTTTATTAATTTGGAAATTCGAAGTTGGGAGACTTCTTACATATAAAAAACAACGGGAGTGGATACAAGTGAAAAAAATAAAGTGGAGCGTGTTGGCTTTTTTAGTGCTGGCTTTGCTTCTTTCGGCTGGGACGTCGTATTTGGCGTTGGAACAAAATGCAGCGAAAAAAGAAGATAGCGCCGAAACAAAGAAAATGTCTATTGCTCTTGTCAATGACGATATTGGATACAGAACTACTGATGGGGAACGAATTGATTTTGGTGATAAATTTACGGCTAAGGTTTTGAAGCAAACGGATCATAAATGGGCGACAACTTCTAGTGGATTTGCAGAGAATGGCTTGAAAAATCGGGTATACGATATGATTATCTTTATTCCAACCAATTTTTCGGAAGCGGCGATGTCTATGACGTCAGCAAACCCAGAAAAAGTGAAGATTACGTATCGTATTAGTGAGACGGGAAATAAAGATGTAACGGCTGAGGCTGAACGCGCGGCTGCGAAAGTTTTAGAAGATTTTAATAAAGAAATTATCGATGTTTATTTTGCGAGCATTCTTACAAATCTTCATGGTGCGCAAGATAGTATTAAGAAACTGGTGGACAAAGAGGAGACGTATGGTTCGGTGTATAATACGAACGTGAATTCACCGTTGTCTAACTATACGCAACAGTTTAAAACGGTGCAGGATTATACAGGCATGTCTAAAGATAGTTTTAAAGGTTTGCAGGATATTTTAAAAGGGTTTGGAACGAAATTGATGGAAGGCACGAAGGTGAACGAGACTTATTTTCAGTCTTTAGAAAAGCTTGCGAAGAATCAGGAAGCGAATGCACTTGTTTCGAAATCGTTTGCTGAACAAATGTCGAATAATGATACGGCGATGTCAACGGCGGATGTATCGGAACAACTCTCTAATCTGAAAAGTTCTAATGATGCGATTTTTAAGCAGTTTCAGAAGATGGAAGAGGAGCGGACATTATCGGTGCAGGTGGATAGTGTGCAGCGGTATTTGGATGCGGTGAACGAGCAGGTTGCCATGATAAACACGGAAGTTACCACAAAAATGGGTGAGAGCTTGCGTGGCAGTGTGGAAGGGGATTTGCAGCAATATATCTCGAACGAGGGGAACCGGACGATCACGCTGGATGAATTGACGGACAAGACGCTGAATGATCGATTTAACAAAGAGATGCAGAACCTCATGCAAGAGATTCCGAATTATGATGCCTATTTGTTAAAAGATGACGCGAGTGCCGAAGAAAGAGCGGTTTACAAGGAATTGCGCAATGTCATTGAGATAGCGAGAAGGTACATTAGCTCTAATTCAGGCGATTGGTCTGAAGGTTTGCTAAACAAGTCGAAGGAATTTCCAAAGTATGAGACCGTTGAAAATGCGCTTGATAAATTAAAACAGAAGAAGATTGATGAACTTAGAACATATGAAGATTACTATATTTATAAATTTAGTCAAGATTTTCAAATGGAAAAGTCACAAGAAGTAGGCAATGAACAAAGCTTAGTTTTTAAACTGCCCGATGGATTTGCGATGCCTAATGGTGAGGCGGATTTTGCGGCTAAGCTTACCAGAGCTGATGGGAGTTATATTTCCAATACAGTTACCTACAGTGAAAACGACGGAACGTGGACGATAAAAATAGACCCCGATGAAACGAATCCGGATGTATTGATTCCAAATGAGCCACCACTGGATTTGCATTTGTCAATGGACCTTTTTATTAAAGCAGATGCGCTTACAAACCCGGAAGGTGCAACGTTTGATTTGTTTGCTCCGATTGGTCTGGAAATGACTAATATTGAGATGGGAGAAGAAATGACAGATCCAGGAAGCGAAGGCGATCCAAATGATCCGTCTAACCCACCTGTCCCGCCTACTTTTGAACCGAAAGTTGTTAAAGAGAATAAAATCGAGCTGGGACCGGAGTATATTATTACAGCCACAGAACGTGATGAGGCAATTAAGTCTGTACAAGTAACGATCGGTGCCATCGAGAAAGATACGACGATTCTTGCGGATGATGTGGCTGCCTATGTCAAACCTTATTATAAATTATCGGAGCTTTTCAAGACGTATTATGGTATTGATGCTCGGGTAACGCCCTTAGATTTGGAAGGGAAATCGTTGACGGAATATGCGGCTGGGAAGAAGAATTCGTATTACTATCAGTTTAATATAGAAGACCGGATTGCGATGATGGTAGCTTTGATTACGGATAATGTGACGAGTTTTATTCATCGAGATTTGGAGACTTTCCAACAACAAGTTGCGGAGTCGCAAACGCGTACAGCGATTACGAAAGAAAATGCGAATGTACTGACGGAGCGCTTGAATGAAACGACGACGCAAGCAGCGACAATGAATGCAAGCGTTGCGGAAACGCTCAAAAACGTGGAGGCATGGCGCAAAGCGAGCTTGGAGTTGCTGGATAAGGGCGGGATTGTCATCACAAATAGTGGCGATGAGAAGTCCGCGACAATGTCTTTAGGAAGTGAATTTAGTGGATTGCTTTCGCAGAGTAAGTCGCTAGCTGATTCTTCTAAAACAAATCTGAACTCGGCTGATAATGTCTACAAAACGTTTGATGCGATCGATAAGCAAGCGAAAAATATTCAAAATAGCGGGCTAGGAATTGTGACGCAAGCTCAAAAACTGTCAGCAAACATGGCCAATAAATTAGTAACGGATCAGGATTTTGCTTCTAATTTTGCGACGATGATGGAGAATAGTCGTGTTGGTGGCAACCGCACAAATGAGAAGTTGCTCAATTTCTTGAGTAGTCCAGTGGAGAAGGAAAAAGGCTTAACGATTGCGGCTGGGGATACTTTTACACCGTATTTGATTGTGTTGGTCTGCTTTATCGTGGCTTTATTTACGGGTTATGTGATTGCGGCGCAGGAGCGAAAACGCAAACAAGAGGATGATTTTGCGGAAGAGATGGCGCTGGCGTATCAGAATACACCGATCACGTTAATGACGGTTGGCATTGGGTTGATTGAGGGTGCGATTATTGGTGCGATTTCAGCTTACTTCTTGGAGATGAAGGGCGTTATTTTCGTATCTTGGATGGGAATTATTATTCTGATTGTGTTGGTTTTCGTGTTGATCGCAACGTACTTGTTACGCCAATTACGCATGATGGGGATGTTTTTACTGCTCATTATTTTAGCGATGTACTTGTTCTTGACGGAAGCAGTCGGACTTAAAATCGACCAAGATTCCATGTTAGCGACGATTCGTTCGTTCTCACCATTGCAATACATCGAAAATTTATTAAACGGATTTGTCAGTCGAACGGATGACTGGCTTGTGATTATGTATAGTTTGATTGGTGTTGCGGTTCTTGGCATCGTTGTGAACTTGTTCGTTTGGCACCGTAGTAAACAAGATGGGGGAAATGATGATGAAGCGTAAAAAAAGCGTTATTTCCGTGCTTTTGATGGGAACGTTATTATGGATTCCAGTTGGTGTTTTGGCAGCGGAAAATGACGATTCGTACCTAGGTAATGATGGGAAAATGGAAATGCAACTGGACCGGGCGACAAAAACGGCGGATGAGAAAAACGCGGAAATGGACACGGAGCAAACCGAACTTGAAAAATTGGGAATCACGTTGTTCACGCCTGATGCGGAGAGAAATGCTGCGGCGATAAAGGCGCAAGAAAAGAAAGAAATGGACGATGTGAAGAATTCGCTTTTTACTGGTGAGTCAACAAAGGATAACTCTGTGCAAGTGATGAAAGCGTCTTTGTTTACGGAGAAAGAGGACGCGGCGGCATCGAGTGAAACCGCGGCGCTAGGCCAGAATGAACCTGAAAAAGAGAGCAAGACGATTTGGTGGGTTTTATCGGGGGTTGTTTTGGCGGTTGCTGCGCTGCTTTATACGGTTGTTCGAAAAGTATGGGAATAAAGAGAGGAAGATAGGAATGGCGCAAGATACGCATATTAATGTCACGATAAATTTTACGAAGTGGGGCGGACGGATTCATGATTTGCGAATCCCGAAGCACCAACCGGTTAAGGCGTTGTTGCTGAATTTGGTGGAGACGCTGAAATTGGCGCAGCCGAACATGTCGCATTGTGCGATTAAGGTGGCGAATAAGGAATTGTTGTTGACGGATGATGATAAGTTGACGGATTTTCAGATTACAGACGGGGACATCATTGAAATTTTATAAAAGGGAGAATGGGTAGACATGATAACGAGAAAGATAATGGTAGATGCGATGGAATATAATTTTCAGATAGATGGGACGGCGTGGCAGGTTGATTTTTCGAAGTCGCAAACGAGGGTGAAGGATGTTCGCCAATTGGCTTTGTTGAAGGAGAATTCGACGTTTTTTGTGGCGGCTGATTTCGAGGATAAGGGCGATGCGTTGTCGTTTACATTCGATACGGCTGGCAAAACGACATGGGATGATTTGCGCGGATTGGAACGGAATGATAAATTGCGGGCAATTGGTAATGTGGCGCGGTTTTCAGAGTTATTGAAGACGCGATTCACGTTTTTCTTACATCCGGAGAATATGGTTTTTGATGTGAATCAGATGCCGTTTTTAGTGTACCGCGGGATTCGTGATGTGTTGCCGCCGTATACGATGACGGAAGAGAAGTTTTTGAAGCAGTATAAATGTTTGATCGTGGCGCTGTTTTCGAAAAAGTATTCGTTTGATGAGCTGATTTCGGGATCGCTGGATAATGCGAAGGGGACGAGTTTTGAGCGGAGTATTATTGAGGCCAAGGATTTAGCGACGATCGAGGAGATTTTGGCGGAGAGTTATACGAAGGAAACGGCGGCTGTGAATCGGAAAATGACGCTGGTGCAACGGAAGAATTATCGTTTGTTTAAAGGGCTGACGATTGGATTTATTATCGCGACGCTTGTTTTGGCGGTTCCGGTTGCTTATTTTGCTTTTGTAAAAGTGCCGTTCCAAGAGACGTTGCTGAGCGCGAATGAGGCGTTTATTGCGGATGATTATGGAAAAGTGACGGAAACGTTGCGCGATGTGGACCCGACGAAATTACCGCAAGCGAGCAAGTTTGAATTGGCGAAATCGTACGTGGAAAGCGCGAAATTGAGCGATGTTCAGAAGAAGACGGTCTTGCAAAAAACGACGCTGAAATCGCCGGAAGAGTATTTGTTGTACTGGATTTATGATGGTCAAGGGGAACTGACGAAGGCGAACGATATTGCGCTAACGAGGAAAGAGAATGATTTGCAAATATACAATTTAGCGAGACAGATTGAGCAATTGGACGCGGATACGGACATGAAGGCTTCTACTCGAAACGAGAAGCAAGAGGCGCTCAACGACAAAATTAAGAAGATAAAAGAGAATGAAGCGAAGACAAAAGAGGATATCGCGAAAGAGGAAGCGAATCAAAAAGAACAAGACAAAGCGCAAGCAACATCGGAGGTAGAGTAGGATGGAGAAGCAGCTACTGACGATTAGTTATGGCAATCAGTTACATAAATGCCAGCTAGATTCGAAAAAAGAGGTAACGATTGGCGGGGATCTGAATCATACGGTGACTTATGAAAATTTGGCGGATTCGTTGCAAGTGCTGTGGAATGAGGACGCTGGGCAATGGTTCTTGGGTGACTTGCCGCTTGCTTTGAATGAGCGTCTGAATTTGGAGACGTCTGATGGGGAGAAAATCCAGTTTTATTTGACGGAGGATGTGGCGTCGCAGGTTTTTGATACGACGACGAAATATTCGATTACGTTTGGTGAGCGGGATTTTAATGATGTTGTGATTGCGGGCACGACGGCGGATTTGCTGTTTATTCGTGAGGAGCTTGGCGCGACGTTTAAATTGAATGTGTACGGCGGAATTGTTTACCACAACTATTATCGTGTGGAGTCGGAATGCGTGTTAGCGGCTGGGGATCAGCTTTATTTTGACGGTGTGACGATTCGGGTCGGTAAGGAGGACATTGAGGTTATCGCGGGAGATGGTCGGGTTCACGCGACGCTTGCGCAGTTGGTGGCGCCGGACAACGCTTTTAGTGCGGATTATCCGGATTATCACCGGTCGCCGCGGATTATTTATCGTGCGCCGGAGACGAATTTGACGATTGCGAAGCCGCCGGGTAAGCCTTCGAAACCGAGCGAGGAATTGATGAAAATTCTGATTCCGCCGCTGATTATGATTGTGATGTCGATTGTGATGATGTTTTTACGTCCAAATCCGATTTTTGTGTTGATGACGCTTGGGATGACGGGCGCGACGGTGATTTTCTCGGTGATTACGTACGTGAAAAATCGCAAAAAATATAAAGTGGATATGAAGGAACGTGACGCGAGCTATCGGCGTTATTTGAAGGACAAGACGTCGGAACTTCACGCAGCAGCGGAGGAACAGGCGCATGCGCTACATTATCATTTTCCAACGGTGACGGAAATTCGCGATATGGCGCTTTCTGTTGATTCGCGGATTTATGAGAAGACGATGTTTCACCATGACTTTTTGCAGTATCGGGTTGGTACTGGGGAGGAGAATACGTCGTTTAATGTGGAATTCCAAGAGGAGGAGTTCACGCAGGACAAGGATGAATTGATTGAGAGCGCGAAGGATTTGAAGTCGCAGTATTATTCGGTGAAGGATGTGCCGATGGGGACGGATTTGATGAATGGGCCGGTTGGTTATATTGGCCACCGCGCGCTTGTGATTGAGCAGTTGCAGTTGATGGTGATGCAGACGTCGCTTTTCCATAGTTATTATGATTTGCAGTTTATTACGATTTTCCCAGAAGAGGAAAAGGAGCAGTGGGACTGGATGCGTTGGTTGCCACATGCGAGTTTGCGCGATATTAACGTGCGCGGTTTTGTGTATCATGAGCGTTCGCGGGACCAGGTTTTGAACTCGTTGTACCAAATTTTGAAGGAGCGCAAGATGGCTTTGGAGGAAAAGGGCAACAAGTCGGAGCAGATGTACTTTTCGCCGCATTATGTGGTGCTTGTGACGGACGAAAAACTGATGATGGATCACACGGTCATGGAGTTTTTCAATGAGGATCCGAGTGAGTACGGGGTTTCGCTTGTGTTCGTGCAGGACGTGATGCAGAGTTTGCCGGAACATGTGAAAACGGTAATCGATATTCGGGATGCGAAGAACGGGAATGTGATTTTGGAGCAAGGCGAGCTTGTGAATCGTGGCTTTACGCTGGATCATTTCCCTGCTGATTTTGATAAAGAGAGTGTAAGTCGTGCGTTGGCGCCACTTAATCACTTGCAGAATCTGAAAAATTCGATTCCGGAATCGGTGACATTTTTGGAGATGTATGGTGTGGATCGCGTGGAAGAGCTTGGAATTAGCGCGCGTTGGGAGAAAAATGAGACGTATAAGAGCTTGGCAGTTCCGCTTGGCTTGCGTGGGAAAGACGATATTGTCAACCTGAACTTGCATGAAAAAGCGCATGGTCCGCATGGTTTGGTCGCGGGTACGACGGGCTCTGGTAAGTCCGAGATTATTCAATCGTACATTATCTCGCTTGCCGTGAATTTCCATCCGTATGAAGTCGCGTTCCTCTTGATTGATTACAAGGGTGGCGGAATGGCGAATCTGTTTAAAAACCTGCCACATTTGCTCGGTACAATCACGAACTTGGACGGCGCGCAAAGTATGCGTGCGCTAGCTTCAATCAAAGCCGAATTGCAAAAGCGTCAACGTCTGTTTGGCGAACACGATGTCAACCATATTAACCAATATCAAAAATTATACAAATTAGGCGAAGCATCAGAAGCGATGCCGCATCTATTCCTGATTTCCGATGAGTTCGCCGAGCTAAAAAGTGAGCAGCCGGAATTCATGAAAGAGTTAGTTTCAACGGCGCGTATCGGGCGTTCGCTCGGTATCCATTTGATTCTGGCAACACAAAAACCGAGTGGTGTCGTGGATGACCAAATCTGGTCCAACTCGAAATTCAAACTGGCGCTGAAAGTACAAAACGCGTCGGATTCCAATGAAATTTTGAAAACACCAGATGCAGCGGAAATCACGCTACCCGGCCGTTCGTATTTGCAAGTCGGGAATAACGAGATTTATGAATTGTTCCAAAGTGCTTGGAGTGGTGCGGATTACGTGCCGGATAAAGACGATCAGGAGCAAGTGGACACGACGATTTACGCGATTAACGATCTAGGTCAGTATGAAATTTTGACGGAAGATTTGAGCGGTTTGGGCGATAAAGAGGATATTTCAAAAGTACCGTCCGAGCTCGATGCGGTGATTGATTATATTCACGAGTACACCGAGGAAGCGAACATTGCGATGTTACCGCGTCCATGGTTGCCGCCTCTGGAAGACATGATTTTCTTGCCAGAGCTACATCCAATTGATTACAAAGAAGCATGGCAAAAAGAGAAATCCGAACTCGCGCCGATTATCGGTTTCATGGATATTCCAGAAATGCAAGATCAGCGTGCTGTTGAGGTAAACCTTTCAAAAGACGGTCACATCGCGGTTTATTCGAGCCCTGGTTACGGGAAATCAACCTTCCTGCAAACCGTCGTGATGGACTTGGCACGCGCGCATAATCCCGAACACCTGCACATTTACCTGCTCGATTTCGGAACCAATGGTCTTTTGCCGTTGCGCGAATTGCCACACGTTGCTGACACGATTATGCTGGATGAGGAAGAAAAAGTCAGAAAATTCGTCCGTCGTTTTGACCGTGAGTTGAAACGACGCAAACGTAAACTAAGCCAGTTCGGCGTCGCGAATCTCGACATGTACGAAAAAGCGAGCGGAGAAATTTTGCCAAATGTCGTGATTATTATTGATAATTTCGATCCAGTCAAAGAATCGCCGTTCCAAGAAGGATTTGAGAAGATTATGACGCAAATTGCGCGTGAAGGTGCCGGCGTTGGGATCAATCTCGTCATCAGTGCTGGACAGCAAAATGCGATGCGTACGCCGTTACTTTCCAATATTAAAACGCAAATCCCGCTTTACTTAATCGAGGCATCCGACGCGAGAAGCATCATCGGGCGCACCGACTTAACGAGCGAGGAATTACCAGGTCGCGGCTTGGTGAAACATGACGATATCGCCGTGTTCCAAACAGCGCTTCCAAATAAAGGTGAAGATACGCTACAAATTATTAGCGCGATCCAGCAAGAAGCGAAAGAAATGTCTGACGCATGGACAGGCGAGCGCCCACTTCCGATTCCAATGGTTCCAGAAGTGCTCCCATTCCAAGATTTCGTATCATGGAAGTCGACGCAAAACATGCTCGCAGCAGGCCAATTACCGTTTGCCGTTGATTTTGAAAATGTCGAACCAATCCCGTTACACTACAAAGAAAATCAAAATACACTTGTGATGAGCGATCGCGTCGAATTGATTGAATCCACGATGGTGACACTGCTTGACGTCATGGTCGTGAACCCACAAATAGACATTATTCTAACCGACAACCCGATGCTTCGTTTTGCGGCATACAAACCAAACGTCAACGCGTACGGCAATGACACCGAAAGCATCACGATGATTTTCAAAGAACTTCACGGTTTGCTAGAAAGTCGTCAAGACGGTTTTGCAGCGGCCCAAAAAGAAAGCGGTGGGCTAACGACGACAGCAGATTTCCTAAAAGACGCTCGTCCAGTTCTTGTCGCGATTGCCGACCTCGATTCGATCGTAAGTGGCATCAGCAGCGACCTCGAAACCGATTTTACGAATCTGCTTGAAAATGGCGCACGGTTCGGCATCTACTTCATCATTGCGGGCAATACAAGCACGATGGGACGAGGCTACGACAAAGTTAGTGGCGCGATTAAGAAACAGAAAAACGGCATTGCCCTTTGCAAAATCGGCGACCAAAACGTTATCGACGTCAGCAACAAAAACTACAAAGAACCGAACTTACTACCATTTGAAGCATATTACATCCAAAACGGCATAGCAGAGAAAATCAAGGTTGTGAAACCAGCGAAATAAGGAGGGATTTGATTGGCTAGATTTGGATTTGGAGATTTAACAATAGACATTGGCTCATCAGAATTGGAGAAGAAACGCGATGATTATGACCGGCTCCACGATCGGCTAAAAGATGCGATTAGCGAACACGACAAATTAATAGGGGAAGCGAGAAGTTCGCTTTCCTCCTACAAAAGCGCGCATCCAGGTTTTGATGGTACCACCATTCCATCTAAGCATTTTGACACCAAGCGAGGGGAACTGACAACAATGCTAGAAGGCTATATTAATGACGCGAGCGACGAGCGTTCTAGTTTAACAGCAGCGCGCGATAAGGCGTACGAACGATACGTGCATTACCGAGATGCAGCAGCAAAGGAGGTATGACCAATGGCCGATAAAGTCACGATACACGGCGATAATGTTGGAGAAGCTAAGAAGATAGCAAATGATATCGACAAAGCCTTAAAAACTAGTTATGATGATGCCACGAAATTAAAGGATTACGTCAATAGCGTCACGTGGAAAGGCAAGTCCAAGAAAGCATTCGTCGCCTACTTGGATATCATCGTTCAATACCATAAAGATGTGAAATCCGCCATGAAAGAACAGACAAAGGCGCTGGAAAACCTGGAAAACTACATCGAAGCCTACGACAGCGAATCCAAAGTGCGGGAGGTCAAGAATTTATGATAAATCCCAATGACTATTTTAGCCTCGAAGAAATGTATCTCCTTCTTGCCGCAACGGATGGCAAAGTTTTATTCGGCTTTCCCGGCAAAGAAGTATTCCTTTTGCGCGACGACGACCCAATGGCATACGCCCAGCAACAACTCATCGCAAAAGAAATCCTAACCCCAGAAGGCGCTGTCACAAAAAGTGGCGCCTTCGTTATCAACAAACTATCCGCGTACCACCGAAGCAAGAAATACGTACGCTGCAACAACATTATGTTCTCGTTCCAAGAAGACAACACCGAAGAAGTCGTCCTCATCATCGAAGCCGAGAAAAACAAATACTACCGCTTACTCGTTCTATCTAAAGCACACGCATTAAAAGTACTATACGACGGTTTCCCGCTAATCGCACGCGAACCAGGCGCCGACGAGAAAACCTTTCTTACTACCGAACTCACCAACCAAGAAAAAAACGAGATCAAGGCGATGGAACTAAGCGAACCCGTTTTCAATTTCGAAGTTTTTTATTTAGACAAATATCCAGCCGAAATGACCGAACCAAGCTTCTATCAAAACTGGCTATTTTTCTTATACGGCGACAAACTGATTTCACTAGATGTCGCACGCCAGCAATACCAGCAAGCGAGCCAATACTGGTTGATGAAACTCGTATTTGACGAAATGGAATTCCCTTACAAGGAGGTGGCGCAACATGGCTAATGTAGCAACGGATGGGGCAGGTGCTGGTGGCGGTGCCGCGGATATATCGATTAGTGTGGATGAGATTTCAGCGATTCATAACAAGATTCAAAAAATTAGTGTTGAGCTTGAGAAACTGGAAGAATCAACAAAGTCCATTGCTTCCATCAAGTTTTATGAAGAGGGCAAGGCTAAGAAAGCGCTGGAAGTTTACGATAAAGCGAACAAAAAAGCGATGGATTTGTATGATAATTATGCGCAAATTGCGGGTTTGGTCGCGTATACCATCAATGCGATGGTGGAGCAAGACGAGTCGCTGGGCCAAGAATTCTATACGAAACTAGACTTGCCAGAGTAGGGAGGAGGCGCGGAAGATGGATGTGAAATATAAAGAAAGTGAATGGGATAAATCCAAAAATGCCTTGGGAACACTTGTCGGTCTGGGTGTTTGGGGAAAAGGTGTCATCGATCAATTGAAGAAAATCAATACTAATTTCGAAGATGCGCAAAATGATATTCGAAAAGACGATCGCGACGGCGTGATTTCGTTTTCTTTCACGGATATGGAGAGTAAATATCAAACCTTATTCGAGAAAATAGAAGTACTCCATGATTATGCAGGCGATGCCGGAAATATGGTGGAACGCGTGATTGACGAGCCATTTTATAAGGACATTGATAAGTTCGTCGAAAAGATGGAAAATTTGTCGATTGACGATTACGAGACGAAGAATACGATTGGCGCGACGACGATTATAACAACAGGCGGATACGATTATGGCAGTTACGGTGCGACGACAACTACTGTGCCAAAAGATAAGATTAAGCTAAGCGACATCATGGCAGGCGACAACTTTTTTGCAGACAATTTAAAAGCCCAATTTGCGGAGTATAGTAAACAGAATCCGGATCAGGAGTTTACATACGAGCAATATCAGTCGGCGGTATCGAGTTCGCACGCGTTTGAGTATGATTCGATTCGGGACGGCCAACAGAATCTTGAATTATGGCGCGATATTGGAGCAGCGATTGTGATTATCGGCGTGAGCATTGTGTGTCCACCCGCAGGTTTGGCACTCGGCATAGCATATGGTACACTAGAATTGAGCAGCGCCGCGACCGGGAAAGACTGGATGACTGGACGCGAAATGGACGGGACCGAGCGCGCGACACGTGGGGCGTTTGCGTTGTTGGACATTATTCCAGGCGTGAAAGGAATCCGCGCGTTTAGCACGGCGACAAAAGCTGGAGGTCTGGCGTTGGACGCTGCACAGGCTGGCAGTAAGTTGACGTTGAAACAGACCGCACAGCAAGGATTGTCACATTTGGATGCGATGGGGAAACAAGCATTGCGTGAGAGCGCAGAGCGGATTCGGAATGTGCCAAGAGTTATAAGTGATGTGGCGAGTACAGTGAAGAATACGGCGCAGGAAGGCTTGACCACCGTTAAAAATGCTGGGAATACAATTAAAAATTTCTGGCAACCACGGGTGGTAGCAGAAGGATTTGTATTCACAGATGATGTAATTGAAGCAGTGCAACCTATTGTTTCTAAAATTGGTAAAGAGACAGAAGACACCGTTTCTTACTACAGAGTGCAGGGCGGAGGAGAAGGAACAAAAACAAGTCAGTACAGAATACAATTGAATGATGATGGAACAATTCGGATACCAAATCATGATGCGGACCTTAATCTTAGCGCATACGATAAAGAACATGCTATCTATTTTAGAGATACTAAACGCCCAGGGGGAGAAATAATAGAGTTCAAGGTTCCAAAGGAATTAGATGATTTAGCTCAAGAAACTAAAATTGATCAATTTAAGTATTCTGAAAACCCTAGAAATCAAGGTGGTATGGCACCAAAACTTGTTGACCCAACAACCCCAGGGGTAAGTTATGAGTTTCCAGCACCTTGGGTTGAATGGATTGAAGAAAATGCTCACTCTGCAAGAATAATAGAATAGGAAGGGAGAGATGACATGTTGAATCCTAAATACGCTGAGAACATCATTGTAGGTGTTATGCATAAAAATGTGTTCAAATGGTATATAACAGACAGAGATACATGGATACTAGATATCGATAAGTATAGTGACGCATATTTAAAAAATGGGCATGATTTTGATATGAACTTTGCCTTAGGTTTTAGAAATAATATACATGTGGTTGATGAGACAACTATTGAAGAGTATGCGTTTACTTATGAAAAAAATCAAGTAGATTCTGATGAACTACAAAATCTTTTAGTGAATAAGAAGTATGAAGACACAGTTTTAGCGCTACAGGCATCGCTATATATAGATTTTGATAAAAAGGTATTTATATCTTCTTATCCTGAGTCATTACCATTCGAGAATTATGCACCTAATGATTGGAAGAGTACCTATGGAGATTTTACTGAATATATTCCCGATCGAGAAAGATATTGGATTTTAAATGGTAAAAATTTAATTTCAGAACAGTACAAATTAGAAGTCGATAAATTCAAGGAGGGCAAATAAATTGAGTAATGATATGCTTACCATTTTAAATGAGAATTACAAAAAGCAAGGAACAGAGGAAGAAATTGAAGGATTAACCGTATTACTTGATGGAACAATAAAACAAGTTTTTGATAAGATTCGGGTTGAAAAAAATTATAAAGATAATAATGAAGTGTTGCGAGATATTATCTTTGCAGGTGTGAATTCCATAATTGAGACTAAGAAATAGTGGCTGACTTTTTATTAATATAGTGATTGAGAAGAGCTTGGGATTGTTTTTTGTGAGCTCTTCTCCTGTTGTAAATATTAATGAGAACGAGTCGAGATTCTTTATTATAGGCTCAAATATTTTGCGAAATTAGTATAGAAAGGGAGATGATTTTATGTCAAATGCTACACATATAACCCATCCAATTATATTATCTTATTTAGAGGGATTTTCTCATAAATATGAAATTAGCGCTACAGAATCTAGAGATCAACATTCTTTATTTGAAAAATATATTAATGATTTAGTTTTAAATATTTACGGAAATGATCCAAATGCATTATACGAAGATATGGATACTGGAAGTTCATTTGGAATTGATGGAGTAGCCATTTTCGTTGCTGATAAACTTGTAACAAGTATTGAAGATGTGGATGAGATAATTGAAGATCTTAAAAAATTTGAAGTTAGTTTCTTTTTTACACAGTCAAAAACTACTCAAAAATTTAATCGGCAAGAAGTTAATGATTTTTTCTCAGGAGTTCGTAGATTTTTTAATTTTGAAAAATGTGAAATTAATGAATTAGAAGGGTTTTGGGAAGTTGCAAAATATATATATACAAAAGTTTCTAAATTTAAAAAATCACCAGAACTGAATCTTGTTTTTGCAAGTCTGGCTCCAAAAGATATTGATCTAAATGATATACATATGGAAGCTACCGTGGAGCAAAATCTTCTTGATTTAAATGATTTGAATTTATTTAGCAAAATATCTAGTCCTCAATTTTGGGGTGTAAAACAAATAATGGATTTGCAAAATAAGGCTAATTCCGATTTAGAAATTTCAATTAATATGACAAAATCTCCTGTGGCTTATCCAAAAGATCCAACTAAAAAGATTAAGAATGGTTATTTTGGTCTAATAAAATTAGCTGATTTTGTTAATATTTTGACAGATGAAGTTTCTGGGAAACGTATTTTACGAAAAGGTATTTTTGATGATAATATTAGGTATTATTTAGGGGCGAAAGAGAAGGTTGAAGTAAATCATACGATGAAAGAACAATTAATGGGAGATTCAAAGCATTTATTTGGAGTTTTGAATAATGGAATTACAATAATTAGCGATGAAGTTAACTTGAATTCGGAAGAACTGACTTTAGTAAATTATCAAATTGTAAATGGGTGTCAAACCAGCAACGTTATTTTTGAGGTTCTCGATAAAATTAATATTGATGAAGATATCTATATTCCTGCTAGGTTTATTGCCACTAATGATGAAGAAACTAAAAACGCCATAATAAGAGCAACAAATAGTCAGACTGCTTTAAAGCCAGAGCAGCTAGCTGCTTTATCGCCTATTCAAAAAGCATTGGAAGAATATTATACTATAAAAAGAAAGGCAAAAGAATTTGATTTATATTATGAACGTAGAACAGAGCAATATAGAGATGAGAGCATACAAAAAACTAAGATTATTACAATTCCTTCTCAAATTAAGGCAACATCAGCTCTATTTTTAGATTTGCCACATGAGGTATCCGGACAATATGGGAAAGTGGAGAAAAAGACAAGAGGTATGCTTTTTGATGAAGAAAGTGATCTTTCATTCTTAAATGTATATTATGTTAGTGGTTTAGCTTGGTATAAAGTAGAGCGATTTGTTCAAAATAATAAGAAAAAATATATCAGGGCAAGATGGCATATTATCATGGTACTAAAATATATTTTATGCAAAGATAATCAAATTGACTTAAGGATAAATAAAAATGCGAATACTAATAGTCAAGTTATTGAAAAAGCACTTTTGGATGAGGAAGAATCTAGTAAATATATAATGGATGCAATCTCATTAATTAACGATGCTCTAACCCAAAATGGGGAAAAAATTGAAGAAGTATTGCAAGACAGAAAGCTTTTTGAAAGGAAGGATACAACTTCAATCTTAGTAAACTATTTAAACAAAAATCTAAATGAGCCAAAGAAGATGCCTGAGAATGTGTAGTGAGATCATTTATTAAAATGTTAGAGTACTAAAGCCGAGTTCCCGGACCCTAAATCCGCGAACTCGGCTTTTTCCCATTTCTCCAAAACCTCTGCTATAATCACAATACCCCACTAAAAACCCAATCCATTCACCAATCCCAACACACACTTTGTACTCAATTCACCTAGCTATCTTTATGTAACCGCTTTAAAATGAAAAGTAAGGAGGAGGCAATCATGTTTGATCAACGTGCATTTCGGCTTTTTGAGCAGATTATTCGGTATGAGAAAATGACGAGCGGGGCGCTTGTTCGGAAAATGGGGCTGTCGGAGCGGCAGTTTCAATATGATTTTGAAAAGATGAATCAGGCTTTGCGGCATGTTGGAAAATCGGAAATTGAGGTGCGAAATCAAGTTTTTATTATTGATCCTAAGCTGAAAAAGGCTTATTTGCAAGGATCGGAGTTATTTATACGCCAGGAGGAGCTTTTTCTCGGGGAGCAGGATCGGGTGTATTTGCTTTATTTGTATACGTTTATTCGGCAGGAGGAAATCTCGAATTTTCATTATCAGCGGGTGTTGCATGTGAGTCGGAATACGGCGCTGAGTGATGTGAAGAAGGTGCGGGGATTTTGTGCGGAGGCGGATGTGCGACTGGTTTATTCGCGGCTCTCTGGATACCATCTGGTGGGTTCGGAGCGGGATAAGCGGGTGCTGGCGGGGCGGTGTGTGAATGCGTTGTTGGTGTTGCCGCTCGGTGAGGTCGCGTTGAAATTCGTGCTGGAAAGCTGGGGACTGCGCGCGCGGTTAGACGAGACGGAGCGGATTCTGCTTGACTGGCAAAAGGTGAACCGGGTGGAGTTCGTGCAGGATCGGCAGCGGGAATGGCTTTACTTGGCGGCGTTTCTGCGGTGTCGCGGGAAGCATGCGGGGCTTGTGTTTTCGGATGTGGAACGGGAGTTGATCGGGCAGCAGGCGGTGTTTCGGGTGACGGAATCGCTTGTGGCGGCGTTGTTCGGGATGCAGGACGAGATGGAGCAGCTTTATGTGACGGTGCAGGTGATTGGGGCGCAGCGGACGGCGGAGATTGGGGAGCATGTGGTGTTGCTAGATTTGGCGGACCGGATTATTGCGGCTTTTGAGAAGTTGACATTGCTGACGCTGGATAATAAGCGCGAGTTGCGGCGGAGTCTTTACGATCATCTGGTGCCGGCGTATTTCCGAATCGTGTTTTCGTTGCCATTGGTCGCGCCGATGACGGAGCAAATTCAGACGGCGCACCCAGAATTGTTCGCGTTTGTGAGACAGGCTTTGTTGCCGCTTGCAAAACTGACCGGGAAAACCGTAAGCGCGGCGGAAATTGGTTATTTTACGATTCATTTTGGTGGGTATTTTGAGCAGAAGCGTGAGGTGCGACGGGATTTCGAGGCGTTGTTGGTTTGCCCGAATGGGATTAGTACGTCGCTGATGCTGAAATCGCAGTTGCGGCAGTTGTTTCCGGAGTTGCGGTTCCGGATGGCAGATGGGGCGAATATTCCGGAGTCGGGATACGATATGATTTTTTCGACGGTGTATGTGCCGACGCGAAAACCGGTGTACTTAGTTCAGCCGCTGCTCACGTCGCTTGAAAAGAACTACTTGATTCAGGCGGTTGCGGCGGATTTCCCAACGATTGATCATCGCCATATTTCGGTGGATGCGTTACTTGAAATCATTGAACGGCACGCGGTGATTGAGGATGAACAGAAATTATATGATGCCATATTTAATAAGATTTACGGAAAAGTGTCGATAGAGAGGGGATATGCGCCAATGCTATCTGAATTATTAACGAAGGATATGATTCAGTTTACGGATGAGAAACTGGATTGGAAAGAGGCGATTCGGCTTGCGGCAACACCGCTTGTGACGGCGAATCGTGTAAAAACGGATTATGTGGATGCGATGATTGAAACGGTCGAGGAAATGGGGACGTACATCCATATTGGAAAAGGGATTGCGATTCCGCATGCGCGTCCGGAAAAGGGTGTGAATCAGATTGGGATGTCGTTTTTACGGACGCGGACGCCGGTGCATTTAGTGGATGCGTCGGGACCTGCGATTGATATTTTTATTTGTTTGGCGGCTGTGGATAATGAGGCGCATTTGAAGGCTTTGTCGCAATTGACGAAGTTTTTGACGAATGATGTGGCTTTGGAAAAGTTGAAGCAGGCGGAAACGGTGGATGAGATTACGAATTTATTAGTAGAAGGAGAGGAACAGGAATGAGAATTTTAGCGGTTTGTGGATCTGGTCTTGGTACGAGTTTTATGGTGGAGATGAATATTAATCAGGTGTTGAAGGAGCTGGGCGTGACGGACGTGGAGGTGTCGCATTCGGATTTGAGTTCGGCGACTCCGGATAGTGCGGACGTATTTTTCCTAGCGAAGGACATTGCGGAGGGCGGTGAATCGCTCGGTGAGGTGATCGTGCTGGACAGTATTATCGACATGGATGAGCTGCGCGAGAAGGTAACGGCGGTCGTGAGGGAAAAGGGCTTGATTTAAAAAACGGGGAGGGGTAAGAGATATGAATGACTTTCTAAAAGTGTTAGTGGATATTTTGAGTCAACCGGCGATTCTGGTGGCGCTAATCGCGTTAATCGGCCTGATCGCGCAACGGAAAAAATTATCGGACACGCTAAAAGGGACGACGAAAACGTTTGTTGGCTTCCTCGTGATTTCGGCGGGGGCTGGGATTTTATCGGCATCACTCGCGCCATTTGGAGAGATGTTTAAGGCGGCTTTTCATGTGACGGGAGTCGTGCCGAACAATGAGGCAATTGTTGCGATTGCTTTGACGGAATATGGGACGAATACGGCGTTAATCATGTTTTTCGGGATGATGGTCAATATTTTGATTGCGCGGTTCACGAAGTTTAAATATATCTTTTTGACGGGGCATCATACGCTTTATATGGCGTGTATGTTGGCGGTAATCATGACGGTGGCTGGCTTCACGTCGGTTCCGCTGATCATGGCGGGGGCTGTAGCGCTCGGGATTATCATGTCGCTATCTCCGGCGATTGTGCAACCGTTTATGCGCATTTTGACGGGGAACGATAATGTGGCGCTGGGCCATTTTAGCGCGGTTGGTTACGCGGTGAGTGGACTGGTCGGCAAGGCGGTTGCTGGGAAAAATCCGAAATCGACGGAGAAAATTAATTTTCCGAAGGGGTTAGGTTTCTTGCGGGATAGCACGGTGAGTATTGCGCTGACGATGATGGTGATTTATGTGGTTGTAGCGCTGTTTGCTGGACCTAGTTATGTGGAGGCGAACTTGAGCGACGGCACGAATTATCTTGTGTTTGCGATGATTCAGGCGGGGACTTTTGCGGCTGGTGTGTTTATTATTTTATCTGGCGTACGGTTGGTGTTGGCGGAGATTGTGCCAGCGTTTAAAGGGATTTCGGAGCGTTTAGTGCCGAATGCAAAACCTGCGCTGGATGTGCCGATTATTTATCCGTATGCGCCGAATGCTGTATTGATTGGGTTCTTCTCGAGTTTTATCGGCGGTATTGTGAGTATGGTGATCATGACGTTTACGGGTGGCGTGATTATTCTGCCTGGCGTTGTGCCGCATTTCTTCACGGGGGCTGCGGCTGGTGTGTTTGGGAATGCGACGGGCGGTGTGCGTGGCGCGGTTCTCGGGGCATTTGTGAACGGGATTTTGATCAGTTTCTTGCCTGTTTTCTTGATGCCGGTGCTTGGAAATCTCGGTTTTGCGAATTCGACGTTCTCGGATACTGATTTTGGTGTGAGTGGGATTTTCTTCGGTGTGCTCGCGAATCATGGCGGAACGATTGCGATTGTGGTGAGCTTGATTGTGATTCTGGCCGTGATGTTCGGGCTTAGCGTGAAGCGGAAGAAAAATAAGGCGATAGAGGAGGAAGCTTGATGTTGGCTGAAAATTTGGATGTGGCTGCGAAGCAAATACGGCTGCATACGTTGAAGGAGTTGCGGGCGCTTGGATTCGGACACTTTGGCGGGAGTTTATCGATTGTGGAGGCGCTGGCGGTGATTTACGGGAAGCATTTGGCGGTGGATCCGCAGAAACCGGAGGACGCGAATCGTGATTATTTCGTTTTGTCGAAGGGACACGGTGGACCGGCGCTTTACGCGACGCTGTTTTTGAAGGGATTTTTCGCAGAGGATGAGTTGTATACGTTGAATCAGAATGGCACGCGTTTGCCGTCGCATCCGGATCGGAATTTGACGCCGGGCGTGGAGATGACCACGGGATCGCTTGGACAGGGGATTTCGGTGGCTGGCGGGATTGCGTTCGGGAATATGTTGGCTGGACGCGAGAATTATACGTACGCGATTGTCGGGGATGGCGAGCTGAATGAGGGCCAGTGCTGGGAGGCGTTTCAGTTTATCGGGCATCACCGGCTGGACCGCATGATCGTGTTGATTGACGATAATAAGAAGCAGCTGGATGGCTTGACGGCGGACATTATTGATCCGCTTGATTTGGAGGCGAAGATGGCGGCGTTTGGATTCCGGACGGTGACGGTGGATGGTGCTTCGACGCAGGCCATTGATGAGGCGATTCAGACGGCAAAAAGGAGTTCTGGAAAGCCGTACGCGATTGTGCTGGATACGGTGAAGGGGCAGGGCGTGACGCATATCGAGGAGAAGGCGGACAACCATCATTTGCGTCCTGATGACGGGGATAAGCAGGCGATTGACGACGCAATTTTGGCATTAGAAAATGATTTGGAAGGGGTGGCACAATGACGCTTACACTTGAAAAAGACCAACTGGAGATGCGCCAAGTTTACGCGGATACGGTTCGAAAATTGGCGGCGACGGATCCGGATGTGATTGCGCTAGAGGCTGATTTGAGTAGCGCGATGTCGACGGGGAAACTCAAAGCGGAGCTGCCAGGCCAGTATGTGAATGTGGGCATTATGGAGGCGAACATGATGGGCGTCGCGGCGGGACTTAGTGTGCTCGGACGCAAGCCGTTCATCCATTCTTTCGGCCAATTCGTGACGCGCCGTGCTTTTGACCAAGTTTTCGTATCGCTAGGCTACGCGCAGTTATCCGCGGTAATCGTTGGCTCTGACGCGGGCGTTTCCGCAGAACATAACGGCGGCACGCACATGACTTTTGAAGATATTGGTTTGATGCGCGAAGTCCCGAATGCCAACGTTTCCGAAGCAAGTGACGCCGTCCAATTCAGCTGGCTCCTCGAGAATGCCTATAAAAAAGGCGGCCTGCACTACATTCGAACGATTCGTAAAAATGCGACGCAGCTCTATGATGAAAACACCACGTTTGAAAAAGCTCAAATTTTGCGAGAAGGTTCGGACATCACGATTTGCGCTACTGGAATCATGGTCGCAGAGAGCTTGAAAGCTGCAGAAATTCTAAAAGCATCAGGCATCTCGGCAGAAGTCATCGACATGTTTTCCATCAAACCACTAGACGGCGAGACGCTCCGCCAATCCGTACAAAAAACTGGTCGCGTCATCACCGCAGAAAACCATAATGTCAATGGCGGCCTCGGAAGCGCCGTCGCAGAATTCCTTGGAGAAAACTGCCCCGTTCCACTGTACCGCGTAGGTGTGCGCGAACAATTCGGACAAGTCGGCTTGATGCCATATCTCCAAGAATTTTACGGACTCACCGCAGAAAATATCGCTACACAAGCAGAAAAAATGATATAACGTCGAAGCTGGGCAAATTTACCGCGCCCAGCTTTTTAAATGTGTGGTAAAATAAATGGGAGGTGAATCACACATGGCAATGAAAGATCAAATCGAAACAGAAGTAGATCAATACTTAGCGGACAACGGCATGTCGACCAACTACCACAGACTAATGTACGCCGGCCCGTCGATGCGTACTAGGCACAGTCTCGTACTCGTGTTCACGGAAGTAGGATTAATCACATTCTCCTTCTCCATCGTCAGCAAATCCGAAACACAAATGTTCTTCCTACCAAAAGACAAAATTCGAGCCATCCGTCTCGATAAAAAACGTTTTGTACATAAATTATCGATGGAAGCCGAAAACGAAGAAGGCCAAATCGAACGCGCCCAGTATTTCGTCAGCAAGCGCGTCTTCGGAAGACCATGGCACAGTGAAACACTACAATACCTCTTCGACAAAAAGATATTCAGCGAGGCGACAAACACTCATTGTTGAGATTGTTCGAAGTGAAGCGAGTTACAAGTTCAATATGCAGGGGAACAAAGTGAACCTGTAATCCTTTACGTTAAAAGCTCCGTTCCAGTGCTCTTCTACACTGCGTTTCGCATAACTTCTCACATGGTCGGGGATAAGACTCCCTTCCTGTTTTCAGTCAACGTACCCCAGTACGTTCCGCGCTGGTACTCTCTTTTGCCTAGAAACTAAGTATTGTCACCACGCTGAATACTTTTTAGTAAAAAGATATTTTCAACACTTTCCTAAGGTTTTAATCGTTCAAAATCGTTTTTTCTGGTACACTAGTAGAAAGGGTATTTTTTATGGAGGGAATTACTATGGAACTAAATTGGTCACTTTATGATTTGCAGAAAAGAGAAATGGTAAGCACTTTTCCGTCAGTAGAGGATATTTCGATGAGCGAACAAATCGTCAAACAGCTAAGCGAAAACAGAGATGCACGCTGGGAAATGGAACTATTTCCATTCGGTCTGGAAATCACCGAGGATTACATTCATTTCAACATTGTCCTCGCTAATTTCCTAGATGTACAGGTGCAAAAAGTCGTGTTCTCCTTCAACATCACAGTAGGTGGCAGAACCATTGGCACGCCTTATTTCGACGCTGGAAAAGACGACATTGGCATGATTGAACCAGAAATTGGGATAATCCAACGCTTTACCTTCGAAAATCCAGGCTTCCGAATCGGAACGACAGACGACTACGTATTTAATGCAACCTACCGCTACGTGTACAAAGAAGAAGAATTCTGGCGTCTATCCGAGCTCGAATACATCGTGGACGGCAAAAAAATGAACCTGCTTTGAGGAGTTGAAGAATGAAAAAACAAGTAAGTGGATTTATCATGTTATTTTTAGGAGCAACATTACTTCCAAATTTCAGTAGTTTTTTATACAGTTGGGCATTAAACGGCTCCGACTTCGAACCGAATTGGATACTGTGGGCAACGCTTAGCCTGACCATCCTATTATTCCTTTTTGGCATACTAACACTACTCGAAAAAACAATATTACTCGCCAATTTGCTAGTTTTGCTAGGTTACAGCGTTTTTCAAAGCTGGATGTTGTGGCAAAATCAACTCGAACCATGGATCAAAAATGGAGAATTAGGCTTGATAGATTACTCCCGCCTCATCACGCTTCTAGTCGCACTCATCGGGATTACCTATCTCTTTATCAAGACACCAGAAAAACCGGCAATCCCACCTACCGATTGGCAGAAAAAGTGGCGCTGGGCAGGCGTGTTTTTCGCCATACTTGGCTTAGGCGTCTCTATCACATTAGCCGTCATCGTCCTATCCGGCGAAGAATTTTTCTTCACAACACCATTCGACGCTTATTTAGGAATCGGCATTGCGTTTTTTTTCCTACTCGCCATCATATTCGGATTTAGGAAACCAAATGCCTTCATCACGGCGCCACTACTCGGACTCTCGTTTAACTTTTTCACAGAATATCTCTGGCTAGAACAGTTACTCCGCAAAATCGGGTCTCAAATTGGCTCTCAAATCGGCCAAGACGAAAATACGGTTGTTGCGCTGAAATTAATCATCGGCACGCTCGGCATCTTCGCCAGCCTATTTCTAATTATCGCAACACAAAAAAGAAATTCGAAGCCTAATACCAGGTTCCGAATTTCTTTTTTTCTTACCATTTTTTCCGTAAAAGCAACGCAATCGCAGCGATAATCAAGATACCGCCAATCACAATCGTCCAAACCGAAAAGCTATCACCAGTGCTTGGCAGCTCGTTCATATTGACCGCATTCACCGTTTGAATCGGGCCAAACTTCCAAAAAACCGCCCATGCGACGAAAAGTATTGTAAACCCCGCAAGTATTTTCTGAAAAAATTTCATGTAGTTAACCTCCCATTTTCTTGGTCAAAATTTCTATATGGAGTCATTGCTAAAGCCTGACCGTTCCTAGCAAATGACGCTTCCTATCCATTATCAAATAAAAGCGTGTTTTTGTCAATGACTATACCAATTTCATAATTGGTACATTATATAAGGCTTGACGAACTATACAACTATGAGGTATGATAATTTTGTTTCCTAGAAAAAATGAAAAGGAGGATCGCTCACAACTGAATAGAAGCGCCAGAACTAGAGGTTACGTCTCTAGTTGACGAGGAAGGGATTAATCGAAAATTCGGCGGGAGTCCCTCGGTTGTACATGCAATCGTGATGCCTTTGCTACAAACCATCAAGGCGACTTGGTGAACAGAGTGGAAAGGAACATGTTTTATCCCCATGGAAACGCGAAAGGAATACAGACAGCGGAATAGTCTGCCCTTTTTCAAATTAATAGAGGGCTTGCATACAGGATAAGTCTGCCCTCAAATGGAGGATTTTATTATGTGCGGAATTGTAGGATTTATTGGAAAGAAGAATGCGAAAGAAGTTTTATTAGAAGGACTAGAGAAATTAGAATATCGTGGCTATGACTCAGCAGGGATTGCACTCCAATCACCGACTGGCGTACTAGTAGCGAAAGAAAAAGGGCGCATTGCGGATTTACGTTCAGAAGTACCAGCCGACGCTTTTGGTGAAATGGGAATTGGGCATACACGTTGGGCGACACACGGGAAGCCAAGTCATGCCAATGCACATCCACATCAAAGCAAGTCAGGGCGTTACACGATCGTTCATAACGGCGTCATCGAAAACTATTCCTTATTAACAGATCAATATTTAGCCGATGCTAGTTTTGCAAGTGATACCGATACAGAAGTCATCGTTTTGCTCATCGAAATGTTTGCAAACCAAGGCATGACAACAAAAGAAGCATTCACGAAGACGCTTAGCTTGCTTCACGGATCATACGCTATTTGTTTGATCGATAATCAAGACAAAGAAACGCTCTACGCAGCGAAAAATAAAAGTCCGCTTCTTATCGGAAAAGGCAAAGATTTCAATGTCATTGCAAGTGACGCGATGGCAGTTATTCGCGAAACCGATCAATTCGTCGAAATCATGGATGAAGAAATCGTCCTTGTGAAACGTGACGGCGTGACAATCGAGACATTGGTTGGCGAAGAAATCGAGCGAGAAGCCTACACAGCTGAACTCGACGCATCCGATATCGAAAAAGGAACCTATCCACATTACATGCTAAAGGAAACAGACGAGCAACCAGCCGTTATTCGTAAAATTATCCAAGCTTACCAAAACGAAGCAGGCGATGTAACCGTAGATCCGAAAATTGTCAAAGAACTACTAGACACCGATCGCATCCACATCGTTGCATGCGGAACAAGCTATCACGCAGGACTTGTCGGCAAAAATCTAATCGAAAAATTAGCAGAAGTACCAGTCGAAGTTCACGTTTCTAGCGAATTCGGTTACAACATGCCACTTCTAACGGAAAAGCCATTGTTCATTTTTATTACGCAAAGTGGTGAAACAGCAGACAGCCGCCAAGTATTGGTGAAAGTCAAAGAACTAGGCTACCGCTCGCTCACAATCACGAATGTGCCAGGCTCAACATTGGATCGCGAAGCAGACAACACCATGTACCTGCACGCAGGCCCAGAAATCGCCGTAGCATCCACAAAAGCCTACACAGCACAAATTGCAGCTTTATCTATTTTAGCGACTGTTGTAGGCCGTGAGAAGGGTCTAAGCAAGGCTAAAGATTTCGATCTAATCGTAGAACTAGGCATTGTTGCAAACGCGATGGAAACCCTAGTCGACAGCAAGGAAACCATCGAGCATATCGCTGGAGAATATTTAGCAACAACACGCAATGCCTTTTTCCTTGGCCGCCATATCGATTATTTCGTAGCCATGGAAGCCGCGCTGAAACTAAAAGAAATCTCGTATATTCAAGCAGAAGGTTTTGCAAGTGGTGAATTGAAGCACGGAACAATCGCCTTGATTGAAGACGGCACGCCGGTTCTTGCCCTAATCACCCAAGAAAGCATCAACTGGAATATCCGTGGTAACGTCAAAGAAGTACTTGCACGTGGCGCCAACGCTTGTATCCTGTCGATGGAAGGCGTGAACCAACCAGGCGACCAATTTGTCATTCCAAAAGTTCACGAACTCCTAACACCACTAGCAAGCGTCGTACCGTGTCAACTACTGGCCTACTACGCAGCGCTTCACCGTGGTTGCGATGTAGACAAACCACGTAACCTAGCAAAAAGCGTTACAGTAGAATAAATAAGAAGGATGTAGACTGCGTATCCGATACGTTATCTACATCCTTCTTTTATTGCTTACTATCTTCCTTTTTGGGAGGGAGAACCTGTTTAAAATAAAACTGTTTTGGCGTTTTCTCATACGTAGGTTTCGTCTTATCTTTCATAAACTGATCCATCTTTTTATCAATCGCTACCCAACCCCGCCAAGATAAATGAATCGTATCTTCCAAGAAATAAGGCGTATCACTGTAACTCGACATATCATAATAGTGGAAACCTTGTTCTGTTATCTGTTTTCCAGATTTATCATAGTACTTCTGCAACTTCTCACGAGAAGCGCCAATATAATCATACCAAGGCCCGTTCACAGGAGGATTGATGAAAAGCACATCCGCACCGACCTCTTTAAAAGCATCCATAACAAGCTGTAAATCACTATATTCAGGTGACTCATCGTAACTTAAATTCGTCCGACTATCCTTCAACTGATTAATTGTTGGCTCTAATTTCTTCTTATAATAGGAGTCCTTAATAAAAAATGGATTCGCGCCAACTTTGGATTCACCAGTCTTTGTTGCTAATTCGTCTAATGTCGTATAATCCAACGCATCAGGAAGGAGTTTCAAGTTTTTCTGAACTTTCTCCTCACGCGAACCTTGAATGAATTTCGAATCTAAATCATCTTTTCGTTGTAAAATCTTCACCTGAGCCACCGCTGCTGTTTTTGTAAACATATCGACCTCGGTTTTAGGGCCAGGGGATGCGATACTTTCAAGCAATGCCGCCAAAGTGGTATCATTCTTCACAACTTTGTAACTCAGCAATCTACGAGCCGCATATCTTCTTTCAGCAGTAGGTGGCTCATCTGCCATCGCAAATTTATAAGCTTGAAGAGGCGAGAAATTCCCACCGAAGTGCCCATCGTCAACACCAGCTGGTTGGAACCATTGTGGCGATAAAACAAATACAACTTTCTTACCTTTTAACTCATTGCCCATCGCTTTAATATCTAAGTAATGCGAAAGGGATTGCGTGCCGGGACGACCAATAAGGAACGGCGTATAGCCACGATTGTATTTCTCCGCAAAGACGTTGGGATGGAATTGATCCACACGTGATAACTCCGAAGAACCAAAGATAGGGACATAGTTTTTATCTGTCGCAAGCATTTTTTGTTGAATGGCAACACCTTGCACGACAGTTGGATTCATAGAAGTAGCGCTTTTTTTGACAGTGCTAGTAGAAACACCGCCAAAGATGGAGCTTGGGCCGAACAGGATGAATAAGAACACAGCCCCTGCAATAAGCAAAGGCCCAAATGTCATCCAAAGTTTCTTTTTCATTTTAATTCCTCAAGTTTAGCGATGATTTGATCCGGAGTCGACCACTCATCACGATCGAATTCTGAAACCGGAACTGTAATTCCTAAGCGCGATTCTACTTCTATTAATAACTGAACGGTTGCCATTGAATCGAGAAGTCCTTCGTCAAACAAATGCACTGATGTGTTTTCCACAACTTCCTCTGATTCAGTAATCTCTTCTAAAATTTCTAATACGTCTTCACGAAATGCCATAATATTTTACCACCTTATCATTTTATTTAAAAACTAATTTTGTCAAAAATACCTGAGAAAATCAGGAAGCCAAAGCAGACGAATTGGAATGTAATAACAATACCAATCACGTTGGTGACTTTATTTTTTGGGTAGAATTTCTTTTTCTTATTCCAGCGTTCAAAGAGGTCAAATCCGACGATCAACGCCGCCTGATAAAGCCCGTAAACGATGTAATACCAATGGAGTCCGTGCCACATACCCATGATTAAAAAATTCACGAAATAGGCGATGTAAGCCACGGTAAACTTACTCTTGAAAAACTTCTTCTTTGTCATCCAGAAAACAAGACGCATAAAGACGAAATCTCGGAACCAGAATGATAGCGTCATGTGCCAGCGATTCCAGAATTCTTTAATATTGCGACTTGCGAACGGTTTGTTAAAGTTCATCGGCGTCTGCACACCCATCAAGTAACTAACTCCAACCGCAAAAGCACTATAGCCTGCAAAATCAAAGAACAAATACATACTGTAAGCATACATGTAGCCGACCAAACTCCATCCAAATTGAACGTGATGGTGGAGGTTATACTCAAGACCAGTTATCGCATTCGTTTGAATCACATAAGCGATAATAAATTTATATAGAAAACCTAAGAAAATAAGGAAAATACCACGATTAAGTAAATTTGCATATTTGTCAGGATCTATAGGTGAATCAGCTTCTTTTTTAAAGCGACGGAAGCGGTCAATTGGGCCAGATGATAGCGTTGGGAAGAACAGTAGGAAATTAATGAAATCCCACGAGTTCAGCTCCTTAATTAGACCATCACGTGTCTCCATAATCATTTGCGCGGCTTTAAAAGTTAAGTACGATATCCCAAGAAAACCAATCATCGTTGTGTTCGCTGCGAGTAACGGCTGAAGTTTTACAATGAAGAGCGGCAAGATAGAGAGAATGAGCGCGAGTACGAAAATGCCGCCATGGTTGTTTTTCTGCCGATAATTAAAGTAAAGTCTTACGAGTGCTAATTGCCAAAATACGAATATAATCAAGGCAATCGCTTGAATCGTGTTGCTAGCAAACATCATGTAAATGAAGACCAGTGTCACAAAAGCATTGTAAACAGGCATTCTTTTACCGAGTAAGCCAGCAATCACAATCGGTGCTAAAAAGGCGAACAATACTGCAAAATAGAGTATTGATCCGTATGGCGTTGTCATGTGTTCACCTCACTGGAAAGCTGCTTGCGGTCAATTTTGCCATTCATCGTTAGTGGGAGTTCCTCTTTGTACACCCATTTGCGTGGAATCATATAACTAGGCATTGATTCTGCGAGTTCTTTTTTGATAGCGGCACTTAGCTTATATTCCTTCTCAAAATCATGAGCAGAAGGAACGACGAAGGCAACTAAACTATCTACTTTACCCTCACGCATTTTTGGAACGACAATACAAGAGCGAATATAGCTTACTTCTTTCAAATTATTCTCAATATCTTCAAGCTCGATACGGTAACCATGAAGCTTAATCTGGAAATCAAGCCGACCTTGGAAAAAGAGCATGCCATCAATAATCGTGCCGCAATCTCCGGTTTTGTAAGCCTGAAACGGTTCATCCGTATAAAAAACAGCATCCGTTTTCTCTGGCTCATTGAGATAACCTTTTGAAACACTAGGACCAATCAAGACGATTTCCCCTTTTTCCCCATTTGGAACAGGTAAACCATCTTCATCTAAAATAGCGAGCCTTGTATCTGGCTTAATTCGTCCAAGTGGCAGGCTAGGATATGTGTTCACATTGTTCGCATCGATGACCACATTAGTTACAGCAACGGTCGCCTCAGTCGGTCCATACGTGTTGTAAACAGTAGCTTTAGGGAATCGATTAATGAGCATTTGAGCTGTTTCTTTGGTCAAAACTTCCCCACAAAACAGGAAGTGCGTAATCGACGGGTTATTTTCTCCGTTAAAATTCGGATCCATCAAGCAAATATCTACAAAAGAAGGCGTAGAAACCCAAACATTTACTTCTAGATTTGGAATTGCCTCGTACAAGCTTTTTAAATTAGCGCTAACGGTCTTATCTAGCGGCACAAGCGTTCCACCGGCAAGTAGGCAAGGATAAAGGTCCATGACAGACAAATCAAACGAGTAGGGCGCTTGATTGAGAAAACGAGCACCTTCTTGAATTTGAAAATCTTGGAGTATCCAGTTTGTAAAACTCACGAGATTATTATGACTGATTTGCACACCTTTTGGAACGCCCGTACTTCCGGATGTGAAAATGATGTAATAATTATCTTCTGCTTTCACAAAATTAGAATCATCAGGTGTTTGTCCGGCATTATGCGCGATGATTTCTTGCAATTGTTCCGAAGTAATGGTGTTCACTCCAGCAGTCGTTGCTTCAACAGGTAATTCATCGGTGCAAAGAATGAAGCTAGGTTGTGCGACTTCCGTTATTTGCTTGATACGGTCAGCAGGCATCGACGCATCGATTGGAACATAGGCGCGACCAGCTTTAGAGCAAGCAAGGAAAGACACAATTTGCGTAGCATCCATATGTCCATAAACCAAGATAGGTGCCAAATCGTCCGCTAGTTCTTGCAATAAAAAGACTGCTAATGCGTCTGATTGTTCCTTCAGTTCACGGTATGTCAGGGAGTTGCCATTGTAATCGTAACAAGATTTGTTTGGTGTCTTCATTGCCCATTCATCAATACGTTCATTAATAGAAGTGGTGAAAAAAGATACACTCATTCGTAATCGCCTCTTTTCTTTTAAAATTCATTATAAATAAATGTGGTGTCGTTCGGGTTTTTGAAGCCATAGAACCAAAGCAAGCCGAGTAAAACAACCAGATAAAATAACGTCTTCCAGATAAAAATAGCTGTTGGATGGAACATCGCTGTTTTCCATTTCTTCATGTCTTATATCACCTCGTACATTTCTTTAATATTACAATTGTTAAAATAGGGTGTCATGTATTTATATAATGTAACGTATTTCCCGCGAAATGTCCAATTACATTTTTGTAAGGTTGTGTAAGGGTTGCTGCAGGAGTGCCTAAATTAGCTTTTTCGGAACAAAAAATAGATGAAAAAACTCTTTTAAAAGTATAGAAAACTACACTGAACTTCTAATTGGATTCAATAATAGCGATTTAAAGCGATTTAGATAGCTTGTGAGGTGGAAATTATGAACTTTTTGTGAATTTTTTCAAGAACTGCTATTTTCCCAAATAAAGGAGGATATCGAGTGAAAATTGGCATTTAATTACTGTATTATGTCGCCTTGTAATATTATTATTTATGAAAATATAGGATACGGCTATGCGAATCATTGGAAATTCTATATAATGAAAGAAGTATGAATTTTTTCGAGGGGGGTTAGTGCTAGTGAATAGCAAGCAAATTGCGGGAGAAAAGGCATGTGAGTACATTCAAGATGGCATGGTTGTAGGATTAGGAACGGGATCAACTGCGTACTATATGATTCAAAAATTAGGTGACCGAGTAGCAGAAGGTTTAAATGTGACAGGTGTTGTCACTTCCAAAGCAACCGAAAAGCTAGCCTTGGAGCGAAATATTCCGTTAATGGACTTGAATGATGTGACGGAAATCGATTTGACCATCGATGGAGCCGATGAAGTGGATGCAGCATTTCGAGGCGTAAAAGGCGGCGGTGGGGCTCTTTTATTTGAAAAACTAGTAGCTCATGCATCGAAAAAAAGTATCTGGGTTGTTGGCGAAGATAAAGTCGTTGAGACACTAGGCGCTTTTCCGTTACCTGTTGAAGTAGTTCCGTTTGGATACAAGCAAGTGGAGCGGCAACTGGAGGAGAAAGGTTATAATCCGATATTGCGTCATCACGAAGATGGCAGTATTTATTTGACGGATAGCCAAAACTATATTTTAGACTTACAAATGAAAGCAATAACGAATCCAGAAGCGCTGAATGACTGGTTAAATAATCTGCCAGGTGTTGTAGAAAACGGCCTGTTTCTGAACTATGCGTCATCTATTGTGATAGGTTTTTCCGATGGCAGCGTAGAAGTTCGCGATAAATAAAATAAAGTCGCCACGTCCGAATCAGACATGGCGACTTTATTATTCTAATTAATAGATAGGTAAAACTAGTAGTAACAATAAATTAAAAGTCCAATGCGAAACAATTAAAAGCGATAAACTTGGGCGTTTGATGTAAATAAATCCCCAGTATACTGATGCTAAAGCTGCTGCTAGGGCGATAATGAAATTACCACTGAACAACATTAAAGCACCGTTCAAAGTAGACATTATAAAAACGGCAACCCACGGGATCAAGTCGTGCTCTAGTCGTTTTAATACAAAGCCACGCCAGAAAATTTCTTCCCCAGGAACGATTGCGACAACGAGTAGTATCCAAATGAGCAATGACTCCGGTTCATATTTTCCATATCCTTTTGCGACAAGTGTATCGAAATTACCTGGAATAAATTTCAGTAGGAGTGCCCCGATATAAAATAAAATATAAAGGATAATACCGCTAAACATGCCTGGAATTATATTTTTTAGGATTGAAAACTGTTTTTTTAATTCATCATTTAATACGACCCAACTAATAAGAAAAAGCATGGATGCTCCATATAAGTACCAGAATACAGAAGCGTATTCGAACGTGACATACATTAATCCAGCTGCTAATAAGATGCCTAAATAAAGGCGATAATCAATCTTGCTGCTTTTCAATTTTTTACACCTCTTTACTCCATTACCATCTATGAATACTTTAATAGAAAAGAAGATATTTAGCAACAAGTAACTCTTTTAAATGGATGTTTTTTTGTAATTGATTGTAGTTTTGCTGAAATCATTTATAATTGAGGAATAGGAGTTGATTGCTTTCATGATAGAAAAAAGATTTCGATTTTTCGTTTGGCTCTATATGGCTCTCTTTTTCGTTGCAGTAATACTAATCGTTTTGAATGTATTGCCACTTCGATTAACGGAGATTCATGCCTTATTTTTTATTGTATCTGGTGTTTTTGCAGTTATATTTTTAATTTTACAGTATGGTAAGGGGCTTGGTTCAGCGATTACGATATTAATTTTCGCGGTTAGTACGAGCATTGAATGGATGCAAACGAGTCTCACAAATGCAGGGCAGGCGAGTGATGTTACAACGGATTTCGGGCTTGTTATCAACGGCATACCTGTTGCGTTTGGATTTATTTGGCTGGTTCTGATTGTTGGGACGCACGTTATTTCCCGGGAAATAACACTGAAAATTAGAATAGACTGGATTCGTGGAGGCATATACGCGGTCATTGCAGCAACGATGGTAATGGTTTTTGAGATGCTAATAGAACCTGTGGCCATGCAAGTGAAGCAATCTGCGCTAGATAGTCCAACATTAACAATTATTCAAATGACAGATGCCGCGAACTGGTGGATGCTGGGACTTATCCTACACTTGATGATTTATTTCATGCTTAGCTTAACGGATCAGTGGGGGAAACTGCATTTTCCAACGCTAAAATCAGAACTTGTCCTCGTGTATTGGATTGTTCTTTCGTTCTTCCTCGTATTAGGCTATTTTATGGATTTGAAGAGTATCTTACTAGTGACGTTAATCGGAAATATTATTTTTACGGTTTGTTATTATCTCAGCCTAGAAAGCGATACGAAGAAAAAAACTGTTGCATGAGTTGATTGCAGCAGTTTTTTTGATTACGTAATTTCTTTATTGAATTGGCGAACAACAATATTGGCGCTCTCTAGGATGAATGGAAGGCTGTTTGCAGGATGTGACGCACCGCCTACGATTTTCATGTTTTTGATGGCTGGTATTTTATTTGGCCGAAATGGACCTAGCTGTGATAATTGGTGTGTCAGGTTGAAAATGGCGCCCTTAAAAATATGATAATCCTTCTCCCAATCATGTGGCGTGATGATTTTCTCTGTGAGGATATGGGATTCTAAATCAACGAAATCCAGTTTTTTCTCAATGGTTTTTAAAATAAGTTGGCGCAGTGCGGAACGTTCTTGCTCCCAGTTAATCTTGCTGTCATTGTTGGGCACCGGAACGAGAATGCGCAGTGTAGACATGTTTCTAGGTGCAACGGTTTTATCGACCGCGGCAGGATAAGTGAGGTGGATAGACAAGTCTTCTGGAATGATTTGTTGACGCATGATTTCGTCCATATGAATCCGGAAATCGCTTGGGAATAGAACGGTGTGCACATTCAATGGGAGTGTTGTGTCTAAACCTAGATACATAGCAAAACCAGAACAAGAGTATTTCTTTTTGTCCAATTTTTTTAAACTAACAGGTGCTTTTGTTTGGGAGAAAAGATGACTCATTGTGTAGGCGTAGTCTGCATTTAGAAAGAAGTAGTCGCCTTCAACCGTTTCCCCATTCTCGAGTGTGATAGAGGTGATCTTTTTTGCTGCTGTATTTATTTGTTGGACGCGTTGATTGAGATGAATGGTACCGCCGTTCTCCTGCACGATTTCACTCATCGCGTGAGTCAGACGATTGATACCACCGACAATATGAAAAATGCCAAAATAATGTTCGGCAAATGGGATGACAGAAAAAGCACCAGGCGTTTCCCAGGGCGACATACCTAAAAATTTTGTTTCAAATGAAAAGGCTAGGCGTAGTCGCTTATCTTCAAAATATTTAGCAAGTTCATCAATTAAATGATTACCGAGTGTGAGGCTTGGTAGCGCACGCAATGTTCGTAATCGAAAGACGGACCACAGAGATGAGAACGGTTCTTGCCACAATGGGAGCAAATAAATCATTTTTTTTGCATTGTCGTGCATAAACCGGTCATAATGCTCCTCCTCACCTGGGAAGAGACTTGCAATCTCGCGTTTCGTTCTATCTTGATCCGCAGAAGGGCTGAAAATAATGTCTTCTATATAGAGGCTATAAAGTGGATCTAGGGAAACGAGTTTGATGTAGTCTTGGATATTTCGGTTGCAGTCCGCGAATAAAGCGGTTAACACGTTGGGCATATTTAAAGCAGTAGGCCCTAAATCAAAGGAGAAGCCATCTTGCTTTAAAAGTGCTGTTCGCCCACCAATTTCGGCAGCTTTTTCATAGATATGTACGTCGTGGCCTTGTTCTGTTAGTAGCATGGCGGAGGCTAATCCACCTGGACCTGCGCCGATGATAATAATTTTTTTTGACATCGTTGTTCACTCCAATTAGCAGTTTTGGCACAAAAAAACACGAAGGTATACAATGAACCATCTCAAAAATGGACTTATAGACCTTTGTGCAAAGGATTGTGGAAATACGTAAGCCAGTTTTATCTGAGCATAGTACGCCTTATTATTTTTATAGTCAGTATTTTATTTTTCTTCGCCTATTGAGTGGATAATCTTGTACTTTTTGTGATTCACCACTGTTTTTTCTTCAATAGCTAGATTTTTGAAATTTTCCATTAGTGTTAAGTCTACAATGACAGAGTTTTCATTTATTTTCTCAACGACACCTGTCAGGCCATTTTTGAACTCGATAATGTCTCCTACTTGTGCTTTTGCCATGTTTATCACTCCCGATTCATAGAAACGTTAATAAAAGCAATTCACTAAATATAAAACTTTGTCTCCATTTTGCCTGAAAGATGGTGGGAATGCAAATGAAAGACCTTGTAAGCGTTGTGAAAATGTCTGAAATTGGTCACGTTTACCACTAAATGATAACGTTTTTAAAGAAAATACGGAATTTCATCATAAATTTGCACCAAATAGTTGTGTCGGGTGCGAAAACATGGTAATCTTTTTAATTGAGGGATAGTCTTTTTTTGCTGAATTTTTTTTTAGTGAGAAGAGTCACAATAAAATTTCTTATATGAAGGAGAATGTAAATTATGGAACAAGCAAGCTTTGTAGTAATCGATGAAACAGGAATCCACGCACGCCCAGCAACTCTTTTAGTTCAAGCGGCAAGCAAATACAGCTCGGATGTACAAATTGAGTACACTGGCAAAAAAGTTAACCTGAAATCAATCATGGGCGTTATGTCTTTAGGTATTGGTAAAGGCGCTGACATCACAATTTACGCTGAAGGTAGCGATGAGAAAGACGCAATCGTTGGCCTAACGGAAGTTCTTAAAAAAGAAGGCTTGGCTGAGTAATGGTTAAGGAATTAAAAGGTATCGCAGCATCCGATGGTATCGCTATCGCGAAAGCTTATTTATTAGTGGAACCAGACTTGTCTTTTGACAAAACGGAAGTTGCTGATACAGAAGCCGAAGTTAAACGTTTTCAGGATGCAGTTGCAGTTTCTGGATCGGAGCTTGGCAAAATTCGTGACATCGCGAAGGAAAGCTTAGGCGAAGATAAAGCTCAAATTTTTGATGCGCATCTTTTGGTTTTAAATGATCCAGAACTCATTACACCAATTTCTGAAAATATTACAAACAATAAAGTAAATGCAGAGTCTGCTTTACAAGAAACGACGGACATGTTTATCGGCATGTTTGAATCGATGGATAACGAGTACATGCGTGAGCGTGCGGCGGATATTCGTGATGTTCGTAAGCGTGTGTTATCGCACCTTTTGAACGTGACAATTCCGAATCCAGCATTAATCGATGAAGAAGTTGTTGTTGTTGCGAAAGATTTGACACCTTCTGATACGGCGCAATTGAACCGTAATTTCGTTAAAGGTTTTGTAACAGATATCGGCGGACGTACTTCTCACTCGGCGATCATGGCGCGTTCACTAGAAATTCCTGCTGTTGTAGGTACTGGTGAAATCACGCATGATACGAAAGAAGGACAAATGATTATCGTGGACGGCTTGGAAGGCAATGTGATCATTGACCCAACTGCTGACCAAATCGCTCATTATGAAAAAGTGAAAACCGATTTTGCGGCGCAACAAGCAGAATGGAATAAGCTTAAAAACGAAGCAACCGTTTCTAAAGATGGTCATCATGTGGAACTTGGCGCCAACATTGGTACGCCAGAAGATTTGACAGGTGTTATCGCGAATGGTGGGGAAGCAGTCGGACTTTACCGTACAGAATTCTTGTACATGGGTCGCGAAAACTTCCCAACCGAAGAAGAGCAATATGAAGCTTACAAAGCCGTACTTTCTGGTATGGACGGAAAAGCGGTTGTTGTTCGTACACTCGATATTGGTGGCGATAAAACGTTACCGTACCTTGATTTGCCGCATGAAATGAATCCATTCCTTGGTTTCCGTGCGATTCGTTTATGTTTTGCGAACAAAGATTTATTCCGTACGCAATTACGTGCTTTACTGCGCGCAAGTGTTCACGGCAATCTAAAAATCATGTTCCCGATGATTGCTACAGTTAATGAATTCCGCCAAGCCAAAGGACTTTTGGAAGACGCGAAGAAAGAACTTTTAGCAGAAGGTGTGGCAGTTTCTGACACAATCGAACTTGGTATTATGATTGAAATTCCAGCAGCGGCGATTCTTGCGGATCAGTTTGCGAAGGAAGTTGATTTCTTTAGTATCGGAACAAACGATTTAATCCAATATACAATGGCAGCAGACCGCATGAACGAACAGGTTTCCTACTTGTATCAACCGTACAACCCTTCTATTTTACGCCTTGTGAAGATGGTTATCGACGCAGCGCATAAAGAAGGCAAATGGGCTGGTATGTGTGGCGAAATGGCTGGCGATCAAACGGCTGTACCATTACTACTTGGTATGGGCTTAGATGAGTTCTCTATGAGCGCGTCAAGCATCCTTAAATCACGTTCTCTTATCAAACGCTTAGATCGTACAGAAATGGCGAAATTAGCGGACGAAGCGTTACAACAAGCGACAGAAGAAGATGTTGTGGCGTTAGTTAATAAATATACAGCCGAATAAGTCAGTCAGCGGACCGACAAACGATTGTTGGTGTTGTTCGAAATGAAATGAGTTACAACACCAATATGCAGGCGAACAGAGTGAGGCTGCCATCCTTAAGTGGCTCTGTTCCGGTGTTCATGTACAAATCGTACATTCCGCTCCGGTACTCGCCTTTGCCTAGCAGCTAATCATTTGTCGGCCCGCTGACAGTTTGGCGAAGCAGAGATGTTTTGCGTATAGACACGAATGCCCGGGGATGATTCCTCGGGTTTTTCTGTGTATGTGGATGTATGTGAAATGGTGAAATCTGTCGACCGTTAGTAGTGCAAAAACTACGGGGCGTCGACAGTTTTGGTGTAGAGACTGGTAGCAGAGGGTTTAACGAGGTTTTGAGGTGGGGAGATGTAAGGTTAGATTGGTGGAAAACGCAGATTTGTTTTTATTTAAGTGATGTGAAATATAAATAGGTGTTCCCATATTTCCTTGGATGCCACAGCTTTGTTTTTATCTAGGTATTGTAAACTGCCCTTTGCATTTACTTCCGCATATACATCAACGCTTTTTAACCCCGTCACCTAAACACAACCGCTCCCATTTGCAATTTCTTCAAACCAGATGTAAACTTTGTCTATATGAAAAGTGAACGACTAAAGGAGGAATTTCAGATGAAGAAAATTGGGTTTGTTGGTGTTGGGGTCATGGGCGCGAGCATGATTCGGAATTTGATGAAGGCGGGTTTTGAGGTACATATTTATACGAGGACGAAATCGAAGGCGGAGGACGTTATTCAAGCGGGGGCGACTTGGTATGATACACCGCAAGCGTTGGCACCGAACGTGGATGTGCTGATTACGATGGTCGGTTACCCTACAGATGTCGAGCAGCTTTATTTGGCAGAGGACGGCTTTTTGACGACGCTTCGTTCGGGTGCTTTTGCGATTGATATGACGACTTCTTCGCCGAATCTTGCTAAGCAAATGGCGGATGAGGGCAAGGCGGCTGGGATTGCGGTGCTTGATGCGCCTGTTTCTGGTGGTGATATTGGTGCAAAAAATGGAACGCTTACTATCATGGTTGGTGGGGACGAACAGGATTTTGCGGCAGTTGAGCCGGTTTTGAAAGCGATGGGGCAGAGTGTTATTTTACAAGGGGGGGCAGGGGCTGGTCAGCACACAAAAATGGTGAATCAAATCGCGATTGCGTCGAATATGATTGGGGTCACCGAGGCGATTGTTTACGCGAAAAAAGCGGGGCTGGATCCTGAAAAAGTTTTGGCGTCGATATCGGGTGGTGCGGCTGGAAGTTGGTCGTTGTCGAACTTGATTCCGCGCGTGTTAAAAGACGATTATTCGCCGGGATTCTTCATCAAACATTTCATCAAAGATATGCGGATCGCGCTAGATGAGGCGAAACAAATGGGGCTGGAGCTACCGGGACTTGCGATGGCGGAACAGATGTATCAGCAGTTAGCGGAGTCTGGATTGGCTGATAATGGGACACAAACCTTGATTAAATACTACGAAAAGTAAAGCAAAAAGCTCTGTGCGTAACGCGAAATCTGGCGTCATGTACAGAGCTTTTATTATGCGTATTTTTCCATGAAGGAATGCATCCGGTCCATCGCTTCGGCTAACTGGCTGAACGATGCGGCAAAGGAAAGTCGGAAATAGCGGTCGCCTTTTTCTGAGAAAGCAGAGCCAGGAACGACTGCAACTTTGGCAACTTCGGCAAGTTCGATGGCCCAGTCAAATGAATTTTGTGGAACCGAATCGGGTAGTTTTGCAAAGAAGTAGAAAGCGCCATCGGGTTCGACTATGGAAAAGCCCATTTTTGCCAGGCGGTCTTGGACGAAACCGGCGCGCGTGTTGTATTCTGTACGCATTTGCACGGCATCATCTTTGCCATGAAGCAGCGCCTCTTCTGCAGCCTTCTGAGAGATCGAGGACGCGCAGGTGACAGAATATTGATGCACCTTAATCATTTGGCTTGTAATCGCTTCAGGAGCCATTAAAAAGCCTATACGCCAGCCAATCATCGCGTGGGATTTGGAAAGCCCGTTAATGACAATCGTCTGGTCGCGAATCATCGTTGCAATCGAGGTATGCGTTCCAAAGAAAGTTAGCTCGCTATAAATCTCATCTGCAATGACAAAAACACCAGTTTCGCGAACAACCGCTGCAATTTGCTCCAATTCCTCAAGCGTCAATGTCACGCCAGTAGGGTTCGACGGATATGGCAAAATGAGCGCCTTCGTTTTTGGCGTAATCGATGCGCGTAGTTGCTCCGCAGTCAGTTTGAAAGCCGTCTCGGTCGTATCGATTTTGATAGCTTTAGCCTCCATCAAATGAATCAGCGGCTCATATCCTGGATAAATCGGATCGGGCAACAAGACCTCGTCACCAGCCTCCAAAATCGTTTGTAGCGCCACATTAATCGCTTCCGTCGCGCCCACCGTCACAATAATCTCGTTCGTACTATAGGACAAATCATATTTATCGTGGAAATAAGCAGAAGCCGCTTGCAAAAGTTCTGGAGTACCAGCGTTTGGCGTATAGTTCGTGAAATCATTGTTAATCGCTTCGATAGCCGCCTGCTTCACGTGCTCAGGCGTTGGAAAATCAGGCTCGCCAAGCGTCAACTTAATCATATCGGGAATCCCGGCAACGCGGGTATTAAACTTCCGAATTCCGCTAATTTCAATTTCTTGCACAGACTGTCTTAACTGTTTTGACATGACCAGACTCCCTTTCTAAAAACATCAAAATTATTTGTTTGGGTATAGCGTAACCCTGGCTTCACGCAAATGGAGCACAAGCGTTTGTCGCCAATTTATCACGAATAGGATCAAGTCCCAAGTTAGCGGAAATAAGGGGAGGCATTCTCATAAAACGCGGATTTCTTGAGAGGATCAGGCTTTACGCCAGTATAGTTCTCGAGCGTTGTTTTCGCATGTGATAGCGACATTCTGACTTGATTCGTTGTTTTAATTGGTTGCATAGTCCCAAGGTGTGGCAGGTCTTTCATATCTTGTTTTTGCGGTGGAAGATGAAACAGAAAACCGTGGCAATCAATAAGAAGATTAGAGTGTTGGTAGGACTTTTTCGGGTTGTTTGAAAATTGTAGACCTAGCTTTTTGGCGTGGCCTTCTTGTATTAGTTTCTCAATCGCGGCTTTCTTCAGTTGATAAAGATAGCGTGGATCGATTGCGGCCTTGCTGTGGCGATTCACAATAAAGATCGCTTCGGCAATTTTTTTGCTCGCATAATTCATTGTATCCCTCCTTTCCAGTTATAACTAATTATAACGGAAAACGCGTGGAGAAAAAAGGGAAACTAGAGAAAAAAATCAAAAAAATCGTAAATGTGTCGGCAATTTCGCTCATTTCGTTAAATAATGCAACATTTCTTGAATTATCGGATAACTTTTTTTCAAGAATGCTTGTGTTCTATGAAAAATTCGAGTATACTATCAATAATGATAATCATTTTCAATTAGAAAATGTTAACGTTTTGGAAGGGGCTTGATGGAAATTGAATAAAACAGGCAAAGTAGAATCCTTTTATTTCCCGACAAAAGACGGGATGTTGAAATTGCATGTATATGGTTTTAATCCAGTTGGTTCCTGGGGTGAAGTGTACACGACCCTGAATGAGCAAACGGTATGCGTGAAAGGTTTTCACCGGCAAAAGACAATTATGCGTTCAGTGAAAATGATGCTGGATACAAATATAAATAAGAAACAAGGTTGATTCAGCGTGGCGGTAAACGCTGAGGTTTTTAAGTATATAATTTTGAGTGAAGACGTGAAACGAGGTTTGTGACCTTGATTTTTGCGTTTTTTTTGTTGTTTGGAGAAAAAATAGGTTTCAAGGAATCGGATTGGAGGAAAGCAGTAATAAAGAGTCGAGAATTATTTGTTTATTATAAATTTTACAGAACGCTTGCTAAATAGGTGTAAGGTGCGATAAAATCTGTTAGTACGGTTTTAAACAAATGATAATCGAGTGGTTGAATAGAGAGGAGAATGTACAATGTCTCAGTTATTGGGAATTATTCAACGTTTACAAGCAATGCAAGAGGATGACACGGCGGATACACAATCGCGTAGATTCGAAAAAGACGGAGAGCCGTTGTGTGAAGTACGCTATTTCCACGCTTCAAATTCCTATGAAATTGAAATTTACGGAGATAAAAACAAGTATCAATTCGATGATATTGATATGACGACGCTAGAAATCTTCGAAATCCTGCAGTAAGCGACTAATACGAAACAAGACTAGTCTCCAGTGAAAAAGAATAGTAACGGAAAGATTACCAAAGACGACAAACTCTGTTGCTTTTGGTAATCTTTTTGTTGACGAAAAGCTGAAACAGCCCGTTAAATCCGAAAAAAACTGGAAGGGCCGCAGTAAAAATCCTCTTTTGATTTTTATGGAGGGCATGAAGTTTTCGAGGATTTGGCTGTTGAAGCTAGCCCACGAAACAAGAATAAGTAACAAAAACGGAGCGTTCCCACATACGAGATGGGCCAAACATGAAAAACTCAAAATAAAAAACTAGGAAACCAAACCCTCCACGTATGACTTCACACTATTAACATGAATAAGAACCCCTCTCTCAATCCCTACACAAGCCAAGAAAATCCCAAGAGCCCAACCACGATAACAAATCCTCAAAACAATGACAAATCAAAGAACAGAATCCCCCAACGTAACACAAGCACCTCCCACCCAAAATCGCCCATTCTCAACCCCTTCCCTTTTGAAACAGCTTTCTTTATGGTAAAATAGACGTGAGCAGGTTTGAACCATTCTATTTTGGGATAAATACACAAGGGATTTAGAATAGCCAGGGTTATAACTAAATTTTGGAAGTTAACTTTCAAACACGCCAATAAAGAACAGAGATGAGGGAGATTTTGATGATCTCTAGTAGACTAGGAAATTTTTTGAATGACAAATTAGAAAATTATATTATATCCGCCGAAAAAGTAGCGCACGTCCAAATGGGAAATAATTTAGAGCATGCCTTACTCGTTTTGACGAAATGTGGGTATTCTGTTATTCCCGTTCTAGATTTTGAATTTAAGTTACACGGGTTGATTAGTTCCGCTATGATAACCGATTCGATTCTTGGCTTGGAACGCATTGAATATGAGCGCTTAGAGGAGCTAAAAGTAGAAGATGTGATGCAGACGAAGATTCCAGTTTTGACGAATTCGCATGATATCGAAAAAATCGTGAAGTTACTCGTCGACAATCCGTTTATTTGTGTGGTTGATGAAGCGGGCATTTTTGAAGGAATTATTACGAGGCATGTCATTCTAAAGCAAGTGCAGCGCTATATCCATGAGTAGATAGGAGAGAGTCGATTGATTGTCACAGAGTATGAATTATTGGTTTGCTTAGCGGCAGAACTTAATATGCGAAAAAGTGCCGAGAAGCTATTTCTGTCGCAACCAGCGCTCTCCCAACGACTTCAAACGATTGAAAGCAGATGGGATACGAAGATTTTCCTGCGCACGCAAAAAGGCTTACTGCTGACCCCAGAAGGTGAGGCAATAGTCCAGCATGCAGAGCGTGTTATCGAGCGGGAACGGCAGATTCAGGAACGTTTAGAGGCGCAAGACGGAATTGTTCGCGGGACGCTAAAAATCGCCTGTGCTAGCATTGTGGCGCAAATGTGGCTACCTCGTGTTTTGAAGCAATTTATCAAAGCGTACCCGGATGTGCATATCTCGGTCGTCACCGGCTGGAGTAGTGAGATTCATCAGGCGCTCGTCGACGGATCGGCGCATGTCGGAATCGTTCGCGGAAACGTAGCTTGGAAAAGTATCCAAAAACCACTTTTTCAAGATAAGCTTTTTCTGGTGGATAAAGAAATTATGCGGCTAGATGATGTGTTGGATTCTGAGCGGCCGTTTGTCCAGTTCCAAAGCGACTCGAATTATTATCAGGTCATCCAAGACTATTGGCAGCGCAATTTTGGCAAGATGCCGCGTCAAGCCATGGTGATGGATCAAATCGAGACGTGTCGCCAAATGGCTTTTAACGGTATCGGTTTTGCGATTTTGCCAGAGGTGACATTGATCGGCGCAAGCGAGGACATTAACAAAATTCCTCTCATCGATAAGTCAGGTGAAATTTTAAGTCGAGATACGTCGCTGATTGGCTATGAACAGTCACTCGCGCTGCCACAAGTGAAGGCGTTTCTTGAAATTGTAGATAAATATCTTGAAACTCACTACTAGCTGTGGCACTATTAGATGGAGGCACATATTTGAAAGGGGTTTTTCATTCATGAAACAAATGGACGCGCATCAGATTATTTCATTCATTCAAAATAGCAAGAAGGCAACACCGGTCAAGGTTTATGTCAAAGGCGACCTTGCGAATATCGCATTCCCAGAAGACGTGAAGACGTTTATCACGGGAGAAGCAGGAACGATTTTCGGCGAATGGGCGGTTATCAGTGAACTTCTTGAAGCTAATAAAGATAAATTAGTAGACTATGTCGTGGAAAACGATCGTCGTAATTCGGCTATTCCATTGCTCGATATGAAAAATATTAACGCGCGTATTGAGCCTGGAGCTGTGATTCGTGACCAAGTGGAAATCGGTGATAATGCGGTTATCATGATGGGTGCGAGCATCAATATTGGCGCTGTTATCGGCGACGGTACGATGATCGATATGAACGTGGTACTCGGCGGTCGTGCAACGGTTGGTAAGAACTGTCACGTTGGCGCTGGGTCTGTCCTAGCAGGCGTTGTAGAGCCACCATCCGCGCAACCAGTCATTATAGAAGACGATGTCGTTATCGGCGCAAATGTCGTTGTACTAGAAGGTGTACGCGTTGGAAAAGGCGCTGTTGTAGCAGCAGGCGCGATTGTAACGAAAGATGTGGCACCGTACACAGTTGTCGCGGGCATCCCTGCAAAAGAAATCAAAAAAATCGATGCGAAAACACAATCAAAAACAGAAATTATGCAAGAACTTCGCGAACTATAAGAAATGATTCGGCGTTTATTCTTGGCGAAAGTGCGAACTTTTGTTAGGAGTAGGCGCTTTTTTAGGAGGAGAAGAAGGATGACCGAATTAAATCCATTCGTAAAATTGCGCCGAGAACTGCATACCATTCCAGAAGTCGGCTATGAGGAGTTCAAAACGCAGCAATTTCTACTAGATTACATAGCAACGTTGCCACAAGAAAACCTAGCAATCAAAACGTGGCGTACAGGGATTTTAGTCCGCGTCGCAGGGACAGCCCCAACAAAAACAATCGGTTACCGGACGGACATTGATGCACTTCCAATCACTGAAGAAACTGGACTGCCGTTCACGAGCCTTCACGAAGGAAAAATGCACGCATGTGGTCATGATTGCCATATGAGCATTGCGCTCGGTTTGTTGACTCACTTTGCGAGCAAACCGTTACGCGACAATCTTCTTTTCGTATTTCAGCCAGCTGAAGAAGGACCAGGTGGCGCCAAACCAATCATGGAGAGCGCAGAATTCAAGGCTTGGTGGCCGGACACAATGTTTGGCCTTCATATCGCACCAGAATACAAAGCAGGACAAATCGCGGTGAAACCAGGTTTACTTTTTGCGAATACGTCGGAGTTGTTTATTTCATTCAAAGGAAAAGGTGGGCACGCGGCGTATCCTCATTTAGCGAACGATATGGTCGTGGCGGCAAGTGCTTTTGTAGGTCAGATGCAAACGATTATTAGCCGTAACATCGATCCTTTAGATGCCGCAGTTATCACGATTGGCCAAATCCGTGGTGGCGAGGTGCAGAATGTTATCGCGGAAGAATCCTATTTGGATGGCACGATTCGCACGCTCTCCAAGGAAACGATGGACATTGTGTGGACGCGCCTCAAGCAACTCGCAAAAGGCTGGGAAGAGGCCTACCAATGCGAGGTCAACTTTATTCCAGGTTCCGATTATGTCGAAGTAGACAACGACGAGATTGAAACCAATAAATTCATTGACTACTTGCAAAAAGCACATCCAGAAAGCTATATCGCGTGTAAAGAAGCAATGACAGGCGAGGATTTCGGCTATTTCCTAGAAGAAATTCCAGGCTTCATGTTCTGGCTCGGTGTGGACTCTGAATACAGCCTCCATCACTCCAAATTAAATCCAGACGAGGCCGCGATTCCGTTTGCTATCGAAGTTTTGACTGGGTATTTAGAGAGTATGTGAACCAAAAAGAAACCCCGAGCCTAAAAACTCGAGGTTTCTTCTTTATTTTCCAGGTTCCAAAGGCGCAAGATAAGAAAGTGGTAATTCAATCTGATTGCGAACTAATTCCTCTCGAATATCCTTCAGTAAGTTACGCTGCACTTCAAATTGCTCGCCGTTCACCGCTTTTCCCATGACACGGATGACAGTACTTGTCGCGCTCACTTCCTGAACGCCAAGAACAGTTGGACCGTCGACAATGTTCTTATTCATCGCTTTTTCCTGCTCACAGACCCGTTTAATGATATTCATTGCCAGTTCTGCATTGGCTGTCGGCGCGATTCGAATATCCACTAAGATACGCATATTTCCACGAGAATGGTTACTCACAATCATAATTTGCCGATTCGGGATAAAATGAAGTGTTCCATCAAAATCACGAACCTGCGTCGTCCGCAGACCCAACGTCTCCACATTTCCATTCACTTGTTCCAGTGTAATACTATCACCAACATCCAGTTGACGCTCCAATAGGATGAAGAAACCAGTAACAACATCACTCACAAGCCCTTGTGCGCCGAATGCAATCGCCAAACTAGCGACACCAGCGCCGGCCACAATCGCAGTTACATTGATGAAATTCTGTAAGATTAATATCGCAAAAGTGAAAAACATAATATACCCAAAAACGTTCATAATTAAGCCTTCTAACGTCTTGGCACGGCTCTCTGAAACCATTTGTTGTGAACGATATTTCCGAAAGAAGCTCCGAATTAATTTACGCCCAATCCAGCCAACAATGAAATACAATAGGAGTAATACAATGACGCTAATTATTTTAGAAACGGAATCGAGCCAAACTTTATCCCAATCAATACTCTCAAACCACCGAGTTATAAATCCCAACCATGTCACTTCCTTCGTTAAATAAAGACCTGATACCATTCTAACAAATGAATGAGAGATGTGTCTAGGCAAAAAAATTGCGTAGATGGAATCTCTACGCAATCTTTTGTCTTTATTATTTAACAGTTACTGCTACACGTTGAATTACTTTATATTGCGCATCGACATAGACAATTTCTGCTACGTCCGTTTTGCTCTTGATGAATCCGAAGATACCTTTTAGTTTGAAGGTGTTATCTGCTGGGTTTAAATCTGCTTGTTTTTTAACCTCACCGTTCACCCATAGGCGAACGTAAGCTGTGTGTTGGCCGTAAGAGCCGCCTAGTGTATTTTGACCGATGAAGTAATTATCTACAGAGAATGTGTTTTCATATGTGTCTGACCCAGGAAGGCTGACTGTTTTACGGTTTAGTACATTGTATTGATCATCTACACCGACAATTTCGACAAGATCTAATGGACTTGTAATGAATTTATCTACATTGGCAATTTCAAACGTACCGGCTGCTGTTGTAGTTGCTTGTGTTACGGATTTACCATTGATAGATAGACGTACTTTTTTGATGTCTTTTCCAAAAGTACCCGTGATTTTCGTATCACCAGTGTTGAATTTAGCGACAGTTAAAGCGTTATCGAATGTTGATGTCCCCGTAACAGTAACGGTTTTGCGGTTTACTTCGACATAGTTGCTATCGACAGCAACGACTTCCACTGTGTCACCAACGAGTTTGATGAAGTTAGCGGCAGTTGGGAATTCATAGGTGCCATCTGCGTTGATAACGCCTTGGACTACCGGCTTGCCATTGATCCATAGACGGACTCTCGATACGTTTTTGCCGACTGTACCAGTAAGTTTTGTATCGCCCATTTTGTAGGAATTCGCTGTTAGGGAGTAGTCGATACCTTGTTTGACCGTTGTTGAAGCCGTAGCTTTTTTCCCATTGCTTGCTTTAGTGACAGTAGCAGTGATGGTTGCGTTAACTGCTTGTTTGGCAATGGTTACTTCAAACGTACCATCTGCTTTGACAGTGCCAGTACCGATAGTTGTCGTGCCGTTTTTGATGGTCACAGGAGCGTTGGGTTCACCACTTCCTGTTACTTTGACAGAATCTGTCGTTAAAGCGCTGATAGTAGTTGGTGCGATAACGTTGAAAGCTGTTGTTGCTTTGTCAAGTTCAGCTTGAAGTTCAGCTTTTTTAGCTGTGTCTGTTACAGCATCGATTTTAGCTTGCGCTGCGTCGATATCTGCTTGAGAAAGATCAGCTTTAGCAACACCGTCGATGAAAAGGCTATCTACAGCAGTTTGAGCCGCTGATTCCGCTGCTTTTTCATTAATAGCAGCTTGTGCTTTGTCAAGTTCCGCTTGTAGTTCCGCTTTTTTAGAAGCATCTGTTACAGCATCGATTTTAGCTTGAGCTGCATCGATATCTGCTTGTGTAAGATCAGGCTTTACTTTACCATCGATGAAAAGGTTATCTACAGCTGTTGTGGCTGCTGATTCAGCTCCACTTCCAGCCGCTTGTTCAGTAAATTCAGTTTGTGCTTTATCGATTTCCAGTTGGAGTTCCGCTTTTTTAGTAGTATCTGACATGGTATCGATTTTAATTTGAGCTGCATCAAGATCAGCTTGAGTAAGATCAGGTTTAATACCTTTAGATATATCATTATCTACAAATAAATTGTTAACGCTTGATTCTGCAACTTCTTGTGATGTCCATAGCGTTTTAGTTTGACTAGTATAATACACATCTTGAACATCTCTATAGTAATGCACTTTATAAAAATATTTTACTTCGACAGCTGTATCCATTTTAGATACACTAACAAGGTTTGAATTAGCGTAGAAAGTTCCATTATCACTAACATCACCAATCCACTGAGATCTAGTAGATCCATCGGGTTGAAGAGAAAGGAGATATACAGCTGTCTGGAATAAAGTTCCGAAATGTTTTTCATCAGCAAGAGACAATAAAGTATCTTTAGTTGGGAATATTCCACTTATTTGAGAGCCTGAAACCAATGGATTTAAAGAAAAAATTTCTGCAAGCTCGGTACTAGTTTGTTGTGTAGTTCCTTGTTGTTCTGCTGCATGCGTTCCTGTCGGTAAAGTTGTAATCACTGTGCTTGCCAATACGTTTGTTGCTAAAATCACTGCTGCTACTTTTTTGATATTCTTATTCATTTTTTATAATTCCTCCAAAAGTTTATTTGCATCGATTTGATGCGATTATTATTTAATACTAAATCTGATTTTTCTTTCTTTTCAATCTTGTAAGTGATGAGTGTATTTGGCTCATAACTTACTTTAAAAGAATAACATGACTTGGTGTTGAAAAAAATACAGTACTTCTTGTTTTCTAGTTTTAAATGTGAAAACTTTGTTACGCTTTTATTTCTAATTCCTCCTATACTTATGTTGCAACGCATTGGTAGGTTGTGATCTTGATTATGATTTTTGCGTCAGAACAAGATTCTTATGAGTAAGGTGTTCTTAGTGTTGTTTGTGTTACCCGTTTACCTTACTCATTAAGAATACCATGTATAGAACTGGAAAAAAACACAGTACTTCCTGTTTTTTGCTTCATTTTATGAACAATTTGTTACGTTTGTTTTCTAAAAACTAAAGAGATAATGTTATTTTTGAAACTTCTTTATACTGTGCGTCTACACCGATAACTTCGACGACATCATCTGGACTTGTAATGAAGTAGTTCGTGCTTGTGAATGTATAGCCACCATTCTTAGTAGTAGCTTGTTGCTTCAGGTTCCCATTAACCCATAAACGAACTTTAGCTACGTTCTTTCCAAACGTGCCTGTGAGTGTGTTATCTCCTATATTAAATGGGATGGCAGTTAGTCCATTGTCGAGTGGTGCTAAGTCGCTTACTACAACATCTATTCGATTAAGCTCTTGGTACTGCGCATTAACCCCAACAATTTCGACTCTATCGGTGGCATTTTTAATAAAACTTGCAATATTTGTGAATGTGTAGTCACCGTCTGATGTTGTCGTAGCTTGTGTAACAGCTTTTCCATTGACCCATAAGCGAACTTTAGCAACGCTTTTTCCAAAAGTACCATTCAATGTGTTTGTACCAATTGTGTATGCATCAGCAGTGAGCGAGGTCGTTGCAATTGGGGATCCTTTTATAGAGAGGCGAATACGCTTTTTCTCGTTATACGACGCATCGACCCCAACAATTTCAACCTTATCAGTAGCTTTTACAATAAAATTAGCGGCGGCAGGGAAAGTGAAGACGCCAGCAGAGTTGGTTGTAGCTTGTGTGACGGCTTTATCATTAATCCAGAGGCGAACTTTTGCGATGTTGCTACTAAAAGTGCCAGACAGTTCGGTGTCACCAAAAGCATAATCGTTTGCAGTCAATGAGTAAGAATCAACGGGGGCAAGAACTGTTTTGATAGTAGACGGGCTGATTAAATCTGCTTGTTTATAGAAGATTTCCACCCGCATACCTGGTACTAAGGTGATAGCTTTACCGTAATAATCAAAAGGAATGCTGAAACTTCTATCTTCTTCAGTATAGTGTAAATATTTTTTGTAGGAGCCATCAAGATTGTATATGTTCATTATTAAGCCGTAATTAGCTGGGACTTTACCAGAAATGGCGGTATCATTTGGATGTAGCTCGTCCAGAATGGGAGCGGTAAATTTATTTTTGGGATCTAGCTCTGAATTAGGCAGTACGTCTTTGTAGTCGTCTAATAAAGTGGATTTAGCCGGTTCATCTAAAAGATTGATAGCTAATAGTAAATCATCTTTGCCTTCTACATAGGGACTAGTTAGCATGGAGTCATTATCTCGAATAACCTTAGCTCCTTTTTCAATAATAGTAGTTAAGTTTGCTTTCATATTTGTCGTGCTACCGATTTGTTGTAAGCCTAATTTTGTAACAAGGAATGTTTGTGTGTTGGCGGATGAATTAGCTATTGTCATGTTGTCGATTGATAAAAGATTAGGATTAGCATGGAAAATTCGAACTTTGTATCCTTCTTTGATAGTCGTATTACTCGTGCTAAGTGAAAGTTTTTCATTTGCAAGTGTTTCTCTAGAATAGGTTACTGTTCCTGCAGTATTAAGCACTTCAATTTTTGAATAAAGAGAGCTACCAAGACCAGGATTAACATTTGCATAATTGTTTTCGATAGCAAGTGTTTCTTTGTTCAGGTCTACTTGTGCGGTTGTATATTCACTGCTACTGACACCCTTAAAATGAATTGTTAAGCCAAGTAGGTTCTTCTAGTACATATGCTTCTTTTGTACGTACTTCATCAGCGTACACTGGATATGAGAAACCTCCAATGATGATTAGTGTAAGCATTGTAAAAAATAAGCTAGCTGTTTTTCTTTTCATTTTTCCGTCTCCTTCTTGAGATGTTCATAACCTCATAATCAGTAAGTGTGCAATTTGTAAAAAGCAGTGCATGAACTCTTATCGTACCTGTTATTTGGAGGAAAAAAATACAGTATTTCCGTTATTTAGAGATTTTAAATGAACATTTCGTCACATTTATACTAATTTAGTTGATGGGAGCGAGAGGATAAAATTTGTTGTGACGTGCGGAATACAATAACTTTATATTGTTATTTTAAGCATATATGAAAGATGTAAGTGAAACAATTTTAGTCGGAATTTGATTTTTTCTGTGCCTTTTCATCTGAATTTAATGTACAATGGAAGTGGAATAATTTTTTAGGAGGAATAGATTATGTTTAAAAAAATGTTTAAAAAAGATAAAGCTGAAGCGGTTGTGGCGCACGCAACGGGACAATTTGTGAAATTGGAAGATGTTCCAGATCCAGTTTTTAGTCAAAAAATGATGGGTGAGGGAATGGCGATTAAACCAACGAGTGGCACTGTTGTAGCGCCGGTCGCGGGTGAAATTATTCAAATCGCTGACACGAAGCATGCGTTTGGAATCAGATCTGAACTTGGTCAAGAGATATTGGTTCATATTGGTTTGGAGACGGTTGCGCTTAAAGGTGAAGGATTTAACGTACTTGTTTCTTTAGGGGATAAAGTGACAGTAGGACAACCAATTGTGGAGGCGGATCTCGATTTCATCGAGAAAAATGCGAGTAGCACAGTTATTCCAATGGTTGTAACGAACAGCATGGAGAATAAATATGATTTTGATTGGAAAGCTGTGACAGATGTTGTTGCTGGCGATACAGTTGTATTTGAATCAAAAACTAAATAATGATGGACGGGCATTGTTCTTCGAGGCAATGCTTTTCGTTTCTTTTCGAGGCGTTTTAAGATAGAATAATACATAGTTAGAGTTGGATGAGGAGTTGGAATTATGGTACTTGAAGTTATTGTTGAGAATATACGGGAAGCATCGGAAGCGGAGCATTTTGGTGTGGATCGGTTAGAGGTTGTTTCAGCTATTAGTGAGGGTGGCTTGACGCCGAGTTATGGGGTTATTAAGCAGATTACGCAAGATATTAAGGTGCCTGCGATGGTGATGATTCGTCCGCATAGCCATTCGTTTCATTATGATGCGTATGATATCGCGATTATGCAGGAGGATATTTTGATGGCGCAGGAACTTGGTGCGAGCGGGATTGTTTTTGGTGCGTTGACGAAGGCTGGCGAGATTGATCGCGATTTGTTGGAGAATGTGATTGATTGGAAGGGCGACATGGATTTGACGTTCCACCGGGCGATTGAGAGTGCGCAAGATATCGATAAAGCGTACGCGGTGCTTCGGGAATATGGCAATAATATTACGCAAGTTTTGACGTCGGGTGGCGGGGATAAGGCGACGGATACGATCGGTCGCTTGAAAAAATGGGTCGCGGATAGCCAGACGGATATGACTTCTTTTGAAATTTTGGTGGGAAGTGGTGTGACGCCGGATAATATCGGTTTGTTGCATGAAACGCTTCATAACACGCAATATCATGTTGGTGGTGGCGCGCGTATTGATGGTGATTTTAGCAAAGGGCTTGATGTGGCGAAGATTAGGGCGCTGCAGGAAGCGATTAAATAGGATGGAAAAGTCGAGCTGAGGATGGTTCGGCTTTTTTAATGGAATAGGCTGTACCGACTTCTTGATTTAGGCTATAATAGGGACAGAATAACTAATGAGGTGGAAAAGTTGATAAATATGATTGGAACGGCGCAAGTGATGACCGTTATTGCAAAAGAGGAAGAATATTTTATGTTAGAAAAGCGTGGCGTGGAAGTGAAGTTACCGCTTACGAATGCGTCTAACTTGGACTTGGTGGTCGGGGATACGGAAACCGTGTTTATTTATCGTGATTATGATCATGAGGTTGTGGCGACGACGATTATCCCGAAAGCGCAAGTTGGGAAATTTGCTTGGGGAACGGTGACGGATGTGCGCAAGGATTTAGGCGTATTTGTGGATATCGGCATTCCGAAAGATGTTGTTGTTTCAATGGATGACATGCCGGCGCTGAACCATTTGTGGCCGAAAAAGAACGATCGCTTAATGATTATGTTGCGCGTGGACGAGAAGGAACGGGTTTGGGGCGTGCTTGGTGAAGAGCATGATTTTAAAGCAATCTCGACAAAAGCGACGCAAGATATGTTTAATCAAAACGTGACGGGAACGGTTTACCGGTTGTTGAAAGTCGGGACGTTTGTGATTACGGAGGACGGGCATATTGGCTTTATTCATGAGACGGAGCGGACATCTGAACCGCGTCTTGGGCAGAAATTGGATGCGCGCGTGATTGCTGTGAAACCGGATGGGACGCTGAATTTATCGTTGCGTGGACGGGTGCATGAAGTGTTGGGCGATGATGCCGAAATGATTTTGACGTATTTGCGAAGTGTTGGCGGTAAAATGGCGTTTTCCGATAAATCTGATCCGGATGCGATTCGTGCTAAATTTGGCGTGAGTAAGGCGCAGTTTAAACGAGCGTTGGGCAGTTTAATGAAGGAATGCCGGATTAAGCAAGAGGACGGGTTCACGTATTTAATAGAAGAAGATAGCGAAAAATAAGACTTAAGATGGAGAGATAGTTCGAGCCATAGCGGCTGTTGTGACTGTATTCCGCACTTTATAATGGGAGCAGAAGTTAAAATTCTAGTTACCCGTTATTTGAGTCTGACTCAAAATTTGACAGCAAAGGGGGTGTATTCAGATGAAAAAATTAGAAGGTTCGTTTATTTTCTTATTCTTGGTTTTAGTCGCGGTGGGTATCGCATTTGAGATGCTTTTCAGATGGGAATTACTCGTGTTATTTGCGATTGGTATTTGTTTTTTATTCACGTCGCGTAAAGAAGGTATTCCGAAAAAGAAAGCTCGGTCAAGACTTTTTATTGCCGCGGTATTTATTTTGATTTCGGTTCTTTTAACGGCGACTTTCAAAATTGGTTTGGTGATCGCAGGGATTTTTGCTGTGTATTATTATGTGAGCCGTAAGCGTGCGCCGCAGTTATTAATGGTGAAGACGAAGGAGACAGCGGAGAATTTGAATCCGCGCAATACGTTTATTCGCAATCAGTGGTTTGGTAATCAGCGGGTGCTAGATGTGGTATATGAATGGGATAATATCAACATTCAAACGGGTATTGGTGATACGATTATCGATCTTGGTAATACGGTTTTGCCGACGGGTGAGAGTGTTGTTTTGATTCGGAGTTTTTCGGGCAAGATTCGATTGTTAGTGCCGTTTGATTTGGGAATTTGTCTGGAGCACTCGGCGATTTTCGGGCATTTGCAGTATGATAAGGAAAGTACGGTCGTGCAAAATGATACGATTAAGCTTTATTCGGATAATTATGAAACGGCGCCGCGTAAGGTGAAAATCATAACGTCTGTCGTGCTTGGTGATTTAGAGGTGATTAGACTATGACGTTTACACGTGCCTCGATGGCGACGACGACAGGTTTGTTACTGCTTGCGACACTTGGAACAACGGTGATTTATCAATCGGGTGGCGATATTTCATGGTATGACCTTTTGATTGGCAAAAAGATCTTTTACTTGCCGTTTATCGTTTTTATCGTGTTGATGGCGATTTCGATTGGACTGATTGTCGGAGCGGTGATTGGTTATATTATTAAGCGGAAGTTCGAGGCGATTGATTTTTCATTGCGGCTTTTAGAGCAGGGGGAATTGGAGAAGAAGCCGGCGGACGATGAGGAAATTTACACGGAGATTCAGCAGGTGTATAATCAGATTGAGCGGTTGCGTGAAAAAATGAAGGCGCAGACGATGATGACGCAGGAAATCGCGAATGAGCGCGCGGAGACGACTGGCCAGACGAAAGAGGCTATTTTAGCGGAGGAGCGGCACAGGATTGCGCGGGAATTGCATGATTCGGTGAGCCAGCAACTTTTTGCGGCGATGATGCTGTTGTCGGCGCTCAATGAACAAAGCGCAAAGAATGCGACGCCGATGATGCAGAAACAGCTGAAAATGGTCGAGTCGATTGTTAATGAATCGCAGTCGGAAATGCGCGCGTTATTGTTACATTTACGCCCGATTCAGTTGGAAGGCAAGTCGCTGAAAATGGGGATTGAGTTGTTGCTGAAAGAGCTGACGACGAAGTTACCGATTCAGGTGGAATGGCAAATTGAGGATATTTCGTTCCAGAAGGGTATCGAGGATCATTTATTCCGAATTGTGCAAGAGTTGCTTTCTAATACGTTACGTCACTCGAAGGCGAATTTGCTGGAAGTTCGGATGATCGTGATTGATAATTTGGTCGTTTTAAAAGTGGTCGATGATGGTGTCGGCTTTGATATGAATAAACCGCAGACGGGTTCGTATGGTTTGCAGAATATGCGTGAACGGGTGGCTGAATTTGGCGGCTCGATTAAAATCATTAGTTTTCCTAAAAAGGGAACGAGTGTGGAGATTAAGATTCCACTGGTGAAGAAAAAGGATGTGGACGGTGAATGATAAAAGTTTTACTAGTAGACGATCACGAAATGGTGCGAATCGGTGTGTCCGCGTATCTTTCGGTGCAGGATGATATGGAAGTCGTTGGGGAAGCGGAGAATGGTCGCGAAGGCGTGGAGCTTGCGATGGAGCTACGCCCGGATATTATTTTGATGGACTTAGTGATGGATGAAATGGACGGGATCGAGGCGACGCAGGAAATTATGCGTCAGTGGAAAACGGCGAAGATTATCATTGTGACGAGTTTTATTGATGATGAGAAGGTGTATCCAGCGCTTGAAGCGGGCGCGTCGAGCTATATGCTGAAAACGTCGACGGCGGGCGAGATTGCAGATGCTATTCGTGCTACATATGGCGGGGATTCTGTATTAGAACCAGAAGTAACCGGGAAAATGATGCAGCGTTTGACGGCGAAACCTGAGAAGAATTTGCATGATGATTTGACGAATCGGGAAAATGAGATTCTATTGTTGATCGCAGAAGGTAAGTCGAATCAGGAAATTGCGGATGAACTTTTTATAACGCTAAAAACAGTGAAGACGCATGTGAGTAATATTTTATCGAAGCTGGACGTGCAGGACCGGACGCAAGCGGCGATTTATGCGTTTAAACACGACCTTGTTGACAAAGAGTAAGGGGGCGGATTTTTGCGATGAAAGAAGGATTTGCAGTTATTGGATTGGGACGTTTTGGCGGTAGTATTTGTAAGTCGCTGGTCGAGCAAGGGATGGAAGTGCTGGCTATTGACTCAAGCGAGGAACGTGTCAACGAATTTATGTCGATCGCGACGCATGCCGTGATTTGTAATTCGACGGACGAGAATGCGTTGCGCCAACTTGGGATCAGGAATTTTGAGCACGTGATAGTATCGATTGGTGAGGATATTCAGTCGAGTATTTTGACGACGCTGATTTTGAAAGAGATGGGCGTGAAATACGTGACGGCCAAGGCGACGAATGACAAACACGCGAAATTGCTCGATAAAATTGGCGCAGATCGGGTGGTGCATCCGGAGCGTGATATGGGTCGCCGGATCGCGCATTATATCGTGTCTAAAAACATGCTGGATTATTTGGAGCTTTCGGATGAGTACAGCCTAGTCGAGATTTCCGTTTCGAGTCGCCGATTCCTAGGCAAAAGCTTGCACGAACTCGATTTCCGGAATACGTTTGGCGTGAATATCGTTGGGATTAAGCGGGATAAACAGATGATTATTACGCCGGAAGCAACGGATGTATTGCAGTCTAGCGATGTTCTCATTGTGATTGGTAGCGATGATGATATTGAGCGTTTGCAGGAACAAATTCAATAAAAGTCGAAAAGGTGAGCATGAAACTGGATGCGAAGCCTTTTTTATTTTGCTTTTTAATAGGACTAGTTGGCGGGGAACTAGGGTATATGAAAAAGAAGTATCCGAATGACGCATTATGTGATAAACTTTCTAGGTGATACTAAAATCAGAAAAAGAAGGGAACAACGCAGAATGAAAAAACTTATTTTAGCCAAGTTAGGAATGAAGGGACTCATACATATGTTACAAGTCTTTATTTTTGCGGTGGTTTGTGTCGGTGTCCATACGCTGATCGTGCCGCAATTAATAGGACTGCTTCCGATCGCCTTATTAATGGGGATTATTTCGATTCAGCCAACGAGTGGTTTCACAAAGAAAGCGATGTCGAAAATCGGCGTGATGTTTGTGTTGGCCTGCGTGATTGTCGGCATTGCATCAAGCTTTTTTGATAACAGTGTGTACGTTTATTTTGTGGTGATGGTGATTGCACTGCTTGCGATTAACTTTATTATGCCGCAGAAATATATGGTCATCACGATGGCGATTGGGACAGCTTTGTTTTTCCTAGACACGTCTGATATGACGATACCGTATTGGGCAGTGCTGCTGATTGCGATTGTGGACGTCGGTTTCTTTTTTATCATCGTGCGGTTGATTGTGCGTTTTGTGCATATTCCAGTGGAGAAATCGATTCAGATGATGATGAAGCAGACGATGATGCTGTTACAAAAGGAACTAAATACTATATTAGTGAAAAAAGAAGCGGGAAAACCGAAGCCATTGTATGGCATTTTTGTGCAGTCGCAAATGTTGATTCGCGAATATTCAGCGGGGAAACAGAGTGATCCAGTGCATGTTGAGATTTATCAAAAAACATTGGCGTCTTATTTGCAGGCTTACTTTAGCTTATTAACGATTTCGGAATTGGGTGCGTACCGAGTGGATGAAACGGCGAAGGGGAACTTGCAAGCGGTTGGAATCGAGGACGTGGCTTTTGTCGCGGATGGGGATTCGATTTTGACTTTCCACATTCAAGAGTTTACAAAAGGAATCCAAGCTATACGCGCAAGTATCCAGACGCTTAGTGGAGGTGGAATCGCATGAAAAAAGCAACTTTAAGAGAACGTTTGGCGCTCGATCCGCGCGTTGCAAAGGTACTTATCAGTATGGCGATTTGTGTTTTGCTATATCCATTTTTCGGTAAGTATATTGTTTATCCGACGTATGTATTTAATGCGATTTACATCACCGCGCAGTTGACGAAAGGCGCGACGTATAAATCGAGTATCGAGCGTATTATTGGGACGGTTGCTGGTGGTTTGACGGGCGTTGTGTTCTATTTTATCGTTCCAGACCACCACTTTCTGATGATACCCATTGCAGCGACGGTTGCGGTGTTATGGGGATATCTTTTTGTCGGTAAATTTACGCCGGTTATGGCGGTTATCACGGTCATGGTTTTAGTCGGAAAAGGAGAAGGCGAGCCGGTGCTCTACATTAATAACCGGATGATTGATACGCTGATTGGCCTCACGATTGGTTTCCTCGTCTACGCGCTTTACCCGAAAAAGAAAACGGAGATGAATCGCGTATTTTATGACCATGCCAAGGCTTGCTTGACACAAATCGAGAAAATCCGTGCGAAATATCAAAAGCAAGAGGCGCTACATGAGGAGTTGGTTGCGGCTTGGAAAGCGTTGCAGGCGTTGAAGCAAGAGCGGATGACGATTGTGAATGACAGCAGTTTTGTGCCTAAAGTGGAGGATTCAGAACCGATGTTGTCGCTTATTCATGATTTGGAGCAGATGTTGCATAATTTGGAGATTCTGTATCATCATCCGATTTCTGAGAACAGGGAACCTGGTTTGCAGGAAGTCATTTCTTTCCATGAAGAGACGTTAAATCGGCTTTACGGAAAAACGAAGCAAGAGATACAGCTGATATAAAATAAAGAAGTATAGTATAAGACTTGCATCCCACAAAAATAAGCAAGACATCACGTCCCCCTTTTAGGTAAGACGTGAATCTTGCTTTACACAAATCGAGCGCTTGTCGCCGATTTATAATGGATATGCCTATAAACCTAGATGTTCTCGGAAGGCTTTGGTTGCTGCTGCTTTGGATTTGGCTTCTGGTTCGTAGTAATACAGATTGAAACCGTAAGCTTCACTGTAAATCGAGACGCCTTCTCCTTCCATTTTGAGTGTGTCGACATCGTTTCGGACGCTAGAATATTTCGTTGCAATTTCTATGATGTCGTCCATCGCGAGGTTGGTCGTGAAATTGTCGCCGACTGCTTTTAGAAGTTTGTTGAAATGTGTGATAGAAGCGGTGCCTGCGAGTTCGTTACTGATTCCCATGATAACATCGCGTTGACGGTCTTGACGGCCAAAATCTCCGCGGGGGTCTTCATGGCGAATGCGTACGTATTGCAGGGCTTCTTTTCCGTTTAGGTCAATCTTGCCTTTGACAAAGCGTTTGTTGACTTCGGTTAGATTAATATCATTCGTGACGCGAACACCGCCTACAGCTGATACGAGGTCGCTGAAGCCTTTCATATTGATCGTAACGTAATAATCGATCGGAACGTTCATCAGCTTCTCCACGGCGCCTACAGTACCTTCTGCGCCACCTTTAGAATAGCTACCATTTATTTTGCCAATATTGCCGTCATCGTAGGTTACTTTCGTATCACGTGGGATACTGAGCATCTTCACGGAATTCTTTTCTTTGTTAATGGTTGCGAGAATCATGGAATCGGAGCGACCATTTGTTTCGCCAGCACGGGCATCAGTCCCAATCATCAGAATGGAAAATGCGTGGCCATCGGTGAGTGTACTAGTGGAAGCTTTATCTTTAGACAATGGTACGTGAATGCTGTTCAATGTTTGCTGGATACCGTTATAATAGTGAATGGCGAAGGCTCCTAATGTGAAGGCAATGCCGAGTAGGATAACAAAGGAGATTTGGAGTCGATGCATCAGTCTGGATGGCTGTTTCTCAAAGGGTTGAAAGCGAATTGTATCCATATTTAGTCCTATCTTTCTGTGTGTGTTGACACGTCTAATTTATTTAAGTAGTCTCTGTAAGTGGTATAAGTATTGCATTATTGTTAAAATTAACACTAACATAATGGTATCACTCCAAGGGCTATAAATCAAATTAGAATTTAATGATAAATTGGGAGGAATTTTGCCATGAAAGAGGAAGAAAAGGTTTCAAAAATGTCGCAAGGGTTGATTGTTTCGTGCCAGGCGCTCGAGGATGAGCCGTTACATAGTCCGTATATTATGACGAAAATGGCGCTTGCTGCGAAGGTTGGCGGGGCGGTCGGGATTCGGGCGAATTCGGCGGTGGACATTGAGGCGATCAAAGCGGAAGTGGATTTGCCTGTTATCGGGATTTATAAGAAGAATTATGGCGCGTGTCCTGTGTTTATCACGCCGACAATGCAAGAAGTGGACGAGATTGTGGCGACGGGAGCAGAGATTGTCGCGATGGACGGGACGAGTCGGGTTCGGCCTGATGGAACGGTAATCGCGGAGTTGTTTCCCGAAATTAGACGCAAGTATCCGGATCAGTTATTTATGGCGGATGTCGCGACGCTTGCTGAGGCGATCGCAGCGGAAAAATTAGGATTCGATTTTGTGGCGCCGACTTTATTTGGCTATACGGAAGAGACGAAGGGGAAAAAAATTGCAGACGATGACTTTGCGCTTTTGCGTGACATTGTGCGTGAGGTTCGCGTGGCGCGGATTATTGCGGAAGGGAACGTGCTGACACCGGACATTGCGAAACGTGTTCAGGATATTGGCGTATTTGCGATTGTAGTTGGTGGAGCGATTACTAGACCGCAGTTGATTACGGCGCGATTTGTAGATGTTTTGAAAGGGAATTCGTGATGAAGCGCGAATTTCTTTTTCTTTAGTTTGTCTAGTTGACTCGTTGTGTTTCTATGATATATTTCCATTATGAAAGCGTTTAACTAACTGGAAGGTGTGAGGGTATGTTTTGGACGAAGGAAAAGGTGCAGAATCGGAATGCGGAGGTTGATTCGTATCGGTATGTGAAATCGGAGCTTATCTCGGATTTTGGTATATTGGAAGATGTGGATGGTGCGATTGGGAGTTACCCGGTTGGGCTGGATTTCAAGGAGACGATTGCGCTGGGATCGGATTGGCGTGGGCGGGATCGTTACGTTTGGTTGCGGGCGAATGTTGTGTTGCCGGAGAAACGGGAGGGTTGTCGGATTCTCGGATTTTTTGATTTTGGGAAGACGGGCGATGGGAATAATGCTGGTTTTGAATCGTTGTTGTTTGTCGATGGCGAGCCGTATCAGGGTGTGGATCAGAATCATAAGGAAGTGTTTTTTGATGATGCGCTTGCGGGGACGCGGGTGGAGTTGACGTTTAGGCTTTGGTCTGGGCTTGAGGGTGGCGGTCAGGTTAGGACGCAGGAGCATCGACTGAATGCGGCGTTTATTGGGTATTTGGATGTTGCGGTGGATGATCTTTATTATACGGCTTTGGCGGCATTGCAAACGCTTGATTATTTGGCGGAGAACAGCACGGAGCGTTATGGTTTGATGCAGGCGCTGGATCATAGTTTTCGGGTGATTGATTGGGCGAATCCCGGAGGCGCGGAGCATTTGGCGTCGTTGTATGAGGCGGGACGGGTGCTGAATGCGAAAATTGATGCGATGCCGAAAAATTTTGATGTGACGGTGACGTGTGTGGGGCATACGCATATTGATGTGGCGTGGTTATGGCGTTTGAAGCATACGCGCGAGAAGTCGGCGCGCTCCTTTTCGACGGTGATGCGTTTGATGGAGCAGTACCCGAATTATGAGTTTTTGCAGTCGCAGCCGCAGTTGTATGCGTATATTAAGGAGGATTATCCGGATATTTATGCGAAGATTAAGGCGCGGGTTGCGGACGGGCGTTGGGAAGCGGACGGCGGAATGTGGCTGGAAGCGGATTGTAATATTCCGTCTGGTGAGTCGTTGGTGCGCCAAATTTTGCAGGGGACGCGGTTCTTTAAGGAGGAGTTTGGCAAGGAGAGCAAGTTTTTATGGTTGCCGGATGTGTTTGGGTATAGTTGGGCGTTGCCGCAGATTTTGAAGAAGTCAGGGATTGAGACGTTTATGACGACGAAAATCAGCTGGAATCAGTTTAATAAGATGCCGCATGATACGTTTTGGTGGCGCGGGATTGATGGTTCGGAGATTTTGACGCATTTTATTACGACGCCGGATAATGCGCATGATAATTATTACACGTACAATGGGAACATTACGGCGCGTGCGGTGAAGGGTGTTTGGGATAGTTATAATGACAAGAATCTGAATCAGGAGTTGCTCGTTTCGTACGGGTATGGCGATGGTGGCGGTGGTCCGACGCGCGAGATGTTGGAAATGATTGAGCGGTTTGACAGGATGCCAGGTATGCCAAAAGTGGAGACGGGACTGGCGGGACCTTATTTTGAGCGGTTGCATGAGCGGGTGGAAAATACGGACGAGTACGTGCATACGTGGAATGGCGAGCTTTATTTTGAATATCATCGCGGGACGTATACTTCGCAGGCGCATAACAAGAAAATGAACCGGAAATTGGAGTTGTTGCTTCGGGATGCGGAATGGTTCCAAGTGTTGCAGGCGGTGCGGACGGGAGATTTTGCGGCGTATCCGAGTGATCTTTTGCAGGAGAGTTGGCGCATTGTGTTGCGGAATCAGTTCCATGATATTATTCCGGGTTCGTCGATTCATGAGGTGTATGAGGATTGTGTCGTGGAGTATGATGAGGCGGAGAATTTGGCGTTGATGGCGTATGACGAGATGAGCGCGATGGACGAGGATGCGCCGAATAAGATGACGTTGCTGAATAGTTCGATTTGGGAGCGACCGCGTTTGGCGGAGATCGCGATTGCGACGGATGAGCCGGTGATTTGGAAGGATGCGGATGGGAAACGGTTGGATGCGCAGCGGAATTTAGCGGGGAGTTGGCTGGTTGCTGTGGCTGGCTTGCCTTCGATGGGGACGGCGACGCTGACGTATGAGGTGGATACGAAACCGTCTGACGGGAAGCCATTGGCGCAAGTTCATGATCGCGGTTTGGAGACGAATCGTTACCGCGTCACTTGGAATGAAGCCGGGCAATTCACGGCGATTTTTGATAAGGCGAATGAACGAGATGTCCTTGCAAAAGGTGAGCGCGGTAATGTGTTGCAAGTTTTTGAGGATAAACCGCTGAATTTTGATGCGTGGGATATTGATATTTATTATCAGGAAAAAATGCGTGAGGTGACGCAACTGGAAAGTGTGACGGTGACTCAGAATGGCGAACTGCAAACGACGCTACGGATGGAGTGGTTGTACGGGCGTTCGAGACTTGCGCAAAATATTCATTTTTATCGTGACAGTGCGCGGATTGATTTTGAAACGGAGCTGGATTGGCATGAAAAGCAGCAACTTTTAAAAGTGGCGTTCCCTGTGGATGTGATGGCGACGGAAGCGACGTATGATATTCAATACGGGAATGTGAAGCGTCCGACGCATTGGAATACGAGCTGGGATTATGCACGTTTTGAGACTGTGGGGCATCAATGGGCGGATTTAAGTGAGACGGGATATGGTGTCAGTATTTTGAATAATTGTAAATATGGACACGATATTAAAGATCATGTGATGCGCTTGACGTTGTTGAAATCGGCGACGTATCCAGATGTGACGCAAGATCAAGGCGAGCATGTATTTACGTATTCCCTACTACCTCATGCAGGCGATTTTGTGGAAGGTGACGTGGTACAAGAGGCTTGGGCGCTTAACAATCCGCTTCGTGCTGCGCTTGGTTCGCATGATAATCGTTCGTTACTCCAGTCAAATAATGAGCAAATTCAAATTGATGCTCTGAAAAAAGCGGAGGATGACGATGCGATTATAGTTCGGTTGCATGAATATACAGGCGGACGGGGTAAGGTGATAATGACGAGCGATTTCCAAATAAAATCATGGCAGGAATGTGATTTGATGGAACGTCCAATTGGTGAGGAGGAGACAGGAGAATGGACCTTTTCAGTCACGCCATATGAGGTGAAAACGTTCAAAATTAAGTTGAAATAAGAGCATGATACCTTAACGAGGACGGTAAATAATATTACTGTTTCGTTAAGGTATCTTAATTGTATTGAAATGGGGTGTGGCTTTTGTTACAATGATGGAGTACGACTAAAACGCTTACAAGTGTGGTAGAATCGCTAATTTACATACATAACTTTTTACCGCACATATAAAAAGGGAGGAATTTAAAACGTGAATAAAATGTACAAAAAGGGATTAAAGATTGTGTTAGCAGCAAGTTTGACGGTTGGAATTGGGGCGACAGCGCTCGGTGGAAATGCCAACTCGGCGGAGGCAGCGGTGGACCCGAACCTTGTGCCTGTGCAAATACTAGGAGTCAATGATTTCCACGGCGCATTGGACACGCCTTCTAGCTCACCACTCGGAAAAATTGGCGGTGCCGATTACTTGGCAACAAATCTGAATAATTCAGAAGCGGCATTTTTAGCGGCGAATGGTTTAGCGGACAACGCGGCAAGTAATTCGATACGCGTGCAAGCGGGAGATATGGTCGGCGCGAGCCCAGCCGTTTCAGGATTATTGCAAGATGAACCGACGATCAAAGTATTGAATCGGATGAAATTCGAAATTGGAACGCTTGGAAATCATGAATTTGACGAAGGCTTAGCGGAATATAAACGAATTTTAGATGGTGGAGATACGACGGACTTTAATGAAATCACGCAAAATTACGATCATGAGGCATCCGATATGTCGATTGTCGTTGCGAACGTGGTGAACAAGTCTGATGGTGCGATTCCTTATGGTTTCAAACCTTACGAGATTAAAAATATGGGCGGCGTGGATGTCGGCTTTATCGGCGTTGTGACGACAGAAATCCCATCTCTCGTACTCGCCAATCATATTCAAAATTTCAACTTCCTAGACGAAGCGGAAACTATCGCGAAATACTCGGCGGAACTCCAAGCAAAAGGCGTGAAGGCAATCGTTGTTTTATCACACGTTCCAGCGCTCACTCCTGGAAATCCGACGAACGGGGAAGGCGCAGTTTCTGGCGCGGCGGTTGACATGATTAATAAAGTGAATCAAATTGCGCCAAACAATAGCGTGGACCTTGTTTTAGCGGGTCATAATCACCAATATACGAACGGGAAAGTTGGTAGTACGCGTTTGGTGCAAAGTTACAATAACGGAAAAGCGTATTCCAATGTGACGGGTGTCCTCAATAAAACGACGAAAGATTTTGAGACAACGCCGAATGCAGAAATTAAATATAATTTGCAAGATGTGACGCCAGATGCGGCAGTTCGCAGTGTCATTGATGAAGCGTATGCATTGGTGAATCCTGTCATCAGTAAGCCAATAGGGCAAATGGATAGCGCTGTTTTGACGCGTGATACGAATGCGGACAACGAATCACCACTTGGAAATCTAATCACAGATGGCCAGCGCGAAATGGCGAAACAAGCAGGAATTGCTGTCGATTTTGCGATGACAAACAATGGAGGAATTCGTGCCGACCTTGTTGGAACTGCAGCGAACGGTTCCTACGCAGTGACATGGGGCGCAGCGCAAGCCGTTCAACCTTTTGGGAATATCTTGCAAGTGGTCGAGCTTTCTGGCGCGGACATTATCGAAGCATTGAATCAGCAATACGACGAATCTGAAAAGTACTTTTTACAAGTTTCTGGTTTAAAATACACGTACACAAAAAATGATGCGGGCGAAAAGCGTGTCGTTGATGTGATGAAGGAAGATGGCACGAAACTAGATCCAGCAGCGACTTACCGCGTTGTTATTAACGATTTCCTATTTGGTGGCGGCGATTCTTTCTCCGCGTTTACGAAAGGGAAGCAAGTCGATGTCATCGATCCAGACACAGACACATTCATCAACTATATTCAGTCGCAAAGCAAATTGGTGACGCCAGAACTTGGTCGTAAGGTATTCAAAACAGAAGCCGAAATAGCGAAGGAAAAAGAAGATGCGGCGATTCAAGCCATCACGGATAGCACGACTTTTGTATCGTATAAAGAAAAAGATGCTGTGTTTAAAGGTAAAACTATTCCAGGTGCAACTGTGACGCTAGATACGTTGGCAGTGAAGGCGAAAGTAGCGCCAGTTGTCGCGGACGCAGACGGCAATTTTGAAATCGATATGAGCGGTGAAAACTTGAAAGAAGGAGAAACATTCGGTGTCACGATAACGGATGCAGACGGTTACAGCAAGGTATTTACGGTAGCAGTTATGGCTGCTGATCCGATTGATAATGGTGGCGGCGAAGAGATTCCTGGGGATAATAATGGCGGTGGTACAGAAACACCGGATACCCCGGATACAGATAATGGAAATGGCGGCACCGTGACGCCAGAACCAGTGAATCCTCCTGTAAATGGTGATGCGGATTCAGTGGTGACACCTGTGGAAAATACAAACTTGCCACAAACGGGTGATGAAGATCAAACAGGCGTTGTGCTAGGCGGATTAGTGCTAGTTGGCGTTGGTCTATACTATATAAGACGCAAAGCTTAATCACGCAAAAAGGCTCCGATCAGTCATTTCTGATAGGAGCCTTTTTCTATACTACACTTCCATAATGATCGGTAAAATCATCGGACGGCGTTTTGTTTTTTCATATAAGAATGGTTGTAACGTGTCGGTAACCTCGTTTTTAATCTCAGACCACTGCGTTGTTTTGCTATCCATCACTTTGTTGAGATGGCGGCGTAACAAGCCTTGCGCTTCATTAATCAGGTTGCCAGATTCGCGCATGTAGATGAAACCGCGTGAAATGATATCTGGACCAGCCATGACTTTATTTTTCGACGCGCTGATCGATACAACGACAATCACTAAGCCTTCTTCGGAAAGGACACGGCGATCGCGCAATACGATATTACCGATGTCGCCAATTCCGCTACCGTCGATATACACGTTTGCTGCTTGGATTTTACCTGCAACATGCGCGGAATCAGCGGTTAGGGCTAACACATCTCCGTTTTCCATGATGAAGCTGTTTTCATGAGGTACGCCGCAATAGAACGCAGATTGAGCGTGCATCTTTTGCATGCGGAACTCACCATGAATCGGCATGAAATATTTTGGCTTCATAAGACGAAGCATTAGTTTTTGTTCTTGCTGGCCACCGTGACCAGATGTGTGGATATTGTTGACTTTACCATGAACTACTTCTGCACCAGCTTGGAAAAGTAGGTTGATCGTGCGGTTAACACTGATCGTATTTCCTGGAATTGGTGAAGAGGAGAAGACCACTGTATCACCGGGCTGAATTTGGATTTGACGATGGGTACCATTCGCGATACGCGAAAGTGCGGCCATCGGTTCTCCTTGACTACCGGTACAAAGAATGGTGACTTCGTTCGCGGGTAGTTTGTTCAATTGACCCCATTCGATAAACGTATCTTTTGGCGCTTGAATGTAGCCGAGCTCAATACCAATCGTGATGGCAGAGTCCATACTACGACCGAACACCGCAATTTTACGACCAGTTGCGACGGATGATTCTACGACTTGTTGCAAGCGATAAATGTTGGATGCGAACGTCGCGAAAATAATCCGACCATCGACATCACGGAAAATATTTTTGATACTTTCCCCAACGATGCGCTCACTCATTGTAAAATTAGGAACTTCCGCGTTCGTGGAATCTGAAAGGAGACATAGCACGCCTTCTTTGCCGATTTCCGCCATTTTTGTTAAGTTCGCAGGTTCGCCAACAGGTGTGAAATCGAATTTGAAATCGCCTGTGTGCACGATGTTTCCTGATGGGGTTTTGACAACGATGCCGTAAGAGTCTGGAATACTATGCGTCGTTGCGAAGAACGAAATACTTGTTTTGCGGAATTTGAAAACATCTTCTTCTTCAAACTCGTAAATTTTCGTTTGGCGCAGTAGACCGTGTTCTTCCAGTTTGTTGCGGATAAGTGCTGCCGCGAGTTTCCCAGCGTAGACGGGGATATTTAGTTCGCGAAGCAAGTAAGGAACGCCACCGATATGATCTTCGTGACCATGCGTGATAAACAAGCCTTTAATTTTTTCTTTGTTTTTGATGAGGTATGTGTAATCAGGAATAACGTAATCAATGCCGAGTAGTTCGTCCTCTGGGAACTTGATACCAGCATCGATGAGGATTATTTCGTCCTGAAATTGCACGCCGTAAGTGTTTTTTCCGATTTCGCCTAGACCACCGAGTGCGAAAACAGCTGTTTCATTATTTTTTACAAATTTCATAGCGGATTACTGCCCCCACAGTTGGAAATCTTCATTTTGTTTTTCATATTGTAGGTGCGCCTCGCTCAATTGTTCTACTAGCTCGATATGGAAGGGTTGGTCTTTTAGAATAACGCGCACTTCTGGCACGCTACCTGCTTCCACATAGATGGATTGTGTCTTTTCTCTGACAGGTGTTTCGGTTTTTGTTGCTTGATAGTAAACTTTAAAAATCATTTTTTTCTCTCCTTTATGTTTCGTTATTATTCATTGTAAAAATAGCATTGCTCCTCATTTGCAATCTATTTACATACGGTTTCATGGATAAAGAGGGATGACCCAGTTAAAAAGGCAAAAAGAAACAATGGTAGCCGTGCGTCTAAAGGTTGGCTACGATTTTAGAATATAGCATGACATTCTGCGTTTTTTTCGCCTACTCCAATTGAATACCATTATTCTACGCATTTTAAACAAAATGGGCAGATAATGATTTCAATTCGCGGTAGGTTCAACGAGTCACTTCTTTGTAAAAACAAGATCCGAACTTTTATCCTTGAGTTCTAATATACCATAAAAAACGATAAATGCTACTACAATATACTTAAATAGCTCGAAAAAGTCATAGAAAGCTAGAAAATCGTGTTTTAGATATAGTTTCTGCCCGCTAGCGCACTTTTTTTGGTATACTTAGTGGTGAGTAGTAATGGGTGCATTTTTTCCCGCAAATTTGGTCTGAGGAGATTTGAGCGATGAAGAAAATTGTGTTTTTTGATGTAGATGGTACGTTGGTAAATGACAACAAGGAGATTCCAGATTCAGCGAGAAAAGCAGTGAAAGACTTGCAGGATAAGGGTGTTTATGTGGCGATTGCTTCTGGACGGGCGCCTTTTTTACTGAAAGATATATGTGAGGAATTGAATATTAATTCATACGTGAGTTTCAATGGACAATATGTTGTGTTTGAGGGGGAGATGGTGTTTGATAATCCGCTACCGCAGGCGTCAATGGAGCGTTTGATTGAGATTACGGAGAATTTGGATCATCCGCTTGTGTTCATGAATGAGGAGACGTTGCGGACGAATATTCCGGATCATCATAAGGTGCACGAGGGAATGAACTCGCTTAAAGAAGGGTATCCGGAGCTTGATGCCGAGTTTTACAAAGGTCGGACGTTGTATCAATGCTTATTGTTTGCGGACGAGAGTCATGATGCTTTTTATAAGGAGAATTTTCCTGAATATGGCTTCTTACGCTGGCATGACGTATCGATGGACGTGGCACCGGCGAATGGGTCAAAAGCAGTGGGAATTCGCGAAATGTTGAAGCGCTTGGATTTCAAAATTGAAGATGCTTACGCGTTTGGCGACGGTTTGAATGATATCGAAATGTTGCAAGAAGTCGGCACGGGAGTCGCGATGGAAAATGGTCGTGATGAAGTGAAGGCGATTGCGGATTTCGTGACGGATTCCGTGGATAATGACGGGGTTTTGAAAGGATTGCAAAGACTGGGATTACTATAAGTAAGGCGGCGAATCGGATCGTGGATTCGCCGTTTTTGTAGTGCTAGGAGATCTAGTGCTTTAAACAAATCGAGCGAAAGCGTTTGTATTCTGAAGTTTTGGTGAAAGCCGGAAGCGGAGTGTACGACTGTACATGAGAACCGGAAGTTCGCCAAAACTTCGGAATGCGAACGCTTGTCGCCGATTTATTTGGATTATAGGCTACATCAGTAAAGGATGGTGGCTTTCTGATTGAAGGGAGTGATGCTTATGTATGTAGGCTATCAAATCTGGAGAAAGGAAATGCCTGATGTCAGTTGCGGAATCGATTATGATGGCGCTTGGGTTTGGAATGTTTATTTTATCCTTTCTCAAGCTAGTTATCGTAATTGTGCAAGCGATGAAGGACGACAAATAAAAAAACCCATCTACTACACTCTGACCAGAGATTAGGTGGGTTCTTGAACATCTAACGAAAGTCACCGTCTTTTAAGCGGCTTACGTCATTCTATACTAGGGAGTCGTGTACCACCACGGCTCTCTTTTTATTTGCCCTAATTATAACATAACTCTGCATCATTACTCAAGCAATGAATGTACATTCTTGTTTTTTCTTCCAGATATCCATTGCGAAAATAGAGAGGTAGCGGTAAAATAGATACTGAATCTTTGCTTTAAAGGAACAAAGATTATACAAAACATAAAAAGGAGACGTTACAAAATGAGTGATAAAATGGGTAGCAAGAAATTTCAGCCTTACATACCTGCTTCCAAGTCATTGCCAGAATTGACAGTAACTTCTATTGTTCTTGGTATTATTCTCGCTATTTTATTTGGTGCGGCAAATGCTTACTTGGGGCTCAAAGTAGGTTTGACTGTATCGGCGTCAATTCCAGCGGCAGTTATTTCGATGGGAATTTTGCGTGGTATTTTTAGGCGGGATTCAATTTTAGAAAATAATATTGTACAAACGATGACGACAGCTGGGGAAGCGCTCGGAGCGGGTGCAGTATTTACGATTCCGGCGCTCTTTATGCTTGGCGTGGATATCAACCAAATTATGTTGGTGTTCATCGTATTAACGGGGGGATTCCTAGGCGTATTCATGATGGTGCCGCTTAGAAGAATGCTGATTGTTAATGAACACGAAACGTTGCCATATCCAGAAGGAACGGCCTGTGCGGAAGTTCTGAAAACGGGTGAAAAAGGTGGCGGGGCGCAAGCGAAACTCGTCGTATTTGGTTTCGGGGTTGGGGCTCTTGTGAAAGTTCTTACAGATGGATTCAAGGTGTTCCGAAGCGACGTGCAGACGGGGATTTATAATTTCCAAAATGCGTTTATTGGGACGCAAATTTATCCGGCGCTGCTCGGCGTTGGGTTCATTATTGGGCCAAAGATTGCAGGTCAGATGGTGGCGGGTGGTTTGATGGCGTCGCTTGTATTGATCCCATCGATCGCGTTTTTCGGTGCGGGTAGTTCGGATGTGATTTTCCCAGCGTCAGAAGCTTTGAAAACGTTAGATGCGAGCATGATTTGGGATAACTACATTCGCTATATTGGCGCGGGTGCGGTTGCTGCGGGTGGTTTGATTACACTTGCAAAAACGATGCCGGCGATTGTGCAGACGCTTCGCAGTACGATGGTTGGTCTGAATAAAAATAAAGGTCAGAAAATGCTTGAAATTGAGCGTACGGATAAAGATATTCCGATGAAATGGGTTTTGATTGGGATTACGGTTTTGATTGTTATCATTGCGTTTGATCCATTTACGAATGTTGGGATTATCGGCGCTTTGGCGATTGCGATTTTCGGATTCTTATTCGTTACCGTGGCATCCCGGATTGTTGGGATTGTTGGTAGTTCTTCTTCGCCAGTTTCGGGGATGACGATTGCGACACTTCTGATTGTGGCGATTGCTTATAAATCGTTCGGTTACAGCGGTACAGAAGGTATTGTTTTAACATTGACGGTTGCAGCGATTGTTTGTACGGCGCTTGCGGTTGCGGGCGATATTTCACAAGATTTGAAAACCGGGTATCTCGTTGGTGGGACGCCTTGGAAGCAACAGGTCGCGATGATGATTGGTGTTATTGCCAGTGGTCTTGTGATGGGTTACATTTTGACGTTGCTTGATAACGCGTACGGTATGGGTTCTGAAGCATTGCCAGCTCCAAAAGCGGCGTTGATGAAAATCCTGGCAGAAGGTATTTTGAATGGTAATTTGCCGTGGACGTTAATCTTTATCGGGGTTTCGATTGCGGTCGTGATCGAATTCCTAGGCATGAACTCGCTTGTTTTCGCAGTAGGCCTATACTTGCCGCTAAACATCAGTGCGACGGTTATGTTCGGTGGATTTGTGCGTTTGATCGTGAACCAAGTAATCAAGTTGAAAAAGGACAAGGAAAAAGCGGAACGAATTGAGCGTGGAACGTTGTTTGCGTCCGGTTTAATTGCTGGAGAATCCCTTCTAGGCGTGATTATCGCGTTTGCGATTTCGATTAACCCGAATATTATCCCGACAGAGTACTTGCTTTCGAATCAATGGTTACCGTTTTTGGTATTCTTGATTGTGTGTACATTGCTGTATTTCTCAACAGTACCACGTAAGCAAAAAGCGTAGCGACAAAGACTCGTCTGCGTCGTTAAAGGCTCCGTTCCAGTGCTCGTGCGCGCGCTGGTACTCGCCTTTGCCTAGCATCTAATCATTTGTCGCTTTGAAATGGTTGGACATAAGGAGGGATTGATTCTATGCGAAAAAAAGAACGGCGAAATATGTTGGAAGAAATTCCAGTTTTGAAGGATGATCTGTTTTTGGAAGTGGCGGAGCAGGAGAAGTACTTGATTGTGCCGCGTTCGGCTTGGTTGGAGCGCGTGGCGACGAAGCTTTTGAAACAGCCTACGGAACGGCGTATTAAGCTCGATGAACATGGTTATTTTATCCTTTCGCAAATGGACGGGGAGACATCGATTCCAGAGATGGAGGAACGGTTTTCACGGACGTTTGGGAACGAAGATGGCATGAGTTTGTCGAGGTTGGTTCGTTTCTTGCAGATTATGGATTCGTATAGTTGGTTGAAGTGGAAAAGAGGATAGGGATAGTGGCGGAGATCAGATTTTTGGTCTTCGCTGTTTTTTTATGATAAGGTGGATTGGGATAGTTTTACATAGGGAAATGGCAGAAAAGAGTGAATTTAGATGATAAAGAAATGGATTGGTAGTTTGAGTATATTGGCGCTGGCTGGTTGTTCGGGGGCTGGTGATTATGAAATTGCTGTGAATGATAAGTATCAAATTGTGGCGATTAACACGATGGAGCATGATTTTGTGCGGAAATATCCTGATGGGGCAATGGATAATGTGTTCACGGTTGCTGTGGATGATACGGAAGAAACAATTGGGAATATCGTGGCATTGGATTGGGACGAGGCGTATTTGATTGCTAAGTCGGAGGACACGGAGGAAGTCGGCGCGCGTCATTTGAAGCATCGGAATCCGCAGTATTGGATTTTTGATTTGGAGTGGGAGAAGCCTTATGGTCCGCTTGATTTGGAGGCGTTTTTGAAACTGAAAGCGCAAAAGGGGATAGATTTGGAGTTGGTTCCTTATGATAAGCGAATCAAAGGCGAGGAGCTTGTGTATGTCTAGGCAAGTTCGGCTTAATATTTTGGGATGTATAGTTGCGGGGATTATTGGTTGCTTGATTTTTATTCCGGATTACGGTTTTTCGGATATGTATCGCATTCTTATTTTTATCGCTGTTTTTATGGTCTATTTTTATTGTAATAAGTATATCCGTGAACGAAGAAAAGATAAATAGTATGTGAGAAAACCCACCGAATCAATCGTGAATCGGTGGGTTTTCGCGGTCTTTTTTGAGGAATTTCAGTTCGGCGATAATCATGATACTGATGATGATAAGCAGGTACCAGCTGGTGATTTTGCCGAAGCCGACGAGTCGCCAGGTGACTTCTTGGTCAGGGTAGTACCAGGCGCCGAAGAAGCTGGCGATGTTTTCTGCGACCCAGATGAAGAATGCGATGAGCAGGAAGGACAGGGATAGTGGCATCCTCAGGCGTTTGTCGCCGACTGTGAAGGATACGACGGTGCGCAGGAACAGAATTAGGACGGCGATAATGAGTATGTAGCGCAAGTCCCAGATGTAATGATGGGTGAAAAAGTTGAGGTAAATCGCGGCGCAAAGGATGATGACGTAGCTGCTTTTGGGCCAATTTTTGACGGTGAGATCGAAGCGTTTCCAGGCTTGGCAAATGTAGCTGGCGACGCTTGAGTACATGAAGCCGCTGTAGAGTGGGACGCCGAAAATTTTTGTGTAAGCGTCTTCTGGATAGGCCCAGGACCCCATCTGGATTTTGTAGATTTCAAGGACGAGACCGATGACGTGAAAAAGCATGATGACTTTGAGTTCGTCCCACGTTTCGAGGCCGAATTTGATCAGAAGTAGTTGGGCGATGATGCAGATGATAAGTAGTAAATCGTACCTTGGAATGAAGGGAATATCGATGTATTTGGAAAAGGCGAGCGAGAGAAAAATGATGGCTGGGAAGATGCAACAGAGTATTTGTGTCCAGGTGAATTGCCAGAGCAGGGATAGGAAACGCATGTGGTACCTCCAGAAGAATGATTATTTGTAGTTTCTATTTTGGAATGGGATGTCGCTTGGAAAAAGGTGTTTTTGTGTGCCGATGGTTTGTAATAATTGCCGAATGCGAAGGTTATCTGCGCGTAACATGGCCTCGATTTCGTTTTTGCAAGGAGGGATGCAGGCTGTTAGGTAGTGTTGCGCGGTCTCGGTTGCGGCATAGGCATTTCCCTGATGGATGAGCTCGGCGAAAATGGCGGTCGTTATGTGTGGTGTGTCGGTTGGTGAGAGTAGGTAGTGATCGTAATTGCTGGCGTTCATGACTGCGTGAATGCCGCCGAGTGGTCCTTTGTCGACGAACGGTTCTTGGTCGGTTAGGACGGTTGTTGTATCGTCGTGGAATAGCGCTTGGATGCTTGGGAATAGGCGCTGATTCGTGACGATGAAGACGTGATCGACGAGTGAGCGCGTTTTGTCGGCGGTTTGTTCTACCCATGTTGGCGCGTTGGGTGTTTCTTTGTACAGCGCTTTATCTTCGCCGAAACGTCGGGAATTTCCACCTGCAAGTATGATGCCTGCGATTGATTTAGTTTTTGACAAGGCGACCATCCTTTATTTTTAAAATTTCGCCTGTGAGGGAGGCGGCTTCTTGGTGGTAATGGGTGACAAAGATGACAGGAATGTCGAAATCGCGCGCCATTTGGCCAACGAGTTCGATACAGATGTTGCGCGTATCTTCGTCAAGACCATTAAATGGTTCGTCTAAAAGTAGTAGGTTCGGATTGATAATCATCGCACGAGCCATGGCTACGCGTTGTTTTTCACCGCCGGATAATTTCTGAACGGAGGAAAAAAGGAGATGGGAAATCTGTAAGTAATCGCTTATTTTGCGGACTTGTTGCTCGATTTCGGCGCGATTTTTTTTGTTGACGGTTAGGCCGAATGCGATGTTTTGAAAGACGTTCATATTTGGAAAGAGGGCTAGATTTTGGAAGAGGTAGCCGACTTTGCGAGCAGCGGTTGGAACGGTGATATCACTATATGTATCGTCCCAAGCGGTGTTGCCAAATTCGATGATGCCTTCGTCGATTTTTTTGAGGCCGCTGATGCATTGAAATAGGGTAGATTTGCCGGAGCCGCTAGCGCCCATAATGGCGGTGATTGGCGCGACGAAATCGTAGTTGATATCAAGGTCGTGAAAGGGTAGTTTCTTTTTGAATTTTAAGCGTAGTGCCATGGGTTACATTCCTCTCGTTAAGTTGGTTTGGCGGACGGTCAGGATGTGGATGATCATTAGCGCGAAAATGCCGATGATGACGTTGATGAGTCCAAGATAAATGGCGGTGCGCATGTCGCCTTGTTGAACCATGAAGTAAATACTGGAGGCAATGGTGTTGGTTTTTCCTTCGATGTAACCAGCGACCATCAGGCTTGCTCCGAATTCACCCATCGCCCGGCAAAAACTAAGTAAAATCCCTGCTAAAATTGGTTGCCAGCAGTTTGGTAGGATAATTTTTAAAAAGATAGTTCTGGCGTTGGCTGACAGGGTTTGTGCGGCCCAGACGAGGTCGTGATCGATGGAGAGAAACGCGCTTTTTAGGCCTTGGTACATAATTGGTAAAATGATGATCGTTGTTGCGATAACGGCACCGGCGAGCGTGAAGATGAAGCTATAGTTGAAGTTATTCCATAAAAAGGCGCCGAGAAGATCGTTTTTTCCGAACAGATTGAGTAGAATCAGGCCTACAACGGTTGGCGGTAAAACGAGTGGTAGCAGGATGATGATCTCAATGATGAGTTGAAATCGTGATTTGCGGTTCGCGAAGTAGTAGCTGAGTGGGAGCATGGTGAGGAACGCGAGAAGTGTGGATGCAAACGCGATGATAAGTGAGTGTAGGACTGGTGTTAGCATAATTGTTGAACCTCCGATCAAGCGCGCCGACAAGGGCTCATTTCCGTCGTTAAAAACTCTGTTCCGATGCTCGAGTGCAAATCGCACATTCCGCTTCGGTACTCGCTTTTGCCTAGGAACTAAACCCTTGTCGGCGCGCTTGAAGTTTGGTGGGACAGAATGAAAACCTGGATAATGGTCTGCGGATTGATTTTTTATGTATTCCTTCTCTATTATGTTATGCGAATCATGCATTGTCAAAGAATATTAGTCGCGAAAATATAGGGATTCTCCCGATGCGCGGAAATGGGAGAAGTTGTACTATCGGATTAGATAGGAATTTTACTGTTTTTCTTTGTGAATATAATAACAAAAATGAGGTGGTACATAGTGAGGAAAAAAGGTTTGCGGTTCTTTAAACGGACGGAGAAATTTAATGGTAACTGGACGGTGATGGAGGAGAAAAGCCGGGCTTGGGAGAAGATGTATCGGGATCGTTGGAGTCATGATAAAGTGGTTCGCACGACGCATGGTGTCAATTGTACGGGTTCGTGTAGTTGGCAGGTTTTCGTGAAGAACGGGATTATTACGTGGGAAAATCAGGCGACGGATTACCCGAGTTGTGGGCCGGACATGCCGGAATTTGAACCCCGTGGCTGTCCGCGTGGCGCGAGTTTTTCGTGGTATGAGTATAGTCCGTTACGTGTGAAATATCCGTATGTGCGCGGGAAATTGTGGCGTTTATGGCAAAATGCGTTGAAGCAGTACGGGGACCCGATTAAGGCTTGGGCGAGTATTGTGGAAGATCCTGAGAAGGCGGATAGTTACAAGAGTGCGCGTGGTAAGGGTGGACAGATTCGTGTGACTTGGCAGGAAGCGTATTATATGGTTGCGGCGATGCTTATTTATACGATTAAGAAATATGGACCGGATCGCTTGGCTGGGTTTACGCCGATTCCTGCGATGTCGATGATTAGTTATGCGGCTGGGTCGCGGTTTTTGACGCTGCTCGGTGGTGAAATGTTGAGTTTTTATGATTGGTATGCGGATTTACCGCCTGCTTCTCCGCAAATTTGGGGTGAGCAGACGGACGTGCCGGAATCGAGTGACTGGTATAATGCGGGTTACATTATGATGTGGGGCTCGAATGTGCCGCTGACTCGGACGCCGGATGCGCATTTTATGACGGAAGTTCGTTATAAGGGGACGAAGGTTGTTGCGGTTGCGCCGGATTATGCGGAGAACGTGAAGTTTGCGGATAATTGGTTGGCGCCGAATCCTGGGACGGATGCTGCTCTTGCGCAAGCGATGACGCATGTTATTTTGAAGGAGTTTTATGTGGAACGCGCGGAATCGCAGTTTATTGATTATGCGAAACAGTTTACGGATTTGCCGTTTTTGCTGTTGCTTGATCAGACGGATAAGGGCTTGACGCCGGGTCGTTTCTTGCGTGAGGACGATTTGCATGCGGGGCTTGAGAAGGCGGCTAATGCGGATTGGAAAACGTGTTTGATTGATGAGACGACGGGCGAGATTGTGGTTCCGAATGGGACGATGGGTCAGCGCTGGGAAGAGGGCGTGAAGTGGAACTTGTCGCTTGCACGTGAGGATGGTTCTGTGATTGCGCCTGCGATGACGGTTGGCTTGGATCGGATCGATACGGTTGCGTTTCCTTATTTTGATAATACGGGGAATGGGATTTTTGAACGGGAATTGCCGGTTCGGGAAATTACGCTGGCGGATGGTTCGAAGCGCTTAGTTGCGACGGTTTATGATGTGATGTTGAGTCAGTATGGTGTGGCGCGGCATGATGGGGACACGATGGCGGCGCGTGGATTGGATGATGCGGAAAGCTTGTATACGCCGGCTTGGCAGGAACCGATTACGGGTGTGAAGGCGGATATTGTGACGCAGATTGCGCGTGAGTTTGCGCAGAATGCGATTGATACGGGTGGTCGTTCGATGATCATCATGGGCGCGGGAATTAATCACTGGTTTAATAGTGACACGATTTACCGCTCGATCTTGAACTTGGTTATTTTGACGGCATCGCAAGGCGTGAATGGCGGAGGCTGGGCGCATTATGTTGGTCAGGAGAAATGTCGTCCGATTGAGGGCTGGCAAACAGTGGCTTTTGCGAAGGATTGGCAGGGCGCGGTGAGACAGCAGAACGCGACGAGTTTCTGGTATTTTGCGACGGATCAGTGGCGTTATGAGGAGATGGACACGGATGCTTTGAAGTCTCCACTGGCGCAAAAAACGAGCTATAAACACCCGGCGGATTACAATGTGTTGGCGGCGAGACTTGGTTGGTTGCCTTCGTATCCGCAGTTTAACAAGAATAGTTTGCTGTTCGCGGCTGAAAATAAGGACAAATCGGATGCGGAAATCGTGTCGGGTATTGTCGAGGATTTGAAATCGGAGAAATTGCAGTTTGCGGTGGAAGATCCGGATAATCCTGTGAACTTCCCGCGTGGTCTTTTTGTATGGCGCTCGAACCTTGTTTCTTCTAGTGGAAAAGGGCAGGAGTACTTTATGAAGCATTTGTTTGGAACGACGAATAATTTGTTGTCGACGCCAAATGATGAGTTCAAGCCGGAGGAAATGGTGTGGCGTGATGAGGAAACGGAAGGAAAACTGGACTTGATGGTGACGCTTGATTTCCGGATGACGGCGACGCCAATTTATTCGGATGTGGTGCTTCCTGCTGCGACGTGGTATGAGAAGACGGATATTTCGAGTACGGATATGCATCCTTTTGTGCATCCATTTAACCCGGCGATTAGCCCGCTTTGGGAGTCGAAATCGGATTGGAATATTTTCAAGGATTTGAGTCAGACGTTTTCTGAGATGGCGAAGGATCACTTGCATGAGGTGCAGCGGGATGTGATTATGTTGCCGCTGAACCATGATTCGCAGATGGAGATTTCGCAGCCTTATGGTGAGATTAAGGATTGGAAAAAAGGCGAGGTTGAGGCGATTCCAGGTAAGACGATGCCGCATTTCCAATTTGTAGAGCGTGATTATACGCAGATTTACGATAAATTTATTACGCTTGGTCCAAATGTGGGAACGGGCAAGGTTGGCGCGCATGGGACGCAGTTCTCGGTCGCGGAGGAATATGAGGAAATGAAAGGCATCAACGGGGTTTATGAGGATGACTCGATTAAGAACGGGATGCCAATTATGGAGTCGGAACGGCAGGCGGCGAATGCGATTCTGCATATTTCTAGTGCGACGAACGGGAAGGTTGCGGTTCGGGCTTGGGAAGTGGCGGAGGACGCGACGGGAATGGAGCTTAGTCATTTAGCGAAGCCACGCGAGGCGGAGCGGATTACATTCCAAAGCATTACGGCGCAACCGCGTGAAGTGATTCCGACGCCAGTATTTACGGGTTCGAATACGGATGGCAAGCGTTATTCGCCATTTACGACGAACATTGAGCATTTGGTGCCATTCCGGACGCTGACTGGGAGACAACATTTTTATATTGATCACGAGATGTTTTTACAATATGGGGAAGCGTTGCCGGTGTATAAGCCGACATTGCCACCGCAAGTTTTTGCACCACGTGATAAGGAGATTGTGGAGACGCCGGATACGATTGTGTTGCGCTATTTGACGCCGCACGGTAAGTGGAATATTCACAGTATGTACCAAGATAATCAGCATATGTTGACGCTTTTCCGTGGTGGCCCGAACGTGTGGATCAACCATGAAGACGCAGAAGCTGGCAAAATTAAAGACAATGACTGGCTCGAAGTTTATAACCGAAATGGTGTGGTAACGGCGCGTGCGGTTGTTAGTCACAGAATGCCTAAAGGAACGATGTACATGTATCACGCGCAAGACCGTCATATCAACGTTCCAGGCACTTCGATTACAGGAACGCGAGGCGGTAGTCACAATGCGCCGACGAAAATCCACGTGAAACCAACACAAATGGTTGGTGGATATGCACAACTTAGCTACGGTTTTAACTATTATGGACCAATTGGAAATCAGCGGGATCTCTATGTTGCTGTCCGGAAACTGAACGAGGTGAATTGGCTTGAAGATTAAAGCACAAGTAGGAATGGTAATGAATCTAGATAAATGCATCGGCTGCCATACGTGTAGTGTGACGTGTAAAAATACGTGGACAAACCGCCCTGGTGCCGAGTATATCTGGTTTAATAATGTCGAAACGAAGCCCGGTATCGGTTATCCGAAACAATGGGAAGACCAAGAACGCTACAAAGGCGGCTGGAAACTGAAAAAAGGGAAATTGGAGCTTGCGGCTGGTTCGAAGTGGAATAAAGTTATGCTTGGGAAAATTTTCTACAATCCAGATATGCCGGAATTAAAGGATTATTATGAGCCGTGGACGTACAATTACGATACACTTTTCACGCCGAAAGAGAAGAAAAACCAACCGGTGGCGCGTCCAAAATCCGTGATTACAGGCAAGAACATGGAAATCGAATGGGGCCCAAACTGGGAGGATGATTTGGCGGGAGCACCAACCACGATGCCGCTTGATCCGAACATGAAAAACATCGAAACGGAGATAAAAACCAATTTTGAGACAGCGTTTATGATGTATTTGCCGCGTTTGTGCGAGCATTGTTTGAATCCTTCTTGCGTGGCGTCGTGTCCGAGTGGCGCGATGTATAAACGCGATGAAGACGGAATTGTTTTGGTTGACCAGGAAGCGTGTCGTGGCTGGCGCTATTGCATGACTGGTTGTCCGTATAAAAAAGTATATTTCAACTGGAAAACGAATAAGGCGGAGAAATGCACGTTCTGTTTCCCGCGTATCGAGGCTGGTTTGCCAACGGTTTGTTCGGAGACGTGTACAGGTCGGATTCGCTATCTTGGCGTCATGCTGTACGATGCGGATGGCGTGAAAGAAGCGGCTTCTGTAGAGGACGAGAAGGAGTTGTATCAAAAACAGCTTGACTTGTTCCTTGATCCGAATGATCCAGCGGTGATTGAGCAGGCGCGCAAAGACGGTATTAAAGAAGATTGGATTAAGGCAGCGCAGAATTCTCCTGTTTACAAAATGGCGAAGGAATACAAGATTGCGTTCCCGCTGCATCCAGAATACCGCACGATGCCAATGGTTTGGTACGTGCCGCCACTTTCGCCAATCATGAACTATTTTGAAGGGAAAGATTCGATTAATAATCCGGATATGATTTTCCCGGCGATTGATGAAATGCGGATTCCTGTTGATTATTTGGCGAGTTTGCTGACGGCGGGAAATACGGATGTGATTAAGACGTCGCTACAAAAAATGGCGATGATGAGGATGTATATGCGTGCAGTGAGCTCTGGTAAGGAGTTTGATGCGGAGAAATTGGCGCGAATCGGGATGACGGAGCAAGAAGTGAAGAAGATGTATCGCCTGCTTGCGATTGCGAAATATGAGGATCGTTTTGTGATTCCGGCGAGTCATAAAGAGGATTACATCGATACGTATAAAGCGCAAGGTTCATCTGGTTTTTCGGAGGACGTTTGTGGTGGTTGTAGTTTGGCGGATCAGATTAATAAGCCGGATGTTACGAATACGCCGATGCCGATGGGAAATAGTACGCAGCAGCCTTCAAAATCCACGCAGGATATGTATGAAGAAAGTTTTTATGGGGGGATTTGGCGTGATTAATTATGCCTTGCTAGACGAGAAACGCGCTGTTTTTGGCGCTATTTCGGCAGTGTTGTCGTATCCTGAAAAACGCTTTATTAATGATCGGTTTCTACTTTTAGAAACGTTTGAAAATCCTAAAACGCTGGCATTGATAACAGCGTTTTGGGAGGAAATTTCTGCGCTGACTTTGGGTGAGATTACAGAAACATATGTGGACACGTTTGATTTTAATAAAAAGACGACGTTGTACATGACGTTTTATAAGTTTGAGGATGCGCGGGAACGCGGGCAGATGTTGGCGAAGTTGAAGGTGCTGTATGAGATGTTCGGTTTGTTGCCGGATGATGCGGAGTTGACGGATTATCTGCCACTGATGCTTGAGTTTATTGATGCGGGTGATTGGTATCTGGATGAGCGTTCTGGTGATAGTATTGAGCTTTTGATTGGCGTGATTGAAGACGGTTCGTATCATTTGCTTCAGGCGCTTGAAGAGGCGGGAAATCCATATCGGTTTGTGATTGAGGCAATGCGGAATGAATTGCGCGTTTGCGTGAAACAAGGAGAGGAGAAGCAGCATGTGGAATAATTTTTTATGGGTTGTTTTGCCCTATCTTGTTTTGGCGAGTTTCGTGTTCGGTCATATTTTCCGTTACCGCTACGACCATTTTACGGTGACCTCGAAGTCTTCGGAAATGATTGAGAAAAAGCAATTGATGGTTGGGAGTATTTTATTCCATATCGGGATTATTTTCGTTGTCGGTGGGCATTTTATCGGCTTAGTTATTCCGAAAAGTTGGACGACATCGATTGGTATTAGCGAGCATATGTATCATATCGTCGCGGTCGGAATTGGAAGTATTTTTGGGATTATGGCGTTTGCAGGGATGTTTTTGTTGACTTTCCGGCGGTTGTCGAATGATCGCGTGCGAATGACGAGTTCGATTATGGATATCATCGTGAATGTGACGCTATTGTTCACGCTATTTCTTGGAATGGCGAGTACGTTGTTTGCGAACCCGGCGAATCCTGGCTTTGATTACCGCGAATCGATTGCGGTTTGGTTTAGGCAGTTGTTCATTTTCCAGCCAGATGCGAGTCTGATGGCGAACGTGCCGGTATTTTTCCAACTGCATATTATTAGCGCGTTTCTGATTTTTGCGCTATTTCCGTACACGCGATTGGTGCATGCATGGAGCGTACCGCTGTCGTATTTGAAGAGGAGTTATATTATTTATCGTCGCTAGGAATTTTATGAGATTGGGACATAACTAAAAGCTGAGAAATAACTGCTTTACCATATTTAAAGGGTAGGACGAAAAGTTGGCTTAACACAAATCGAGCGAAAGCGTTTGTATTCCATCCGTTTGGTGGAACTATGGACCGCCTGTTCGCGATGCTGTAACTCATTGTATTCGAACAGCTAGGAAAGATTACATGCTCGCTTTGCTCTCATGCATATTGGGGCTGTAACTCATTACATTTCGAACAGCTCCAACAATGCGAACGCTTGCCGCCGATTTACACCGGTTATGCACCAAACTCTATACGAGGGGAGAAATAAACATGCAACATACATCAAAAAAAGACGCGTATATCGCGCTCACCATTGCTACAGTTGCGATGGCGATTTCATTTATGGTCTGGGCTTCTTTATCGCCCGTTTCTAATCAGATTGCCGCGGAATTTGGCCTGTCTGCTTCACAAAAAAGTTTACTTATTGCAACGCCTGTACTTCTGGGTTCTATTATGCGAATTCCAATGGGGATTTTAAGTGATCGGTATGGTGGTAAGAAAATATATATTATCACGATGCTATTCACGCTCATTCCGTTGGCGTTGATTCCGTTTGCGAGCACTTATTTATACTTAATGCTCTGCGCGTTTTTCATCGGTATGGCTGGAACGACTTTTGCTATCGCGATTTCTTACGTTTCTACCTTTTTTCCGGCTGAAAAACAAGGCTTGATTTTGGGGATTGCTGGAATGGGGAACATTGGGAATGCACTTTCTGGACTGATTATCCCGCGTATTAATGCGAACTGGGGATTTGATTGGATTTATTATTCTTTGATGATTGCGATTGTGATTATTGTCGCTATCTTTGCGATTTTTGCGAAAGAAATGAAGTTGTCGACGGAAAAGAAAACGTTGAAGCAGTCGCTGTCGGTTGTGAAGGATAAGAACACGTGGTATTTATCTTTGTTCTATTTCCTGACGTTTGGCTCGTTTGTAGCGCTGAGTAACTATTTACCGGCATTTATGGGCGATCAGTTCTCGATTGGGGCGGTGAACGCTGGGTTATTCTCTGCTGGATTTGCAGCGACCGCGACATTTATGCGTCCTGTTGGTGGGATTTTAGCGGATAAACTAAATCCGACGAAACTGTTGACGACTGGTTTTGCGATGATTGCTGTGGCCGCGTTCTTGATTGCTTTTTCACTGACGCAATATGGCGTCTTTACAACACTTATTTTCATCACCGCGCTTATTGTAGGTCTTGGAAACGGGATTATTTTCAAAATGGTGCCGATGGTTTCCAAAGGGAATACGGGTGCTGTGACCGGGTTTGTTGGGGCTGCCGGTGGACTTGGTGGATTTTTCCCGCCGCTTCTGTTAGGTATTATTAAACAAAATACAGGTTCTTATACGCTTGGATTTATTTTGCTCGGCGTGTTTGCACTCGTTTGTCTTGTGACGGTTTGGGCTGTTTATTTACGCAAACCGACTATAACAACCTGATTTGAAATGGAAGGCAGTGGAACTATTTCGCTGTCTTTTTTTTAGGAAATTCCGTACAATAGGAGTAGACTGAAATAGGGGGCAAGCAAGGTGAAAATGTGGATAAAAAGTGGGTTGCTTTTCGTTGGGGTATTATTGGTTTTGACAGGATGTGGCGAGCAGGAACCGCAATCGATACATATTTCTGTGGCGGCGAGTTTGAAAGATGTGATGGATGACGTGAAACCTTTGTATGAGGGTGAGCACGACAATGTGACATTGGAATTCGACTTCGCTGGTTCAGGGCAAATCCGCGAGCGTGTGGAAAATCGGGCGCCGGTTGATGGTGTTGTGCTCGCAAGCGCTGCGGATGCGGATAAGTTGATGAAGAAAAAGTTGATTGATGATAAAGCGGAAATTGCTTCGAATACGCTGGTGGCTGTGATGCCGAGCAAGAGTGTTCCGAATGGGGATATTACAACGGAACTAGCGAAGGCGCGCGTGATTGCGATCGGGGATCCTGCTTCGGTGCCGGCGGGGAAATATGCGGAGGAATTTTTGACGAAAAAGCAGTTGATGGGTATTGTGAAAGCTCGTTTGGTGAAGGCGAGTGATGTGCGTCAAGTGTTGGCGTACGTGGAATCTGGAAATGCGGATATCGGTTTTGTTTATCAAACGGACGCGATGATTTCGAAAAAAGTGCAGACGGCGTATAAAATTAGCAATGATTTGCATAGCCCAATCGGGTATTATGCGGCGACGATTCAGGATTCAGAAGCTGCGGATGAGACGTCCAAATTTATGGATTACATGAAGGGGACGCAAGCTCAGAAAATTTTGAAGAAATATGGATTTGGTGAGGCGAACTAACGATAAGTGAGCGCTTACACTGTTATTTTCATAGGGATTGATGTATAGTGGAATTAGCTGAAATTTGCGAGAAAAGGAAGTGTCGGGCATGTTGGATAAACGAGTAGCGATTCGAGTGGAGGAAGCGCAGAAAAGGTTGCTGGATAACAAGGTCATGCTTGGCGCAGAAGAGATCGGAATCGCAGACGCGAACGGTCGAATCCTGGCGCAGGAAGTAAAAGCAACGATGGCGATGCCGCATTTTAGGCGTTCAGGCTACGACGGTTTCGCAATCAGAGCCGAGGACGACGCCAACTATCCACGAACGTTTCAAGTGGTGGCGGACGTGCCATGCGGTTCTGCGTACAATCACGATTTGCAGGCAAACGAAACCGTGCGCATCATGACCGGCGCCAAAGTTCCTGAAAACGCTGGCAAAATTATCATGTTGGAGCAGTCCCGCGAAACAGATGACGTAGCGACCATCACACTCATCAATACGCATAAAAATACCAACATCACCGAGCGCGGCGAAGAATTCGAGGAGGGCGCAACATTACTCCAAGCCCATCACCACCTGAATCCCGGCTCCATCAGCCTACTCGCAGCATTCGGCGTCCCGAACGTGACGGTATTCCGCCGTCCCCGTGTCGCGATTTTATCCACCGGTTCCGAGTTAGTCCAACCCGGCGAGCCACTCCCAGACGGCAAAATTTTCAACAGCAACCATCTGATGTTGGCGGCGCTAGCAAAAGACGCAGGCGCGGAAGTCATTGCCGTGGAGCAAATTGAAGACGACCTAGCGTTGACCAAAAACCGGCTCACCGACCTTGCCAAACAAGCCGACCTAATTTTGACGACAGGCGGTGTTTCCGTCGGGGACTTCGATTTCATGGCCATCATCGCAAAAGAAGATGCCGAACTGCTCTACAATAAAATCCAAATGCGGCCAGGCAGCGTCACGACAGCGATGCGCTACGAAAACACGCTAGTCGCGGCTCTATCCGGCAATCCCGGCGCCTGCTTCACCGCGTTCCACCTACTCATCGCGCCAGTCCTTGCCAAAATGAGCGGCGACATCGAAACCCAGTTCACTTTTCAACCGGCAAAAATGGGCGCGGATTACTCGAAAAACAACGCGTACGATCGCTTTTTACGCGGTCAATTATTATACGAGGCAGGCGAACTAACCGCCGTTCCCGTTGGCAGTGACATGTCGAGCGCGCTAGGCAATTTACACCTAACCGAATGCCTCATCAAAATACCGAGCGGCAAAACCGGCAAAAATAAAGGAGAGGAGATCGAGATATGGCGCTTATCTTCCAAATAACTGGATTCAAAAAAAGCGGCAAAACAACGCTCACCAATTGTTTCGTGCAACAACTAAAAGCGCAAGACTACACGGTAGCCGTCATCAAACACGACGCGCACGCCTTCGCAATCGACCATCCAGACACAGATTCCTACTCATTTCGCGAAAGCGGCGCAGATATCGTCGCTTTATCTTCCTCCTCCCAACACGCCATCATGGTCGACCAAGGCATCACGCTAAAAGACATGATTGCGAGCCTGCCGCCAACCGATGTGATTTTAATCGAAGGCTACAAGGAAGCATCGTTTCCAAAAATCGTGATGGTGCGAGACGCGGAAGATGTGGCGACACTAGAAACGTTACAAGCCATTTACAAGATGGCAACGTTGCGCGACGGGCTCCCAGCCAACATTTTGAAAGTAAGTACGCAAGATGCTCAAGAAGCACTATGTCAGACGATAATCGAGGAATTTTTACAATGATAGATGTTAGATTACAACAGGAGCCGATTGACGTTGGCACCACATACCAGAAGTTAGCCAATGCCAAATTTGGCGCTGTGAATATGTTTGTTGGCACGATTCGCGAATGGACTGGCGAAATCCAAACGCAGACGATTCGTTACACGGCGTACAAAGAAATGGCGATCAAGGAACTGTCAAAACTCGCGCATGAAGTAGAGACGAAATATGACGCGGACGTGATTGTGATTCACCGCCTGGGCGAGTTAGCATTGACCGATATTGCTGTATTTATCGGAGTTGCGACGCCTCATCGTGCCGCCTCTTACGAAGGTTCGCGTTTTATCATTGAAGAGCTAAAAAAACGTGTGCCAATTTGGAAAGAAGAAGTCGATACGGATCGTGTTCGTTGGGGAGGTGAGCGAGATGACGCCCATTAAACTATTCGCTTTTCTCGTCCAGAAAGCCGGGTTTCAAGAAATAAATCTCGACCTTTCTGATTGCAAGACTGTCGCAGATGTGAGACAGTTAGTGAGTAAGGAAATTCCAGCGATTGAAGCCGACGTGGCCAAGTGCATGATTGCGGTCAACATGGAGTTTCAAACAGACGATTGCCTTTTGACAGACGTTTCAGAAATCGCGATAATCCCTCCAGTAAGCGGAGGATGAGATGAAGGAGCCGATAAAATGACTGATGAACTATCCCATTTTAATGACGAACAACGGGCCCACATGGTGGATGTAACGAAAAAAAGTGAGACGCAAAGACGTGCCATCGCCAAAACAACGCTACATATGGAAGAGGCGACCTTAACACGTATTAAAGACGGGCTCATCGATAAAGGCGATGTGCTAGCCGTTGCGCAAGTAGCAGGCATTATGGCTACAAAAAAAACAAGTGAGCTAATCCCGATGTGTCACCCAATCATGACGACAAAAGTCAATATCATGTTCACTGATGATGGCAAGGATCACTTAACGATTATCGCCGAAGTAGTCACGATTGGAAAAACCGGTGTCGAGATGGAAGCTCTGACCGCCGTATCTGTGACCGCGCTGACCGTTTACGATATGTGTAAAGCAATAGATAAAAAAATTGTCATTGAAAATACCCATCTAGTTGAAAAAACAGGTGGCAAAAGCGGAAAATTCCGTTTCGATAAATAACGATAGGAGGCAGGTATCATGCAACTATTAACCGATCGCTTTGGACGCGTCCATGATTATATACGTATTTCCGTCACCGACCGCTGTAATTTGCGCTGTGTTTATTGTATGCCCGATGAAGGTATGACATTCCTACCTCACGAACAAGTCCTATCTAAAGATGAGATTGTAGACTTTATGAAAATCATCGTCGGTTACGGCATCAAAAAAGTCCGGATTACAGGTGGCGAACCACTTTTGCGAACCGACATTGTAGACATTATCGCAGGCATTAGTGCCATTCCAGAAATCGAGGATATTGCGGTAACAACCAACGCGATGTACCTTGTCAAAAAAGCCGAAGCCCTGAAAGCAGCTGGTTTAACGCGTGTCAACATCAGCTTAGATTCCCTGCATGAAGACCGTTTCAAAACCATCACCCGTGGCGGTAAGCTACAAAAAGTGCTGGACGGTATCGCGAAGGCAGAAGAAGTTGGATTTTTCCCGATTAAACTGAATGTTGTCTTGATCAAAGGTCAGAACGACGATGAAATTCTGGATTTTCTGCAATTTACGAAAGACAAAGATATCAACATCCGCTTCATCGAATATATGCCAATCGGTCACGCTGGCGATGGCTGGAAAAAACAATATTTATCGCTACAAACGATTTTCGATGCCTGTGATGAGGCGGGACTTTCCTACAAACCAGTGGACTCGATTCGTGGCAACGGCCCATCCGAGAACTACCGCTTAGAAGGCGCAAAAGGAACATTTGGCTTGATTCACCCCGTCAGTTCCCATTTTTGCGCGAGCTGTAATCGATTGCGTCTGACCGCGGACGGCTACATTAAAGCGTGTCTGTACTGGGACGAGGAAATGAATATTCGCCCGTTCATTGACGATCCAGAGAAACTGATGGCACTCGTACAAAAATCCATCGATAATAAACCAGAAAGTCACGAGATGGCGATTGCTTTACAAGACGAAATGCAATCACACAAACCGACAACAAGACGCATGAGCCAAATCGGCGGATGATATAGACAGAGTATAAGCTAAGTAAATCGGCGGCAAGCGTTCGCATTGTTGGGGCTGTTCGAAATGAAATGAGTTACAGCCCCAATATGCATGAGAGCAAAGCGAGCATGTAATCCTCCCCGGCTGTTCGAAATGAGTTATGCCTATGAGCATTGAGAGTAGGCCGTTCTTCCGAGTATTTAGAACAAGGATGTGGTATGTCTTTGCGGTTCTGCTGCACAAGAGCGGTTTCGCTTAACTTCTTACATGGTCGGGGAAAGGACTCCCTCCCTGTTTTCAGTCATCACATACACTAGTATGCTCCGCTTTGTTGTGGTTCTTTGAAGCAAAGCGAATTAGAACCTCAATATGCAAAGGAATGAAATGCGTTTGCCGTCCTCGTTCCGCCAAACGGATGGAATACAAACGCTTTCGCTCGATTTGTGTGAAGCGGGATTTTACGTCTTACCCAATTAGAAACTAAAAAAGTCTGTGTCTTGTTTTCGAGGCGCGGGCTTTTAAGTCATAAAAGGAGTCGTGGAAAATGTCTAAAAAACTAAACATTGGTCTAATTATCGGGAGTAATCGGCCAACACGCGTTTGCCGTACTGTTGCAGAATGGGCGATGAAAGAGATGGAACATGAGGCGTTAAATCTGAGCCTTATCGACCTTGCCGAAATCAATTTGCCATTTTTAGATGAGCCAGAAATTCCGGCGCATCACAATTACGAAAAAGAACACACCAAGGCTTGGAGTGAACTGATCAGCGGATATGACGGCTTCGTTCTCATTTTTCCGCAATACAACTGGGGATATCCTGCCGTTTTAAAAAATGCGTTAGACTTTCTATATGATGAATGGCGTGGGAAACCTGTAAGCATCATGTGTTACGGCGGGCATGGCGGCTTCCAAGCAACGCTCAGCATGAAGCTCGTTACGCAAGGGTTACATATGTACAATATGGCGACCAACCCACCGCTCGATATTTCCGACGAGATGTTCGACGCATCAGGCCAATTTAAAAACATCGAAAAAGACTTCGCGCGCTATAAAACTTCCTTGCAAGCCGTATCTAACGAGTTCGCGGATCTTTTAACCAAATAGACAGGAGTTGCCAATTTTGAATTATATCGCAGTATTTTGTGGCGCAAACATGGGGAACAGCCCAATATATCAAGAAGCGACCGTAGAACTTGGAAAATGGATTGCAGAAAAACACGATGGCCTCGTTTACGGTGGCGGAAAAGTAGGCCTGATGGGAGTGCTCGCCGATCAAGTTTTAGCAAATGGTGCGGAGGTGATAGGCGTTATTCCAGAGGCATTGAAAAATAGAGAAATTGCGCATGAGGGTCTGACGGAACTGCATGTAGTCGCGAATATGCACGAACGAAAAGCGCAAATGATTGCATCGGCAAACGTATATATCGCGATGCCCGGCGGACCAGGAACGCTAGAAGAAATAACGGAGGTCATCTCGTGGGGAAGGATTGGCGAGCATGCAAATCCATGCATATTATACAACGTGAACGGGTATTACGATTTACTAGGGAGATTTTACGATCAAATGGTGGAAGAGGGCTTTTTGACGCAAATCGATCGAGATAAAATTTTAATATCAGAATCGCTGGATGAGATCGACCAGTTTATAGCTTCTTACACGCCGCCAACAATTCGGACCTATTAAATAACGCAAAAAATCCTAGCGATTCGCACACCGCTAGGATTTCTTCTATTTTCGACGCTCGGCTAAAAAATGTGGCAACTCCGGAATAATAAGCTGGTTAATTGCAAGTCCGCAAGCGTTGGACGAACCGGGAATCACGAAAAGCAACACATTATCTAGCGTGAATCCAGCAAAAGCCCGAGACAACATCGCTCGTGTGCCAATCTCCTGATAACTCAACATCCGAAACAGCTCGCCGAATCCTGGAATCTCTTGCGCCACTTGATCCCACAGAGCCTCAAATGTTACATCACGCACAGCAATTCCCGTACCACCGTTCGAAATCACACAGTCCGATTGCGGCTTCAATTTGGCAAGTCCCTCATTGATCAAGAAATCATCATCCTTCACGACAATCCGCTGCGTCACAATGTGTCCCGCGGCTTCAAGCGCCTCCGCAATCAATTGCCCACTCTTATCCGTGTCCAAATTCCGCGTATCGCTAATCGTCAAAATCCCAACTTGAGCCTGAATAAATTCCTTCTGTTCCATTTTTCTCGCCTCCTCAAATTTCATTAAAAAAGTGCTGATATTGCTTCTTCGCCACCATTAAATCATCGGTTCCGTGCACCAAGACACGCCCATTTTGAAAAACCGTAAAATCATAATCCCGAAACGTAAAAGTCAGGACGAAACGATTGGCACTACAAGAAATATCCTGATTCCCAAGCACCGTCTTAAATGCGTTAAAATCAATCGCCGTCCCAATCTGAAACTGCACCGTATCACGCCCACAAAGCAGCACAGGCTGTTTCGAAAAAGCCACCTCGCTCTTCTCTCTACGAACACAAACCGCACAATCCGGATTCCGCGAAACGCCAAATTTTTGAAAAGTCATCTCCCAATTATCCAGCTGATAATAGTTCGCGCTTCGCTCCCCAAGCAACAGCTTCGTCAAAAGCGACACCTGAAGCCCCGCCAGCATCGGAATCAGCGCCCCGTGAACCCCGATAATATCACAACTCGTCTCATTAAAAAGCGGCATTTTCTCCATCAAGCAATGCAAACAAGCCGTCTCACCAGGAATAATCGGCATCAGATTCGCAAAAGTCCCCGCGCACGACGCAAAAATCCAAGGCACCCGCTGCTCCAAACACCATTCATTCAAAAAACGCCGCGTCGCAAAATTATCCGTACAATCCAAAACCGCATCGATATCTCCCACAAAAGGCAACAACGATGAACCGTTCGCATCATCCACCAAAAAATCAATCATAATATCCCGATTAATCGCGCGCAAAGCTTTCGCAGCGGCCCACGCCTTCGCCTCTTTTTGCGTCGCATCCTGCTCCGTAAACAACGTTTGCCGTTGCAAATTTGATAACTCCACGAAATCACGATCCACCAAAATAAGCCGGCCAATTCCCATCCGAGCCGCAATCTCTGCTGCATATGTACCAATCGCGCCAACGCCGACGATAAGCACCGTGCTCGCCTGCAACGACTCCTGCCCTGACCTTCCAATTTGAGCCACCCGCATTTGCCGATCATAACGCTCCATCCGAAACACCTTCTTCCTGCTCTTCTATTTTACCAGAAAAACGCGTAGGAAGCTTTAAAAAATCCCCAACGTCAAGATAACATTTTTCCATGTAGTCCAACCGTTAGGAATTGCGATAACAAAAAAACAATCCGAGCAAATAAGAGCTCAGATTGTTTCTACGTTCTATTCATAAACAGTCACATCAGGCGGTAAATAAGACGGATTCTCCTTATTGATATGATCATAAAACATAATCCCGTTCAAATGGTCAATCTCATGTTGCACGACAATCGCCGGGTATCCCTTCAAACGCAATTTCAGCGGCTTCCCGTTAATATCAAAAGCTTCCACCGTCACACGCGCATGACGCACAACGAAACCAGGAACCTCACGATCAACCGAAAGACAACCTTCCCCGCCACCAAGGCACGCATTTTCGACAGAATGACTACGAATTTTCGGGTTGTACAAAATATAACTGTATAAACGATCATTATCATCATGCACATGAATCGCAATCAAACGCTTGGAAACAGCAATTTGGGGCGCAGCGATACCGACACCACCACGCAACTCATGTTCCTCAGCGATTTCAGGATCTTGACTATTAATGAGGAACTCTAACATCTTTTGACCAGTTTTCTTATCTTCATCCGATAGTGGGAAAGTGACCGGCTCTGCGACAGCGCGCAAAACAGGATCTCCTTCACGGACAATATCATCCATTGTAAGCATTATTTTCTCCCCTGTTCTAATAAACTTATCTCCATTTTACCAAAAAAAGCACGTGTTGGAAATGAATTTTACTTCCAGCTCCTATCCAAAAGGGTAAATGCTTGGGATGAAATAACTTTTATGTTAAAATATAGACACTAAAAAGACGAACGTTAAAAAGTCAAGTCAACCAATTGTTCGCTATGCCGAGCTGTTATACAAATATAATTGTTTGTGAATTCACAAACAAAAGAAAGCCGTTTCAAATAAAATTCGAAAGATGACGCCTAAGCCATCTTTGCTTTATTATATAACAGTTTCGTTTGAGAAACACAATTCCTAATACAGTTTTTGAAAGCGAATGATGGGACGTAAAACCTTGGTAACACAATAAAAACAAAGTGAGCTTAAGTTATTGACGAATGCAGATGGATGGTGTAAATTAAAGAGGAAGATTGGTGTATTAATATTAAGGCGTTTAAAAAATATAACAGCAAAGACGAAATCCAAACGATTGCCGCGAAGCAAGGTGAATTTGTGAATGTGAAGGTATTTCGTATCTTTTTTCACAAACTCATCCCAAAACCATGTTTTCAGTCCTACCAGATTGGGAATAGGCAGAAGGTGGACAGGCGTCACTGCGAACTATTTTTGAAACTAGCCGACTAATACACGAATCCAGTTAGGAAAATTGAGAAGCGAACCATGCATTGTATTGCTTGCCTGACAAGCGGAACTTTTGCTACATTATACGTAGTGGAAAGAATAACTAATGTTTGCGCATTCAATTCTTAAAAATATTTCAAACCAGAAGGGAAGAGATTACACGATGGCTTCTAAAACAAAGAAGACTGTAGTAGATGTACAAGCACAGTTTCAAGCTGTTGCCGATCAATTTGAATTGGTCCAAATTTTAAATGAAAAAGGAGAGGTTGTTAATCCTGACTTGATGCCCGACTTAACAGACGAGCAATTAGTAGAATTAATGACACGCATGGTTTGGACACGTGTTCTTGACCAACGCTCCATTTCCTTGAATCGCCAAGGTCGCTTAGGTTTCTACGCACCGACAGCTGGACAAGAAGCTTCACAACTTGCAAGTCACTACGCGTTAACAAAAGCGGATTACGTGCTTCCTGGTTACCGTGATGTACCACAAATGATTTGGCACGGCCTTCCACTTACGAAAGCATTCCTATTCTCACGTGGACATTTTGTCGGAAACCAATTCGCAGACGACTTAAACGTTCTATCTCCACAAATCATCATCGGTGCACAAATCGTTCAAGCTGCCGGCGTTGCTTTAGGACTTAAGAAACGTAAAAAAGATGCAGTTGTCATCACATATACAGGTGACGGCGGATCTTCACAAGGTGATTTCTACGAAGGTATGAACTTCGCGGGTGCCTACAAAGCTCCAGCAATCTTCGTTGTACAAAATAACATGTTCGCAATCTCCACACCACGCGAAAAACAATCGGCTGCCGTAACACTAGCTCAAAAAGCAGTTGCAGCTGGTATTCCAGGCGTTCAAGTAGACGGCATGGATCCACTAGCAGTATACGCTGTTACAAAATTTGCGCGTGATCGTGCAGTTGCAGGCGACGGCCCAACGCTAATCGAAACAATGACTTACCGTTACGGTCCACATACACTTTCAGGTGATGATCCAACACGTTACCGTACAAAAGAGCTTGACGGCGAATGGGAATTGAAAGATCCAATCGTGCGTTTCCGTACTTTCCTAGAAGCGAAAGGACTTTGGAACGAAGCAAAAGAAAACGAAATCATCGAACAAGCAAAAGAAGAAATCAAAACATCGATTAAAGAAGCTGACGCAACACCGAAACAAAAAGTATCAGATCTTCTTAAAAATATGTACGAAACACCAACTGCTCCAATCAAAGAGCAACTGGCAATTTTTGAAGCGAAGGAGTCGAAATAATCATGGCGCAAAAAACAATGATTCAAGCGATTACAGATGCGCTTGCAGTAGAACTAAGAAATGACGAGAACGTCCTCGTTTTTGGTGAAGATGTAGGTAATAATGGTGGGGTTTTCCGTGCTACTGAAGGACTTCAAGAAGAGTTTGGCGAAGATCGTGTATTCGATACGCCACTTGCAGAATCAGGTATCGGTGGTCTTGCTATCGGTCTTGCACTAGAAGGCTTCCGTCCGGTTCCTGAAATTCAATTCTTCGGTTTCGTTTTTGAAGTAATGGATTCTGTTGCTGGTCAAATGGCACGTATGCGTTACCGTACCGGTGGCACACGTACTGCTCCAATCACGATTCGCGCGCCATTCGGTGGTGGGGTTCATACGCCTGAACTTCACGCGGATAACTTGGAAGGCCTAATGGCACAATCACCAGGTCTAAAAGTGGTTATCCCGTCAACACCATACGATGCAAAAGGTCTTTTGATCTCAGCAATCCGCGATAACGACCCTGTTATTTTCTTAGAGCACATGAAATTATACCGCTCATTCCGTCAAGAAGTACCAGAAGGCGAGTACACAATCGAAATCGGTAAAGCTGCCGTTCGTCGTGAAGGTACAGACGTTTCTGTTATCACATACGGCGCAATGGTTCAAGAATCTGTGAAAGCAGCAGAAGAACTAGAAAAAGAAGGCGTATCTGTTGAAGTTATCGACCTTCGTACAATCAGCCCGTTGGATGTAGACACAATCATCGCTTCCGTTAAGAAAACAAACCGCGTAGTAGTCGTTCAAGAAGCGCAAAAACAAGCAGGAATCGCTGCTAACGTTATCGCTGAAATCAACGACCGCGCCATTCTTTCACTAGAAGCACCAGTGATGCGTGTTACAGCACCAGACAGCGTATTCCCATTCGCCCAAGCAGAAACAGTTTGGTTACCAAACCATAACGATATCGTTGAGCGCGTGAAGGAAGTACTTGCTTTTTAAATTAGAAAAGCTGAAAGAGCCCGTTAGCTCCGAAAAAAACTGGAGCGGTCGCAAGAAAAACCTGTACTTGGTTTTTGTGGAGGGCGTGAAGTTTTCGAGGATCTGGCTAAAAGGAAGGCAGTTTCATTTCATTCAGCTGCATATTGAAGTTCTAAAAAAGCAAACTACGCTTTTTTAGAACCACAACAAAGCTGGATCCAAAGATACCAAACATGAAAAGCGCAGTGCATGGATTACATGTTCACTTCGTTCTCATGCATATTGAGGCTCTAAGGAAATACAGTACATTTCCTAAGAGCCTCAACAAAAACAGGAGGCTTTTAAAAAATGGCATATTCATTTAAATTACCGGACATTGGTGAAGGTATACATGAAGGAGAAATCGTCAAATGGTTCGTAAAACCAGGCGACAAGATCGAAGAAGACGCGTCCCTTTTTGAAGTACAAAATGACAAATCTGTTGAAGAAATTACTTCTCCCGTAACTGGAACTGTCAAAGAAATCCTTGTCGGTGAAGGTGTAGTAGCAACAGTTGGACAAGTTTTAATCACGTTTGATGGCGTAGAAGGTCACGAAAATGACGCAGAAGAAGCTCCGGCAGAACCTGCATCTACACCCGCAGCAACTCCGGCACCAGCAGGCGGAAAAGGCATTTACGAATTCAAATTACCTGACATTGGTGAAGGAATTCATGAAGGCGAAATCGTGAAATGGTTCGTGAAACCAGGCGATCAAATCGAAGAAGATGCGACTATCTTTGAAGTTCAGAACGATAAATCTGTCGAAGAAATTACATCTCCTGTCGCAGGAACTGTAAAAGACATTTTAGTTGGTGAAGGCGTAGTAGCAACAGTTGGTCAAGTGTTAATCACATTCGAAGGCGACTTTGAAGGCGAAACAACAGCAGATCACTCTTCTACTCCAGAATCTCCAGCCGACACTGCGAAACTTGCAAACAATAACGCAGCACAAGCTCCAGTATCAGGTGGAAACGGTACACCATCATCGCAAAAAGATCCAAACGGTCTAGTTATCGCGATGCCATCTGTACGTAAATATGCACGTGAAAAAGGCGTAGACATCCGTCAAGTTGCAGGATCAGGCAAAAACAACCGCGTTCTTAGCGTAGACGTTGATGCATTCCTAAATGGTGACACAGCAGCAGTAGCAACAAGTGAAGCAGCACCAGCAGCGGCATCACAAGAAACTACAGCGGCGAAACCAGCAGCAAAAGCAGCACCAGTTGTTAGCGGTGGAACATACCCAGAATCACGCGAGAAATTAACACCAACTCGTAAAGCTATCGCGAAAGCAATGGTTAACTCGAAACACACTGCGCCACACGTAACGTTGATGGACGAAATCGAAGTTTCTGCTTTGATGGTTCACCGTAAACGTTTCAAAGACGTAGCAGCTGAAAAAGGAATCAAACTTACTTTCCTACCATACATGGTAAAAGCGCTAGTAAACACATTGCATGAGTTCCCAGTGCTCAACACGACACTTGACGACGCAACAGACGAACTAGTTTACAAACATTATTTCAATATCGGTATTGCAGCAGATACAGATCACGGTCTTTACGTACCAGTTATCAAAGACGCTGACAAAAAATCGATTTTTGCAATCTCAAACGAAATTAACGAATTAGCTACAAAAGCACGCGACGGTAAATTGACTGGTGAAGAAATGCGTCACGGTTCTTCTACTATCTCTAATATCGGATCAGCTGGCGGACAATGGTTCACACCAGTTATCAACTACCCTGAAGTTGCCATTTTAGGTGTAGGTCGTATCGCAGAAAAAGCAATCGTTAAAGATGGTGAAATCGTAGCAGCACCAGTACTTGCTCTATCGCTAAGCTTCGACCACCGCGTAATCGACGGCGCAACAGCTCAAAAAGCTATGAACAATATCAAGCGGTTATTAAATGACCCAGAACTTTTACTAATGGAGGCGTAAAAAAATGGTAGTAGGCGATTTTCCAGAAGAAAGAGACACCATCGTCATTGGTGCAGGACCCGGCGGATACGTTGCGGCAATTCGCGCAGCACAATTAGGACAAAAAGTAACAATTATCGAGAAAGAACATTACGGCGGCGTTTGCTTAAACGTTGGTTGTATCCCTTCCAAAGCCTTGATCACAGTTGGTCACCGATTTGCTGAAGCGAAACATTCCGATAACATGGGTATCACAACGGATGGTGTGAACCTAGACTTTACAAAAGCGCAAGAATGGAAAGGTTCTGTCGTTAGCAAATTAACAACAGGCGTAAAAGGCTTGCTTAAAAAGAATAAAGTGGAAATGTTAGAAGGAGAAGCGTTCTTCGTTGATGAGCACTCCCTACGTGTTATCCACCCTGAATCAGCGCAAACTTACACATTCAACAACGTGATTATCGCAACTGGTTCTCGTCCAATCGAGATCCCAGGATTCAAATTCGGCAAACGTGTCCTTAGCTCAACAGGCGCGCTAGCTCTTACAGAAGTACCGAAAAAACTTGTCGTAATCGGCGGTGGTTACATCGGTACGGAACTTGGTGGCGCATTCGCTAACCTTGGAACAGAGCTAACAATCCTAGAAGGCGGACCAGAAATTTTGCCAACGTACGAAAAAGATATGATTTCCCTTGTAAAACGCAACCTTAAAGGTAAAGGCGTGGAAATCGTAACAAAAGCTTTGGCGAAATCTGCCGAAGAAACAGAAACTGGCGTAAAAGTAACATACGAAGCTGACGGTGAAACAAAAACCGTGGAAGCAGATTATGTATTAGTAACAGTAGGTCGTCGTCCAAATACAGACGATATCGGCTTAGAACAACTAGGCGTTAAACTAAGCGAACGCGGTTTGATCGAAGTAGACAAACAAGGTCGCACAAATATTTCTAACGTCTATGCTATCGGCGACATCGTTCCAGGTGTTCCACTTGCCCACAAAGCAAGCTACGAAGCAAAAGTTGCCGCTGAAGCAATCGCTGGCGAAGCATCTGAAAATGACTACACAGCCTTACCAGCAGTTGTTTTCAGTGATCCAGAACTAGCGACAGTTGGTTTGACAGAAAAAGAAGCAAAAGAAAAAGGCTTCGACGTAAAAGCTGCTAAATTCCCATTCGGCGGTAACGGTCGTGCCCTATCTCTTGACGCTCCAGAAGGTTTTGTACGTCTCGTAACACGCAAAGAAGACGGACTTATCCTTGGCGCTCAAGTTGCTGGAATGAACGCATCCGATATCATTTCTGAAATCGGACTTGCAATCGAAACAGGCGTAACAGCAGAAGACATCGCGCTTACTATTCACGCTCACCCATCATTAGGCGAGTTGACAATGGAAGCAGCAGAGTTGGCGTTAGGCCGCCCAATACACATGTAAAATAGTTATATATTCCTGATAAATCGGCGACAAGCGTTCGCACTCAGGAGATTCAGCGGACTTCCGGTTCTCACGTACAGTCGTACGCTCCGCTTCCGGCTTCCACTGAATCTCCTGACTACAAACGCTTTCGCTCGATTTGTTGTAAGCTGAATGTACGTCTTACCCAATGGAAGGGTTTGGCGTTCTTTTGCTTAATAGGTTATTTATTGTGAATTTGGTATCAAAGTAGTATGATAAAGATATAAAATTAAAGAATCCAGGTGTAAAAATGAAAAAGCAGGTTGAAAAAATTATTTTCGGTATTGTTTATGGTTTCTCAGCGATTTTCTTTCTCGGTTTTGTGGTTAATATTGTGCACGGCTTTATTCTTCACATGCATGAAACTGATAGCTGGCGAGCGGTTCTGCGGATTTTAGCAAGTCCAGTCACCGATCCTGCCATCTTTGCCATTCACTTAACAAACCCAATCTGGTCGACGTTTCTAGCGATTATCATTAGCTATTTGATGCCAGCCTTTTTCTGTGTTGCGACGCATTTCCTGAAAAAAGATTATCTCGAAACGCACGAAAACAGCCGCTTTCTTCACTAAAAGTTGTTTTTGTGTGATTTTACATAGCAAAAGGAGTAGAATAGGACAAGAATAGACACACAAAATACGAGAAGAATTAGGTGAAAAAATGGGGACATGGAAACGCGCGTTGTTTTGGTTAGCGTATGTGATATCAGGGATTTGTTTTGTACTGACGATTATTGCTTTTGGAATCGGATTTTTCCATCATATGCACGATACAGGTGGCATGAAATCCGTGATACAAATCTTAGAAACACCGATTACCGGTTTTATCAAACTGACGAGCGGAACAATCCAGAAATCAGTGCTGGAAGTCATCTTGTTATGCATTGTGAGCTATGTGTTACCAACGTTTTTCTGTATCGCCACACACTATATACGGAAAAATCGGCGCATCGCTTTAGAAAACGAAGAGGAATAGTTAGGAGCATTGATTCTGCGCGTGATAGAATCGATGCTTTTTTTAAATCACAATATTTTAATCGCTACGGCTTTCATGATAAAATGAGGAGGATACATGGAAAGAGGGAGTGTGATGCGGGTTTGGCGATAGATCAGAAAAAAATTGCGATTATCGGGAACAATAAGATAAGCACCAGCTATGCTTTTGCATTGATGAACCAGCAACTAAATGTGGAGGTTTGTCTGATTGGGGATAAGAAGGCGCAGGTCTTGAAAGATATTGGATACAGCGCTTATTTCAGACCTAAAACGGCGCTCGCTTCGGGTGGTATGGCGGAATGCCGGAACGTGGCGGTGATTGTTTTTACGCAGGACCCATTTGTGGATACAGAGAATATGCAACAAGCTTCGGCGGTCGTTCGCCGATTTGTGAATCAGTGGATGGAGACGGGATTTCATGGGATTTGTGTGATCGCGACGCCGCAGAGTGAAGTGGTCGCGCTTTGGATTATGAAGTTCTCAGGCCTTGCCGCTGAAAAAATTATTGCGCTTGGAACGATGCTCGATACGGCTTTTCTGCAATGGGAATTGGGACGCCATTTTCAGGTCAACGCGAAAAATGTCCATGCGTATATGATTGGAAGCACCCTCGCAAACGGTGTCCCGGCCTGGAGTCGCGCCTATATTGGTGGCCGTCCGATTTTGAGTTATATGATGGACGATCCAGAACGCTATTCTTTCGAGAAGTTGCAGCCCATCGTGACGCAGATGCAGGAACTGCCTAGCGAGCCATTAGCAGAGAATCGGTTATTTGACTACAGCATCGCGCTCGCATTGGTAGAGCTGACGCGCATTATTCTGGAAGATGAACGAATGATTTTGACTGTGGGAGTCTATGTGCAAGATAAATTCGGGATGGCATCTGGTTTTATCAGTATCCCAGCAGTCATCGGAGCCTCCGGTGTGAAAACGACCGTTCCATTAACACTTTCGGATTCCGAGCAAAAACAGCTGGCAACCGTTGTCAAAGCACTAGAAGAAGCTGTACAAGCAGGGTTGCCAAATGAAGGAGGGACGAAACGTGGAGTATAGTTACCCGCTAAATTTAGATTGGTCCAAAGAAGAAATGGCCACCGTTATTAACTTTTATCAAGCCGTTGAGAAAGCCTATGAAGTTGGCATCGACGCGTCGGAAATAAAAGCAAAATATAGTGATTTTAAGCAAGTCGTACGCTCAATTGGCGAAGAAAAAAGCCTAGGCAAAGAGTTCGAAAAGGCGAGCGGATATTCCGCCTATCGCGTCATGCAACTTGTAAAAAATGCGACGACAAGCAAAATCAAAATGCAACCATAAGGAGGAATTATTAAGATGGATATTAGTGAAATTATTGCAAGTAATGTAGGAACAGAAGCAGGGATTCATATTGGGAAAAGTGACGCGCCGGTGAAAGTGATTTCGTTTGTAAATGTGCGTTGTCCGTTCTGCCGCGAATGGCATGAAAAATCGCGTGATGTAATCAGTCGCTATTTGGAATCAGGTCGCATTGAACTGATTGTGAAGCCGTTTGATAAGGAGAAGGAATCGTTGCAACGCGGGAATATTATCCACCACTATCTAGATTACGCAGCGCCGGAGCAAACACTAGAAGTTTTAGACGAAGTATACGCGAGACAAGATCTTTGGGGCTCCTTAACGCACGAAGAAGTTGCGAATTTTGCAGAAGACGAGCTAGGCCTTTCTAAGCAAGATAACGAAGAACAAGCGGAGAAAATCATAGCAGAAGCAAATGTTGCGAACATCCGCCTGGTACCAACCGTGATTATCGGAGAACATATTTTTGACGAACATATTTCACCAGAAGAGTTGGAAAAACTGATTTTAGAAGAAGCAGGGAAAGAATAAAAATAAGCGGCGACTTTAGGATTTGGAGTCGTCGCTTATTTTTATTCGGTAAAACTTGTTGCGATGTGCACACCGTCTAGCGGATCATTGAAATCACTGACCATATAATCTGTTTTTCCGTCTTGCCAGCTGATGATATTGCCTTTTGCTTTGTTTGGAGCGACTTCAAGTTGCATGCCACCAACTTGATGTGGAGCGGGGAGCGTTTCTTTTTCAAGCACGGCGACGACTTTTTTAGCGAGGTCAATCGAATCTTGCGGATCTGCGCTCGTGGTGTTGCGAACGCTCATGCTCCAACGACCTTCTGCCCAATTGAGAAAAGTAGAGCCGGCACCAGCGTCAGAATACCCAGTAATGCCAGAACCGAGATCCACGCCGTTTATGCCTGTATTGACATCATTCATGTGACCCGTGGCATTGGCTGCCGCTTCTTCTGTCGCATACATTTTCCCAGAAACCGTGGCAATCTGCGTTGCTTTCGACGTGTCTTTCAAGTCAGAACTATTCACCGAAATAGGAGCCTTCGTTTCGTAAAAAATGACTTGATAGGCATCCGATGAATCGCTTGTTTTCGCACTGAGGTAGTGCTTGTCGGAGGAGAGTGGAATTGCTTTTGGAAGCCTCACCACGACGTCGGAGTTAAGTTTCGATTGTACCGTTGCCAAAACATCTTTTTGCGTGAGTGTTGGCGTTTTTGTACTACCGCTCATGTCATTTTTGCGCATATCATCGGTGGTTTTGCCGTAGTTATTGTTGCTACTACCGTAGGAATTAGAGCCACCCGAACTATCTGAGGAGTAAGAACCGCCACAACTTGCAAGAACCAGCGCACTAAAAACGACTGGAATAACCATAAATTTAGCATTCATTACTTTCACCTCTTTGCTAAGGGTTTTCCCGATTTTGACATAAGAAAACCACCTTCCGTAGCAGAAAGTGGTTTAGATTTAGAAAAATTTCCGTTTCCAAAAGACGAATCCGAGTATCCCTGCGATGCCAAACGAAATACAGATGACTAAAATCCATGCCAATGGCGCTTGAGAAAGCGGTAAATCGACGTTCATCCCATAAAAACTAAACACCATCGTCGGAATCGTTAAAATGATTGTAAACGAGGTCAGAAATTTCATCACGATATTCATGTTATTGGAAATAATCGACGCATAGGCATCCATCATCCCACTCAAAATATTCGAGTGAACTTCAGCCATCTCAATCCCTTGCCGGTTTTCAATGATAACGTCTTCCAGTAAATCTTGGTCTTCCTCGTACATCTTCACGATATGTTGGCGCATCATTTTGTCGAGCACCAGTTTGTTCGATTTGAGGGCGGTCAGGAAGTAAACCAAACTTTTCTCAATCCCCATTAAATCGTAAAGTTGCTTGTTTTTCATCGACTCATGCAGTTCTTTCTCGATATCATCTGTTTGGCGACTCATTCGCTTCAAGTGACGGAGAAATTGCGTCGAAATCATATACAATATTTGTAAGGCAAAGCGCGTTTTCATGTGCGTAAAAAAGCCCTTTATCCGATTTTTAATGAAGGACTGAATAATCGACGAGTCAATCGTGCAAATCGTGATAAAATAATCCTTCGTCATAATCATCCCAAGCGGAATCGTTTCAAAAGACGCGTAATGAATATCGTCCTCATCCACAATCGGAAAGTCACAAATAATCAGGACGGCTTCGGTATCGTCATCCCGCTCAATCCGCGCACTTTCATCTTTATCCAGTGGATCTTCGAGAAACTCAAGCGGAATCCCGTACTGATCGGCAATCTGATTGATTTCTTCCGATGACGGCGCCACGATGTTAATCCAACAATTGCGTTCTGGTTTCTCTAATTCTTCTAATTTACCAGCTTCATTCGATTTGAAAATTTGATGCATAGGCGTATTCCTCCTTTTCTAAGGATTCAGCCACATGGAGTGCTGTTGCAAGCCATGACTCGAATCCTTGTATGACCTCGGGTTTGGATCTGGTTCGCTCGGCGCGATACTCGTTTTCATGGTGCTCAACTCCTTTTCCTCAAATAATCACAACTTCATCATTATACAGAGATTTAGCCGTTTTGTACATCCTATCTTCTAAATTTCTTGCATGTCAAAACTCATATCGTAAAGCGGTAGCAACAAGTCCACCGTTTTTTCGAGTTCTTTTGTAAACGCCGCATCATTTTTCAAGGCCTCATCGCCAGGTTTGAAAATACGGCCAACCATAAATTCGCCCTTCTTCACATCGCGGAACCGTTCCAGAACCTTGGTCAAATCCGTATTTTGGATAAGGCTTGTTGGTTTTTCCGTATGATCTGGTGAAATCGAAAAGTTCGCGGGCAAGTTTTTCAGCTGATCCAGATTTTCTAGGAAATTATGCACGACGATTTGGCGGTTCTCCGTTTCATAGATAAAAGCAAGCCAAATAAAGACGTATTCATCCCAAATCCCAACTTGGAAATGCGGATGTTTTTTGTAGCCACGTTTATTGTTCGCGACTGCAAGCCATGTACTGTCAGGCGGATTCACCGAACGGCGGGCGTGACGCGCAATATGCAGAAACATCTCGGTTCCCGTTTTGGCACTCAAATAAGTAGCAAGACCTTCGCCGATTTCGCGAAATTTAGGCTGAATCTGCGTTTGAATAGCTTCCATCCGGTCCTCGAGTCCCGGCGTTTGCATGGTTTTAAAATCATTTTTTGTAAAAGTCATTAAGATTCCTCGCTTTCGTAAAAATAGGCGCTTCTTTCATTATAACGTAAAAACGAGTCGTAGAGGCTGTATTTAGCTTGAAATTATGATAAGCTAGGAAAAATAAGAAACAAAACGAAGGAGTGGTGCGAAGATGGTACTGGAGAAAATTGATCAACTAGCGCGGGAATGGTTGGAGGAAGCGGGAAATCGGATTTTTATGGCGCTTGAACAGTCCAATATTGAAGTCGAAGCGAAATCGGATCGCAATGATTTGGTGACGAATGTCGATAAAGCAACGGAACATTATTTTGCGGAGAAAATTGCGGCTCATTTCCCGGAACATCGCTTGCTTGGCGAAGAAGGGTACGGCGAAGAAATCACCAGTTTAGAGGGCGTTGTTTGGGTGCTTGACCCGATTGATGGCACGGTGAATTTCGTCGAACAGAAACGGAATTTTGCGATTTCGCTCGGCATTTACCAAGAAGGCGTCGGCGAACTGGCGTATATTTACGATATCGTCGGCGGTGAATTTTACTTCGCCAAGCGCGGAGAAGGTGCCTTCGTGAATGATGTGGCGATTCCAAAACTTGCGAAAAGCAACAAACTGGAAGACTCGCTCGTGATTATCAATACGGCGTCAGTTCGCAAATTTCCACACATGCTTCCAGTCATTCAAGCCGCTCGTGGACTGCGTTTATACGGTGCAGCGACGCTTGAGTACATGGCGGTTGCAACAGGTCGCGCAGACGCTTACGTGAGTGCGAACTTATCACCTTGGGATATCGGTGCTGGAAAAATCATTGCTGAAGAAGTTGGCGCCGTCGTGACACGTGTGGACGGTTCTGAAATGGTAATCACTGAAAAAGGCGATTCATTCGTTGCGAGCCCTGGTGTTCATGCCGAAATTTTGCGTGACTACAGTCGTTAAAAAAAGAGAACGCGTCACGCTCCCAGTTAAATTTCATTTTATGGAATAAAAATCGTGCTAAACCAGAGTAAATGTGCTATAATTGGAAAGTTGATTAAAACTAAACGATCCAGAAACGGGGAAAATAAGCCAATTTTCCTCTTTCTTTTGGCTCTGGTAGCTAAGTCGTATTACCATATATGAAGAGCGCTTGACTTTAGTTAGGCCATTTTTGAGTAGCTGAGCGAGCACTATGACGCCAGCTGTGAGAAGGTAATTTAATATTAGGAGGAAACATTTTGAAATTAAGAGAAGATATTCGTAACGTAGCCATTATTGCCCACGTTGACCATGGTAAAACTACATTGGTGGACCAACTTTTGCGTCAATCAGGAACTTTCAACGATCATGAGCAAGTAGCTGAGCGTGCGATGGATAGCAATGCCATTGAAAAAGAACGTGGTATTACCATTTTAGCAAAAAATACTGCCATCAATCATAACGGTGTGCATATCAATATTTTAGATACTCCTGGACATGCCGATTTCGGTGGGGAAGTAGAACGTATTATGAAAATGGTTGACGGTGTTGTCTTAGTCGTTGATGCGTATGAAGGTACTATGCCACAAACGCGTTTCGTATTGAAAAAAGCACTAGAGCAACATTTAACGCCACTTGTTGTTGTAAACAAAATTGACCGCCCATCTGCGCGTCCAGCAGAAGTTGTAGATGAAGTTTTAGAATTATTCATCGAACTTGGTGCGGACGAAGATCAATTGGAATTCCCAGTTGTATACGCTGCGGCAGTTAACGGAACAAGCTCATTAAGCGATAACGTAGAAGACCAAGAAGAAACAATGGATCCGATTTTTGATCTAATCATCAACAACGTACCAGCGCCTGTAGATAACAGCGACGAGCCTTTGCAATTCCAAGTATCACTACTGGATTACAATGACTACGTTGGTCGTATCGGTATCGGCCGTATTTTCCGCGGCACAATGGAAGTTGGTCAATCGGTTGCCTTGATGAAATTAGACGGTTCCGTGAAGAAATTCCGTGTAACGAAAATGTTCGGTTTCTTAGGACTTAAACGCGTAGAAATTACACAAGCAAAAGCCGGCGATCTTGTTGCCGTTTCCGGAATGGAAGATATCTTCGTTGGGGAAACCGTAACACCAGATGATCACCAAGAAGCTTTGCCGATTCTACGTATTGACGAGCCTACTTTGCAAATGACTTTCGTAACGAACAACAGTCCGTTTGCTGGTCGTGAAGGTAAGCACGTAACAAGCCGTAAAATTGAAGAACGTTTACTTTCTGAGTTACAAACAGATGTAAGTTTACGTATTGATCCAACTTCTTCACCTGACGCTTGGGTTGTATCTGGCCGTGGTGAGTTGCATCTATCGATATTAATCGAAAACATGCGTCGTCAAGGTTACGAATTACAAGTATCTAAACCAGAAGTTATCATCCGTGAAATCGATGGCGTGAAATGTGAGCCAATGGAACGCGTACAAATTGATACGCCGGAAGAATATGTTGGTAGCATCATGGAATCTATCGGTTTACGTAAAGGTGAAATGGCTGATATGGTCAATGACGGTTCAGGACAAGTTCGCTTGATTTTCCTAGTACCATCACGTGGACTTATCGGTTATACTACGGAATTCCTATCGATGACTCGTGGTTACGGTATCCTAAACCACACATTCGATTCTTACCAACCAATGCAAAAAGGTCGTGTCGGTGGACGTAGCCGTGGTGTTCTTGTATCGATGGAAACTGGTAAATCAACTACTTACGGAACAATGCAAGTAGAAGATCGCGGTACCATCTTTGTTGAACCAGGTACGGACATTTACGAAGGCATGATCGTCGGTGAGAATAACCGTGAAGGCGATATCGCTGTCAACATCGTAAAAGCGAAACAAATGACAAATATTCGTTCTGCAAATAAAGACCAAACCAACGTTATCAAAAAACCTCGTACATTAACGCTTGAAGAATCATTAGAATTCCTAAATGATGACGAGTATTGTGAAGTAACGCCAGAAAGCATTCGTTTGCGTAAGAAAATCTTGAACAAAAACGAACGCGAAAAGGCTGCAAAACGTACGAAAGTATCTGAATAACTTTTAGAAAGCTGTCCTTAATCGGGCGGCTTTTTTTAGTTGCTGAAAATTTCACATACTTAATTATTTTTGTAACATGATTGTAATATCTCTATTTTTTTGGTATAGTTAACGTATGGAAAGACGTGAAAGAGGAGGGGATTTGCATGAAGAAATTACTGATGGTAGGCACAATGAGTGTGATGGTTTTAGGTTTGGCCGCTTGTGGTTCGGGACCAGACTCGAAAAGCTCGGAATCGGAGGATCAGACGCCAAAAACAGAGGAAAAACAAGTAACAAAAGAGACCGATACGGCAAAGCAAGATGTGAATTCTAATGAGGATACCAAAGAGAAAACAGAGGCAAAACAAGATAAAGAAGAAGTAACAACGAAGGAAGACACACCAGCAACGGATGATACGACACAGGCGAAAGAGGAAGAAGCGACAACCCCTGATCAAAAAGTAGAAACACCGAAAACGGAAACTGCGAAGAAACCAGCCGCAGCAACGACAACAGCCTTTTCTTTGAGTGCAGACGGTTTCAAACAGTCCGCAGTAGCACCAAAAACAGGCGGAACGGTAGCGCTAGTTTACCTAAATACAACGCCTCAGACAGCTGATTTTGGTCCGCTGAAAGTAACCGTGAAGCAATACAAGTTGGAAAGTGTAACAGGGGCCAATAAAAAAATGGATCCATATAGCCCGGAATCCTATTTAGCTAATCAAGACGGCTTTGTGGTGACGGCAGACGTGATTGTAGAGAATACGACGGCGAGCAACATCAACTATTTAGCCGAGCGGATTCAAATCAACGGCGGCGGAATTTCCAAAGGTGCGAGCCTAGAAAACTTCGTGCCAACAGCCTATCAATTATCTGGCAGCCCGTCAGCGCATAACATATTCCCAGTGAAAACAAAGCGTGAAGGCGCGATTACCTACATGCTCAATAAGCAGAATTACTACACGCTTGTGCATTTAACCAAGCTAATCGTACCGAATCCGAATGACTTTGCAGAAAAACCGCTAACAACTAAGACAACGAAAGCCATCGATTTGGACTTCCGGATTACAGAATAAATTTTTTACAAGGATAGAAACGAAAAACCCGCTATTTTAACGCTTAGCGGGTTTTTCAATAAAACTTTTCGTCTTCGGTTTATGAAATTCGAACTTACCAGTATTAATCCGAGCAACCGTTTTCTCGGCGATACGACCTTCGCATTCTGGGCAAAGATACATTCGAATCGGTTTATTGCGCAGTTGCTTCGTTTTAAATTTCTTATCATCTAGTTCATCAATTGTCTCACATAAAATACATTGTGCCTTCATTGCGTTCACCTCGTGATTTTATTATAGCATGAAAAAAATGAAAGATAAACATTGGTATATCTACGGGAGGGTTTAAAGATGGTGATAGTGGAAAAAGCGGGACACAAAGAAATGGTAGTGACATTATTGGCGTCACTGGTGGCTTTTTTGTCGCTGATTTTCGTACGACGAGCAGTTTTTTGGTTTGATAGCTTTGAGGTGGCGTTTAGCGTTGCGCTGGTGCTAGTTCTGGCATATGTGGGGGTTGCGATAATCTCGTTTCTTCGCTCATTCAAGCGGCGGTTCCAATTTTTTGATCGGGTTATCATTTATTCCTCCATCCCGCTGAGCCTATGCTTCGTTGTCTTTTTGTTTCTATTAACGTCGAAATGGCTATCTTAAAAAATGTTAGGATATCAGGTTACACAGCGAAAAAAATATGCTATACTAAAGAGGATAAAATTCGCAAAATTATAGTTTCGATGGAAATAGATTAATGAAGCGCATGTACATGTGTTTTTGAATGGGGGGTTCTGTGATGACAAAGAAACAAATAGATCACAGAGAAGAGGCAATTACTCTTCTTAAAGAAGATGCGAAAAGAATTTTGCAGTTGATTAAGGTGCAGATGGATAACCTAACTTTACCTCAATGTCCAGCTTACGAAGAAGTTTTGGATACTCAAATGTACGGCTTATCGCGCGAGATAAACTTCGCGGTGCGGTTGGGCTTGATTGATAGAGCGGAAGGGAAGAGCTTGCTGAGTACGCTTGAGAAAGAGCTTTCCGTGTTACACGAATTATCGACGAGTAAGTGAATATAGATATAGAACACCCCTCTTGACGTGAAATTGTGATGCGTCGGGAGGGGTGTTGTTTGGTTTGTTGTTGTGGCTCTTATGAATCATCCCTTGCTGAATTAGAGCCTCAATATGCATGAGAGCGGAGCGAGCATGTAATCCATCGGTGGCTCTTACGCGGTGAACCGAGAACAAATAGTAGGCAGAAAAGAGTCGCGAAACCAAGAGCCTCAATATGCATGAGAGCGAAGCGAGCATGTAATCCATTTGTTGGTCTGGCGCGGTGAATCTGGATTACATGCTAAACCGAATAAGAGGCGAGTGAGCGGGATTGGTCTTGGTTTTATATGAAATCAGATTCAGCGTGGACTTTGTTCGGCGTCATGTTTGGCGCCTCCGGAATCCGGCTTCAACGGCCAGTCTCTCGAAAATTTCGTGGCCTCCGTAAAAGTCAAAAGAGGACTTTTTCTGCGCCCCCTAACAATTTTTTTCGAGCCTAACGGGCCGTTTCAGCACTTTGTTGAATAATAAAACTTAAACTCCATATCCTTCTGATGGTTTCCAAATCCCTTACCGAATATCGTTGTCCCGCCTATGTTCTTCGCGTCTTTTTCAACGGCTATCCGGAATGTCAGGAGTTCTTCGGTTATGTCTAAATCGTCCAGTGTTAGCTCGGATAATATGTCTCCGTCAAAATGGGTGCCGTGTTTGGAAATGCGGATCGTTTTGAAGAGGCCGTATTGGCTGTTAGAGTCCTCCCACCAGCTTGGCGTGTATTTACCGCGGATGTCGGAAAAATTGCCTGGGCAGGTCCATATTCCAAGGGCGTGGCCGTTTAAGTAGAACGAGATGTCAGAGGGCCAGACGTTGTTGGAGTAAGGAAACTCGGAGGCGATTTCGAAACTGATTTCCAGCAGCTCTATTTGTTCGTCTTTTTGCAGCGGATTCGGGACTTTGTATTCTAGGTAGCCTTGGGTGAACCAGATGATTTGCGCTTCCATACGTCTTGCATCCATGAAGTATTTCGGTTCGTCGACGTGGCCGATGAAGTCTTTGTTGGAAGCCAGTCCGCACGTTGGTGTGACGTTGTAATCGGTGTAATGACCCACTGGTAATTCTAGGGAACGCATCTTAAAATTAGGATAAATAGTAGTCGGGAATGTGATCTCGATTCGATCTACTACGAGCTTGGAAATTTTCTGGATTCCAGATTTTCCAGGTATTTTTTCTGTGCGGATTAGCTTGGCGTTTTCTAGTTGATTGATGTGCCGCGTGATGATGGCGCTACTCATATGTAAAGCGTGCGCGAGTTCCTTAATATTCATCGAACTTTGTGAAAGTAGGTTCAAAATTTGAATTCTAGTGTCGCTGGCAAGGGCTTCGTAAACGTGAATTGAATCTTTGGAAATATCTAATTGCATGGAAAAATAGCCTCCTTTAGTTAATGGTTAGATAGATGAAATAGGATTAAAATTGAATGAAAAACCATTTAGTGAACTCTTTAGTTTATCATAACATAAAATTGCTATCAAAAGAACTAAAAGTGTTGACAATAAAATTTTAGTGAATTATAGTAAAATTATAAAAGAAGTTTAGTTATTAATTTACTTGATGGTTAACTAAAGGTCTTCTTTTTTGAAATTTTTATGTAGGCGTTTACATTATGGTGGAGATAGTGTGAATGGAAGGTTGGATTTAGAAGTGAGAGAGAGGTAAGCAGTTTTCACAAGCGAGTTGTTAGATGGGAGGCTGATCTGGGTTTCACGTTAGCAACCACTTGGGAATTACATGCTCGCTTTGCTTTCATGCATAAGGAGGCTCTAAGAAAACAAAGTACGTTTTCGAAGACTCTCAACAATAGGGGAGGAATTTTAAAATGAAAAAAATGTTAGGTCTTGTTTGTATGTTGTTGCTGGTTGCTGGATTGGCTGCGTGTGGTGGTTCTAGTGATGCGAAGGACACTGCCAAGAGTAAGGAAATCATTTTCTGGAATCCATTTACTGGTCCGGATGGCGCGAATATGCAAAAAATGGTGGACGCTTACAATAAAACGAATCCGGAGTTCAAAGTTAAAAACATGTCACTAAAAGAAGGCGATATGTACACGAAAATCCCGACGGTCGTAAACTCTGGCAAGAATATTCCTGATTTGACAATCGTTCATGCTGAGCGGATTAAGCAATATGTAGACAACGATATGCTGCTGAGCTATGACGATTATTTGGCTGATTTCCCAGATATTAAAGCGGAGAACTATGTGCCGGAAGCTTGGAATATCGGCGAATTGGATAATAAACGGTATAGTGTCCCACTTGATATTCACTCCTTTATTATGTACTACAACAAGGATTTAGTGAAAAAATATGCTCCGACTGCGCTCGATGATAATGTCGTGACTTTTGATGAGATCAAAGCAGCGGGTGAATTGGCTAAAAAGGATAAAATCGATGCGGTGTCGGTGAGTTGGGTCAAACCAGTTTTCTTATCGCTTTACGCGCAAAACGGTGGGAAGTTGACAGAGAATGGCGTGGATCCAACGCTTGATAACCAGCAGGCGAAAGATACGTTTAATCTGTGGAAAGACATGTATAAAGATGGCATTACGACAAAGGATGGCGAGGATTATTTCCAAAAATTCATCGCTGGAAAAGTGATTTTCGCGCCAGAAGGTATTTGGATGCAAAACAACGCGAAAGATGCCAAATTTGATTGGGGAATCACGAATGCACCACAGTTAAGCGAGGATAAAAATAAAATGGTGAACTGGTCTAGCTCGCATCAATTCACGATGTTTAATAGCGAAGGGCGTTCAAAAGAAAAAACGGAAGGCGTGCTAAAATTCATCGATTGGGTGCAAGACAACTCGCTAGAATGGGCGAAGTCAGGCCAAAATCCAGCGTCTCTGAAGATTGTGGAAGACCCAGCGTATAAAGAAATGCCGCAATCATTCTTGTTGCTCAATCCGGCCGAGCAGAAATCGCTGAAGATTTTTGATTATAAGTATAATGGTTACGTTTCCGAGCAATTGGATGCGAACGGGAATGACATTATCTTCGGGAAAACACCGGTGAATAAAGGCTTGGCGGACATGCAAAAAGCGGTGGAAGATAAGATCGCTAAAGATAAATCCAATAAATAAATCGAAAAAGGGGCTTGGAGGTTTTCGGGTCTTCAAGCCTTAAGATGAAAGATTGGGAGTGATGGAAATGGAAGCAAACGCTAAAACAATAACGTATAAAACGAGGAAATGGCAGTTCACGCCGTGGCTATTCGCAGGCCCGCATTTAATTATTTTCTTGATATTCTTTCTCGTTCCTGTCGTGTATGGAATTTATATTTCATTTACGGACTGGGATTTGATCGGGACGCCAGATTTTGTCGGTTTTGATAATTACCGCGAAATATTGTTTCAGAAAGATTCAACTTTTTATGAGCAGTTACATAATGGGTTGCGAAATACATTCATTTTCGTCGTGTTGACCGTGCCATTTTGTATTATTGTACCGTTGCTATTGGCCAGTGCATTGAACGCGAAACCGAGGCTGAATAAGTTATTTCAATCACTGTTTTATTTGCCATCGTTGTTCGCGATTTCGGCGGTTATCATTATTTGGGGCTTGATGTTCAATGTGAGTTTTGGCCCGATTAATCAGTTTTTGGGCACGACGGTGAACTGGGTCGGAACGCAGCCGTATGCTTGGTTGACGCTTGTGATCGTAACGGTTTGGTGGTGTATCGGTGGGAATATGATTATTTATCAAGCAGCGCTAAACGGGATTTCGAAGGATTTTTATGAGGCGGCGGAAATCGATGGTGCCACCTCTGTGCAAAAATTCTTCCGGATTACGTTGCCGAGTATTCGCGCCCAGCTGTTGTACACGGTTGTCATGACCACGATCGCGCAATTTAACGTGTATGGCCAACCGCTGATGCTGACAAAAGGTGGCCCGTCCGGTTCGACGTCGGTGCTGTTGATGTATATTCAGCAAAACGCGTTTGGCACGGGACAATCGATTGCGGGGATTGCGTCCGCGATGGCGGTTATTCTCGGCCTGTGCATCATGGCTGTTTCCGCGATTCAATTTTTCTTTTTACGGAATAAAAACTAGCGACGAGGGGGATGGATTTCTGATGAAAAAAGATACGCGTTTTATACCAAAATTAATTGCTTTTATATTCCTGCTCGTGATGGCTGTCATCTGGGTTGTGCCGCTCGCGTGGGGAATTGTGACGTCGTTTAAATCGGAGGCGGAAGTCGCGTCGGTTGGCTTTAAGTTCCTTCCGGTGCAATGGGTGACGACGAATTATACCGAATTGCTGTTTGATAACGCTGCGACGCCACTTTTGCGGTGGTTTATGAACTCGATGATTATTGCGCTCTCACAGACAGTGCTGGTGCTTATCGTGGTATCGCTGGCGGCATTTGCTTACAGTCGCTTGAAATTCCGCGGACGCAATGCGATGTTTGTTTTCCTGATGGCGACGATGATGTTTCCGAGTGTTGTAAATTTGATTCCACTGTATAAAATTATCGATACATTCGGCTGGGTGAATAATTATTTAGCGGCAATCGTGCCTGGCGCTGCGGCTGTATTTAATATTTTCTTGGTGCGGCAGTTCATGGTGAATATCCCGATTGAATTTGACGAGGCGGCGCGCATGGACGGTGCCGGTGATTTCAAAATTTTCTACAAGGTTATTTTGCCACTTTTGCGACCGGTGTTGATGGTTGTGGCGTTGTTCACTTTCACGGCTGCTTGGAACGATTTCCTGTGGCCTTCGATCGTGTTTAATGATATCGAAATGATGCCGATTACGCCGGGACTTCAACTGCTGCAAGGGATGTACCAAGCTCAACCAGCGCATTTGATGGCAGGAGCACTCGTCGCGATTGTGCCAACTTTCATCCTTTACTTATTCGCGCAAAAATATTTCCTACAGTCCATGGCACTATCATCTGGCGTAAAAGGATAGGAGGGCTTTCGAGTGAGCAGACGATTAGAACGGGTTTTTATTTATATCGCGGCGGCTTGGCAGTTGTTGGACGGGTTGTTGACGGTTTTTGTGTATGGGCTGTTTATCAAACGGCAAGGATTGGATGTGGCGGGGCTTTCTGTGGCGCAAATGCGGGCGATGAAGGCGTTGTTTGGCAGTATTTTTAATTTTGTAGTGATTTTCGGGGTGTTGTTGATTTTACTCGGATTGCTGAATATTTATTTAGCGCGGAAGCATTGGAAAAATGGCGCGATTGGCTGGAAATTGCCGGTTTGGTTTTTAGTCTGCGGTGTATTTTCGTATTTTATTATGGATATGCCGAATATTTTCTTGTTTATGAGTGCAGGGATTATTGGCTTGGCGAAAAATAAAGGCATGCGAGCGCAGCAAAATAGTTTGATTGGGGAGGAAATGGGATGACAAAATTACATCCGAGGCCGCAGTTTGTGCGGAAGGATTGGGAGTTGCTTGACGGGAAATGGGCGTTTGCGTTTGATGATGCCGACGTTGGCTTGGCGCAGGATTGGTGTGCGCGTGTGCCATCGGAGCGTGTGATTGAAGTGCCGTTCACGTATGAAACGAAGGCGAGCGGGATTCACGATGAGTCGCATCACGCGGTCGTTTGGTATGAGCGGGAAGTCGAGATTACGACGGTGGAGAAGGACGTTTTGCTACATTTCGAAGGTTCGGATTATGCGACGACGGTTTGGGTGAATGGGAAAGTGGTTGGCGCGCATCAAGGGTGCTATACGGCGTTCGTTTTTAATATCACGGATTATGTGACGGCGGGGAAAAATCGGGTGACGGTTCGCGTGCAGGACAGCGTGGATACGGCGCAACCGCGTGGGAAACAGCGCTGGATCAAGGATAATTTCGGATGTTGGTACGTCCAGACGACGGGGATTTGGAAATCGGTGTGGCTGGAATACGTATCGCCGGTGCATATTGATTATGTGAAAATGACGCCAGATTTCGATGCTCGGAAAATCGATTTGGAAGTGGAAGCAAACGCTTGGCATGAAGGCGTGACGGCGCGCGCGACCATCCGATTTGACGGCGAACTCATTGAGGAAGTCAGCGCTATTTTAAAAGACGGCGTGGCGAATCTAAGTGCCTCTGTTTTGGCAAAAGGTGACCCGTGGAGCATGAAAGCTTGGAATACCGAGACGCCGAATCTATACGACATCACATTCACTTTAATGGAAGGAAATACCGTCGTCGATCGCGTAGAATCCTATTTTGGAATGCGAAAAATCGCGATTGAAGGCGAGAAAATTTTGCTAAATAACGAGGAATTATATCAGCGACTGATTCTTGATCAAGGCTACTGGCAAGACAGCGACCTGACACCACCATCTGTCGCGGCGCTCGAGCTTGATATCGACAAAATAATTGAGATGGGTTACAACGGCGTCCGCAAACATCAGAAAGTCGAGGATAATCGTTTCCTGTACTTGTGCGATAAGAAAGGCTTGCTCGTCTGGTCCGAAGTTGGCTCAACCTATAGTTTCAGCGATAAAGCGGTCGCTAATTTTACGGCGGAGTGGCTCGAAATTGTGAAGCAAAACTACAATCATCCGTCGATTATCACGTGGGTGCCGTTCAACGAGTCGTGGGGAATCGAGGATATTCATGGGAACAAGAAGCAGCAACAATTCACAGAAGGCATTTATTATCTGACTAAAAGTTTCGATGCGATGCGCCCAGTTGTGACGAATGATGGCTGGGATCACACGATTTCGGACATTATCACGCTACACGATTATGAGGAAAACGGTGAAACTTTCACGGAGCGTTATGCGGAACAGGAAAAGTTGTTAGCCAATGCGTTCCAACACAACGGTTTCCGCCATCCTTTTGCTAGCGGGTACGAAAATATCGGAAAACCGGTCATTATTTCCGAGTTTGGCGGCATTGCTTTCCAATCCGAATCGGGCTGGGGTTATGGCAATCAGGTGCAAGACGAGAAGGCATTTTTAGCCCGTTTTGAAAGCATCACGAGCGCGATTCAAGGTTTGGATTATATTTCCGGTTTTTGTTATACACAAGTCAGCGATGTGCAGCAGGAAATCAATGGCCTGCTGACGATTGACCGCCAAGATAAGGTGGATTTAACTGCGATTCGAGAGATTAACCAAAGACGTAAGAAATAATGCGTTTCCCATACAATTTTTAATAGGGCGTACTTATCATTTCTTTTCGAGCTGATTTCCTATATAATGGAGAGATACTACAGTAGGGACCTTGAATGAGGCTCGAAATGATTGGACGATGTGTATGTTTAAAAAAATGTTAAAATCCTATGACTATCCTCTTTTGGCGGTATACCTCATTGTGTGTATCTTTGGATTGATCATGGTCTATAGTTCGAGTATGTTTGTCGCGATTAATAAAGGCTGGGACCCGGCGACGTTCTATAACAGTCAATTGAAAAATTGGATTATATCGCTGGTTTTGCTGGTTTTCTTCGCGGTTTTCCCATATAAAATTCTTCAAAATAATAAAATGCTGATGCTGATCATGTTCGGATCGGTTGCGATGTTGCTACTCGTTTTGGTGTTTGGTGACTCGGCGAACAATGCGCAAAGTTGGCTAGCAATGGGGCCAATTCGGATTCAGCCTTCTGAGTTTATTAAAGTGTCGATGATTATTTACATGGCGGCGGTTTACTCGAAAAAGCAGCGGTACATTGATGATTTTAACCGTGGTGTTTTGCCGCCTGTCCTGTTTCTAGTCGTGATTTGTTTCTTGATATTGCTTCAACCAGACATCGGGACAGCGGCGATTATTTTTCTAACAGGTTGCGGAATTATTATGGCATCGGGTATGCGACTGAAAACAATCTTGAAATTAGTCGGACTAGGATTGCTGATTTTAGCGGTCTTATGCATCGTTGTTTTCTTATTGCCAGAGGACATCCGTTCGAAGCTGATTACGACGAAGCGAATTGGACGGATTACCAGTTTTCAAAATCCATTTACCGATCATGGCGCGAGCGGGTATCAGCTGGTCAACTCGTTTTACGCGATCGGTTCTGGTGGTTTCTTCGGACAAGGGCTTGGTGAAAGCGTGCAGAAATTGGGCTATTTGCCGGAACCGCATACCGATTTCATTATCGCGATTATCGCGGAAGAACTTGGCTTTTTCGGTATTTTGATTACGGTCGGTGGGATTTTCTTCATCGTCTTGCGCTCGATTACAAACGGGATGCGTCTGAACGATTCGTTCGGTTCCTTGCTCTGTTACGGGACGGCGACGCTCATTGGGATTCAGGCGTTTATTAATTTAGGCGGCGCGACGGGGATGATTCCGCTTACCGGGGTGACGCTACCGTTCACGAGTTTCGGCGGCTCGTCGCTCATGTCGATGTCAATTTTGGTGGGAATTGTGCTGAACGTGTCGATGATGAATAAATTTCAAAAGAATTACGGCTCGGAAAAGGATTTGGCGAAACCTAGGAAACCGGTACAGCCACGAACACAGAGGTAAGGATAGGAGAAACGGGCTGAGGGTTTGCGGCTCGTTTTTTTCTGCTATCGAGTATCAGATATACGACATTTCCGATGATTTGTAGTATATCTGATACCTTGTGTCGAATCTTTGGACTCATCACGGTTAAACATTGATATCACTCACTTCACGCCCCGAACTCGAACATTTTTTGCGAAAATCAGCTAAAACAATTTACATCTGGGGTACTTTAATACTATAATTGTCTGATATACCGTTTTTCTCCATGACGGTAATAATGTTAGCAGCTATGTAGATAGAAAAATTAGGTAGTGTAGGTTAGGAGGAAAAAAAATGAACAACATTAAAAAGGTATTAGTTGCCAATCGTGGCGAGATCGCGATTCGCGTACTTCGGGCGTGTACGGAACTAAACATTAAGACAGTGGCGATTTATTCGCAAGAGGATACGGCGGCGTTTCACCGTTATAAGGCGGATGAGGCTTACCTCGTAGGGGAAGGGAAAAAACCGATCGATGCGTATCTGGATATCGATAATATTATCGAGATTGCCAAGATAGCCAATGTTGACGCGATTCACCCTGGTTATGGCTTTTTGTCGGAAAATATCGACTTTGCCAAGCGTTGTGAAAAAGAAGGCATCATTTTTGTAGGACCTAAATCGAAACACCTAGACATGTTCGGTGATAAAATTAAAGCAAAAGAACAAGCTTTACTTGCCGACATCCCAGTTATCCCAGGTAGTAATGGACCTGTGGCAAACGCGGAAGAAGTAGCTGCATTCGGAGAAAAACACGGTTATCCGTTGATGGTAAAAGCTTCTCTTGGCGGCGGCGGACGTGGTATGCGTGTCGTTCAAGGACCGGCGGACGTGAAGGACGCATTTGAACGTGCGGGATCAGAAGCAAAAGCGGCTTTTGGGAATGATGAAGTGTATGTTGAGAAATGCGTTGTGAATCCGAAGCATATTGAAGTGCAGATTTTAGGGGATTCTCACGGCAATATCGTCCATTTATTTGAACGTGATTGCTCGGTGCAACGTCGTCACCAAAAAGTAGTGGAAGTCGCACCATGTAATGCGATTACATCCGATTTGCGCCAGCGTATTTGTGATGCTGCCGTGAAATTAATGAAGAACGTCGATTATTTAAACGCTGGAACGGTCGAATTTTTAGTTGCTGGCGAAGAGTTTTATTTCATTGAAGTCAATCCGCGTGTTCAGGTGGAGCACACGATTACCGAGATGATTACAGGGATTGATATCGTTCAGTCGCAACTGTTTATCGCAGATGGTTGTTCGATGCATGACCAGATCGTGGGTATTCCGCAACAAGAAGAGATTCGTATCAACGGTTCGGCGATTCAATGTCGGATTACGACGGAAGATCCTTTGAATAACTTTATGCCAGATACTGGTCGTATTAATACATACCGCTCAACTGGTGGTTTTGGAGTGCGTCTTGATGCTGGGAATGGTTTCCAAGGTACGATCGTGACGCCGTTTTACGATTCTTTACTTGTAAAATTATGTACGTGGGGCATGACGTTTGAACAAGCGTGTCGCAAAATGATTCGTAACTTGATTGAGTTCCGGATTCGTGGCGTGAAAACGAATATTCCGTTCTTGTTAAACGTGGTACAACATCCTGATTTCATTAGCGGAAACTACAATACATCGTTCATCGATTCGACGCCTGAATTGTTCGATTTCCCGAAAGTGCGTGACCGCGGTACGAAGACGCTTCGCTACATCAGTAATGTGACGGTGAACGGCTTCCCAGGCATTAAACATCGCGAAAAACTGGTCTATGATGATCTGCGCATTCCGAAGATTCCTTTCGACGCAAAAATCGAGCCAGGAACGAAACAAATTTTGGATGCAAAAGGTCCTGCGGGAATCGTGGAATGGGTCAAATCGCAAAATGAGGTCTTGTTGACCGATACGACATTACGTGATGCGCATCAATCATTACTAGCGACACGCGTTCGTTCGAAAGACATTTTCCAAATTGCTGATCCGATGGCGCATTTATTGCCGAACATGTTCTCGTTTGAAATGTGGGGCGGGGCAACGTTTGATACGGCTTACCGATTCTTGAATGAGGATCCATGGGTGCGTCTGGAAACATTGCGTAAACAAATTCCAAACGTGATGTTCCAAATGTTATTACGTGGCGCGAACGCTGTTGGCTACAAAAATTATCCGGATAACGTGATTCGTGAATTCGTGAAGCAGTCCGCGCAAAGTGGCGTCGATGTGTTCCGTATTTTTGATAGCTTGAACTGGTTGAAAGGCATGGAAGTGTCGATTGAGGCGGTTCGTGATGCTGGTAAAGTCGTGGAAGCAGCGATTTGTTATACGGGCGATATTGAAGATGCCACGCGTACAAAATATAACGTGGATTACTATAAAGATATGGCGAAAGAGCTTGTGGCGCAAGGTACGGATATCTTAGCGATTAAAGATATGGCTGGACTTTTGAAACCACAAGCGGCGTATCGTCTTGTGAGCGAACTGAAAGACACGATTGATGTGCCGATTCACTTACACACGCATGACACGAGTGGTAACGGGATTTATACGTATGCGGCGGCGGTTAGTGCGGGCGTGGACATTGTCGACGTATCATCAAGCGCGATGAGTGGCGCGACGTCTCAACCGAGCATGACTGGGCTTTACTACGGTCTTGAAAACGGAAAACGTCAAACGATTCTCAATGCGCATAATTCGCAAATCATCAACCATTACTGGGAAGATGTTCGTAAATACTACAAAGACTTTGATAACGCGCTGAACTCACCGCAAACCGAGGTCTATATCCACGAGATGCCGGGTGGTCAGTATACGAACTTGCAACAACAAGCCAAAGCAGTGGGCTTAGGCGATCGTTGGGATGAAGTGAAAGACACGTACGCGGTCGTAAATGAAATGTTCGGCGACATCGTGAAAGTAACACCATCCTCGAAAGTAGTCGGCGATATGGCGCTGTTCATGGTACAAAACGACCTTACAGAACAAGATGTATACGATAAAGGCGAAACGCTAGATTTCCCAGATTCGATTATCGAGTTCTTTATGGGCGAGATTGGCCAACCGTACGGCGGATTCCCAGAGAAGCTGCAAAAACTTGTTTTGAAGGGCCGCACACCTTTGACAGAACGTCCAGGTGCTTTGATGGAGCCAGTTGATTTTGAGGCAGTTCGCGCAGAGCTTGCTGGGAAAATGACGACGGGTGAGCCGACGGACCACGATGTGATGTCTTATATTCTATATCCGAAAGTGTTCCTAGATTACTTGACGATGATTGAGAAATATGGTGATGTGACGGTGCTTGATACGCCGACTTTCTTTAAAGGTATGCGTTTAGGCGAGACGGTGGAAGTGGAGCTTGAAAAAGGTAAAACGCTGATTATCAAGTTAAACTCAATCGGAGAACCAATCGCAGACGGCACACGCGTGATTTACTTCGAGCTAAACGGTCAACCGCGTGAAATCTCCGTACAAGACTTTAACGTCCAATCAACCGTTGTGACACGTCGCAAGATTGATACGACGAATCCAGAACATGTCGGAGCAACCATGACAGGTTCCGTGATTAAGATTGTCGCTGAGAAAGGCCAAGAAGTGAAGAAAGGCGATCCACTTCTAATCACCGAAGCGATGAAAATGGAAACAACAATCCAAGCCCCATTCGACGGCAAAGTCAACGCGATTTTCGTCACAGACGGCGATGTAATTGAATCAGCTGACCTATTAATGGAAGTAGGCCGTGTCTAACACATAGAACGCAGAGGGAAAAGTCGGGATATCCAAACGCCCGACTTTTTCCATTTTTGAAAGGGAGAATTCAGATGCCATTAAAAAAAATAATTACGGCTTTAAGTCTAGCCATCGTCCTCGTTTTAGCAGGCTGCGGAGCACAAACGACATCTGAGAAAACGGCACAAAAACCGGAATACATAGCAACAGACGCGACGGGCGCCAAAATGGAGCTCAGCGCGAAACCGAAAAAAATCGTGTCCTTGATTCCCAGCAATACCGAAATTTTATACCGTCTCGGGCTCGGTGAAAACGTGGTAGGTGTGACATCGAGCGACGATTATCCAGCTGCGGTCAAAAAAGTTCCCGTCGTTGCAACAACAGAAATCAACGTTGAGAAAATCATCGGTATGAAACCCGACCTCGTTCTTGGTCACGCCTCTATCATGAGCTACAATAAAGACGCCTACGATCAAATCAAACAAGCCAATATCCCGCTGTTCGTCGTAGAAGATGCGCAGAACTTCGACGCAGCCTACAAAACATTCACCCAAATTGGCGACCTCACCGGCACGACGAAAGAAGCCGAAAAACTAGTATCATCCATGCAAGAAACCGATAAAACGATACGCAAAGAAGCCAAGCAACAAGTCAAAACGAAAGCGAAAGTATGGCTAGAAATCAGTCCAGACCTCTACACAGCCGGCCAAGACACGTTCATCAACGAAATGCTCACCAACATCCAAGCAACGAACATCGTCTCCGAAAAAGGCTACCCGCAATACAGCGAAGAGCAAGTCATCCAAGCCGCGCCCGACGTCATCATCACGATTTACCCCAATGCCAAACAAGAAATCGCCAAGCGCTCCGCATGGAAAAACATCCCGGCTGTAAAAAATAATCGCATCTACGAAATCGATCCATCCATTGTAAGTCGCCCAGGACCACGCCTCATAGAAGGACAAGAAGCCTTATTCGAAGCCATCTATCCAAAATAAATCCGCGTAAAATACAGATCTTACTTTACAAATGCCCACTTTTGAGGTAATTTAACATAAGGTGGGTTTTTACTATTTTTCAAATAGCTCACCGCCAATACGTAGAAACAGACCTACATTTACGGAAGAATCGACTAAAAAGCAGCCCAGAAAAACAAACCAGAAACGCGTAAACGACATCATTATGTACCTTTTTCTAAGAACAAGGGGTGGAGCCTATACGACATGGAGCAAGCGATTTTCGGTTACTAAACTAGCTAACCGCATTATTATTCCGGAAAGAAGTGTTTTTGTGAAACAAGTAGTAGAAGTCCTAAAAGAACAATTTAAGTACGCGCCAATGATTTTTCGAATTGCGCGTTATGAAGATAAAGCGACGTATCAAAGCCATTACCTAGGCCTTGCGTGGCAAATTTTAAACCCATTAATTCAAGTTGCGATTTACTACTTTGTATTCGGATTCGCGATGCGTGGTAGATCAGGCGTGGAAGGCGCGAGCTACATCGAGTGGATGCTAGCTGGCATCATCCCCTGGTTCTTCATCAGCGCGGTTATATTACAAGGGGCAAATAGCATTTTCAATAAGATTCATCTCGTTTCTAAGATGAAATTCCCGATGAGCGTCATGCCAAACATTACAATCGTATCGAATTTGACGAGTTACGTCACGATGATGATCATCTTTTTTGCGCTACTTTTCATAAAAGGCGCACCAGTTTCGATGTATTGGGCCCAGTTTTTCTACTATTTTGTGGCGATGATTGCGTTCCTTTTCAGTGTGACGTTACTAAATGCCACGATCAGCGTGCTTGTACGTGACTACTATGTCATGCTGCAATCCGTTCTGCGCGTCCTCTTTTACGTGTCAGGCGTCGTCTGGAACTTGAATACGATGCTACCAGGCTGGGTTGTAGACCTTTTGAAACTAAACCCAATCGTCTACATTATCGAAGGATTCCGAGACAGTTTTGTCGGGCATAAAGGCTTTTGGCAAGAACCGTCCTACACGGTCTACTTTTGGCTGATCACGCTCGTTTGCCTCTATGTCGGATCCGTATTACACATGAAATTCCGCGAACGCTTCGTGGATTATTTATAGGGGGTAAGGACAAATGGGAAAAAATATCAAAGTAGCATTCAAACATGTGTCCAAAGAATACGACCTCTATCAAAATAAATCCGATAAAATCAAAGGCCTATTCTTGCCTAAAAGTAAACAAATGCAATCCTTCTGGGCACTGCGCGACGTCAATTTCAACATTTATGACGGCGAAACAGTGGGACTAATCGGTATCAACGGCTCCGGAAAATCAACCATTTCCAACATCATGTCCGGCGTTATCCCGCCAACCCAAGGCGAAGTAGTCATTAACGGTGAAACATCGCTCATCGCCATCGCAGTCGGTTTAAAAGGCCCGCTGACCGGTTACGAGAACGTCCGCTTAAAACTACTCATGCACGGCTTGAAAACATCCGAAATTGATGCCCTCATGCCAAGCATCATTGATTTCGCCGATATTGGCGACTTCATGAATCAACCAATCAAAAACTACTCTAGCGGTATGCGCTCCCGACTAGGTTTTGCGATTTCGGTTCACACCGATCCAGATATCCTCGTTATCGATGAAGCACTATCCGTAGGTGACCAGACGTTTTACAAGAAATGCGTCGATAAAATCACCGAATTTAAAGAAGCCGGCCGCACCATCGTGTTCGTCAGCCATTCCTTGGGCCAAATGAAGAGCCTGTGTGACCGGATTATCTGGATGCACTACGGCCAAATCCGCGAAATGGGACAAGCCCAAGAAGTAGCCGACAAATACGACGAGTTCGTACGCTGGTTCAACGGCCAATCCAAGTCCTACAAAAAAGAATACCAAGACGACTTCAAACGCAAACAGAAACGTCCACAGAAAGTCATCTACCCGAATCCAAGCGCGAATAAATACCGACTTACTTGGTTCGACAAAATCGCGCTGACGGTGCTCATTGCGCTGGCGATATTCTTTGGATACTGCGTTGGAACCGGGCAATCGGTGCTTGGCATGTTCAAGGCGAGCGATGACGGGAAACCAGTAGTGACCGAGACGGTGAATGTGGTAAGTAAGACCAAACAGCTTTATTAGTTCATGAAGAAATAGTATAATGAAAGCAGACAGTTAAATATTAGGCTGTCTGCTTTTTTGAGAGAGCGTATTTGAAGGGGAGAAATCAATGAAAAAAATAGCAGTACTTGGCAGTTGTGCCACACGAGATAACTTTAATTCCATTTTCAATGCTGATTATAAGAAGAAATTCGAATGTGTTCTCATGCAAAATCAGAGTTCTATCATTTCCATGGCATCTAAAAAAAGAGAGAACCCAGTAGTGCCAGAGGACGATTTTTCAGAATATGATGAGTGGTGCGTTAGATCCGATTTCACAAAAGAATTTTTCGACCATTTAGCGAAACTTCAACCAGATACGATTATAGTGGATTTGTTTGGAGATGCTCATTTTGGTGTGTTAGAAGTAGAGCCAGGTGAATACGTGTCGAATAATCGCTGGAAACTGTGGCGAACGGCATATTATAAAGATGTATTAAAAGGTAAAGCCGAGGAGCTATCCATTGATAAAGACCGCGAGCAATATATGGAACTTTGGAAAAAATCATGGGATATCGTTCTTGATAAGTTAAAAAAAGCATCACCTAAGAGCAAGATCATTCTTCATAAAATCCAGAATGTGAAGGAATATTATAATTTTGATGATAACAAATTTGATATTGCGACTTCTGGTAAGGTGAAGAATGTTAATGTGGATTATTATAATGAAATGTTGAATGAGATGTATGATTACATCAGGAAAAATGACAGATCGATTAAAATCATTGATCTGTTCAAAAAAAATAAAGAATTTTTAAGTTTTGATGAACATCCCTGGGGGCTTTTTTATGTGCACTACACAATGGACTACTATCCCTTGTTTATGAATAAGTTAATCGAGATCGAGAAAAATAACAGATGGTATCAATTCTTCCAGAAAAAAAAGAAGCAAGCCGATTGATATTTACAATAAAAGTGGTGGAGATAAATAAAAAAGGAATCTTTGTAATGCCATGTATTCTCTAAAGTTAGGTTATTAAATCTAACTTTAGGGCGTATGAGAAGGCGTAAATAAAAAGTTCCGTTTATCTTGCATGCTATAGACTTTTTCTTCTATTTGATTGTATAGAACTGTTAAATAAATGTATATTCATACATATTATGATTGCGCTTTCTTTTTGGCTGTGTTAAAGTTAATTAGAACACAATACTAAAAAGGGAGAGGCGCTTAATGAAAAAAATATCAAAAATATTTGTGTTACTACTTGTATTTGTAATTTCTTTTGCAAATATAAACTGGAGTACTGAAAATGCAAATGCAGCACCTGCTAAAACGTATGAAAATCTTTACAATGAAGCGAAGAAGCACCTAGGAAAATCCTATACATGGGGAGGTAATGGACCAAATACATTTGATTGTTCTGGTTATACCAAATATGTTTTCCAGAATGGAATTGGGGTTTCTATACCAAGGACTTCAGGAGGACAATACAGTGCGTCTACTAAAATCTCAAGATCACAAGCTAAACAGGGAGATTTAGTGTTTTTTGATTACGGAAGTGGAATTGCTCATGTCGGAATATACATAGGCAATAATCAGATGATAAACGCTCAGGACAATGGAGTAATGATTGATAATTTAAATAATTCCTTCTGGAGCAGATATATAGTTGGCTTTGGTCGAATGACTAATTTAGAAGAACCTTCTAAGGGAAAGGAAACATTATACGCCAAAAATGATTTGTATATATTGAAGTCAGGAAATTGGAATAGCGGTACAGCCTTCACACTTGCTAAAGGATCTGCAGCTGTAATTGATTTTGATCGTACACAAAACGGATTTGTGCATGTGAAATCAGGAACTCAAGAGGGCTGGTATTCAGGAGCGATGGATCCTTATTGGTCAGAAACCAAAATTGTAAATGATAAAAAAGGGAAAAAGTGGCTGTATGCAAAGAATGATTTATATATATTGAAATCAGGAAGCTGGAGTAGCGGCTCGTCGTTTACTCTGAAAAAATATTATGCAGCATTAGTTGATTTTGATCGCACACAAAATGGATTTGTACATGTACAAGTGGGAGATCAAGAAGGCTGGTATTCCGGAGCTATAGACCCTTATTGGTATGAAGAAAAGCCAAACACTGAAAGTAAAGGGAAAATGACTTTATATGCAAAAAATGATTTGTATATTTTAAAATATGGGGATTGGAATAGCCAGTCTGCATTTACTTTAAAAGCAAATACACCAGCAGTAGTTGATTTTGACCGTACACAAAATGGATTTGTACATGTTAAATCTGGAACTCAAGAGGGCTGGTATTCAGGAGCAATGGATTCCTATTGGTCAGAAACAAAACTTGCAAATGAGGAGAAAGGGAAAAAATGGCTATATGCAAAAAATGATTTATTCATTTTAAAGTCCGGAAATTGGACTAGTGATTCATCATTTACTTTGAAGAAATATTATGCAGCATTAGTTGACTTTGATCGCACACAAAATGGATTTGTGCATGTACAGGTCGGAGATCAAGAGGGTTGGTACTCAGGTGCAATAGATCCTTATTGGTATGAAGAAAAGCCCAATGTAAGAACTCTATATGCAAAAAATGATTTGTATATCTTGAAATCTGGTGACTGGAATAGTCAAGTTGCATTTACTCTAAAAGCGAATACGCCGGCAGTAGTTGATTTTGAACGTACGCAAAATGGATTTGTTTATGTGAAATCTGGAAATCAAGAAGGTTGGTACTCGGGAGCCATAGATCCTTATTGGCTAACAGAAAATCCTAATGTCAATTTGAAAGGCAAGAAAACTTTGTATGCAAAGAGTGATTTGTATATTTTGAAATCTGGGAACTGGGACAGTGGATTGTCATTTACATTAAAAGCTTACTATGCTGCTATAGTTGACTTTGACCGTACGCAAAACGGATTTGTACACGTGCAGGCAGGAAATCAAGAAGGTTGGTATTCCGGAGCAATAGACCCTTACTGGTATACCGTCAGTCCTAACGCTGCGTATATATGTATGAAGGATGTAATATTCAGAGATGCACCTCAATGGGGGACAGGCCAAGCTGGAAGCCGTAAACAAGGTGAGCAAGTCAATGTTGTGGGTAAAGAAAATGGGTGGTTAAAGGTATCATTGTCAGGAGATATAGGCTATCTACCCGATGATGGGCAACACTTACAGAAAAAATAGGTGAAAATTAAGAATATCAAAAAGATATTTTATTTGAAACTAGAAGTTAACTGTGTTTTGTAGTTGCGGCAAGAAAACTTTTCGGGCTCGTTCAGGGTGGTAGAGTAGCTACCCTGAGCAAGTTCTTTTTTGACTTTCTGTAGATATGACAATATAAAAATGCGTCCCATTCAGTGGAACGCATTCTACTTAATTATTATTTTCGACATTAACTAGAAGAATTCTAAGAGTGAATTATTGCGATATTTGGAAGTAACTTAGTTTCATCCAGCCAACTTGACCATCATAATTAATTTTATAAAAGTCATTAGATGAAGATGTAACATTTACGACGACGGTCGCGTTGTTAGGGACTACTTTCACAACAGGGCTGTCCCAACTGGCATCCTTGCGCAAGTTAACAGTGCTACTAGCAGTATAATCTACTAGAACCGCTTTGTTTGAAAAATAATCTTTTTTCATCCATGCAGTACTATTTCCATAAGTTATTTTATAAAACCCGTTTACAGGTGTCGTATTATTTAAACTCACTTGTCCGCCTTCTGGAATTGAGAAACTAGTAGGGCTGTCCCAGCTTGGAGATTCTCTCGTATAGATTTCATTTTTTGCATAAAGTAGTTCGATTGTTGGTTGATCCGCAAAATAATCTTTTTTCATCCATCCAGTGGTGTTATTATAAGTGATTTGATAGAAGCCATTAGTAAGCGTTGAGTTATTTAAAGTTATTCTTTCACCAGCCGGAATCGTTATGGAGATGGGGCTGTCCCACATAGCATTTTTTCTAAGGTTTACAATATCTTTGGCATAGTAGGTTTCTAAAACAGGTGCACTTGAAAAGTATTCTTTTTTCATCCATCCAGTTTGATTATTGAATGTAATTTTGTAGAAGCCATTTGTCAAAGTCGTATTATTTAAGGAAACTTTTTCCCCAGTAGGTATTGTGACAGCAATTTCACTATCCCAAGTTGCAGATTTTCTTAAATTTATAGTGCTTTTTGCATAATTATCTTCTAAGACGCTGGTACTCGAAAAGTAATCCAATTTCATCCAACCAGTTTTCCCCTGATATGTTACTTTGTAAAATTGCTCTGAAGTTTTAGAATTAAGATCAATTGAAACAGAAGCTCCTTCAGGAATAGTAGTCACAATACTACTGTTCCAATTAGGCGTGGAGCGTAGGCTTATTGTAGATTTTGCATAATATACTTTATATACAGGAACAGTTAATTCATTGTATTTTTGCTGTATAAGCTCGAAAAATTGATTGAAATTATACCCCCATTTGTTAAAATAACCTACGGGATCGGTATGATTTGTTCCACCTAGAAATCTTGATACAGCATCATGAGACCAGACGGTTCCAATACCAGTATTATGTGCATTAACAGGGGTTATGCCATATTGTTTTAAAATATAGGCTGCATAGTAAGCATCATTATTTACAGATTTATAAAAATTTTCCTGTGTTTTTTCGCGTACGAGCTCAAATTGTACGAAATAAGGGTTTGCCTTGGCGCCAGCTCCCCAAACAGCATTTTCGGTTGGGTGTATTTGAATTATACGGTCTTTGTCAACAAAGGTATGGACAAATGCGTTCTCCCAGTTTTGAGTCATATAATTGATTTCACCAGTAATCGTGGAATTATCATTTGCAGTTTCGTGTATAACAACACCGCGTGGCTTTCCGTAACCATCTGCATAATTAAAGCGTGTAAAATTTTTAATCTGTTGTTCAATTACTGGATTACCATAATTCTTATCAATAATATACTGGTTGATATTTGAGATACTTCTTGCGCTCGTGTAAAAATCATGTTGTTCTTGGGTGGGCATAGTCTGTGCCTCAATCTTATCCACAGAATTTTGGTCAGACGGTGTATAAATCGATTCATCAATCCCTGTACGATTTAATATCTCGTTGGCGTCAATGATGTTATTTTCTTGAGTTTGATACGTCTGTTCTCCTGTTTGTGCATTTACAGCGATTGGAGTTAAAGAACAAAGTAAAAGGTTTGCTGTGATTAGCGTAACTATTTTTTTATTATTCAAACAAAAATCTCCTTCTTAAAAAAGTATATCTACTTAATAATTTTAACTCAAATAGATAGTGATGTATATGCTGATTTTTAACTATATCAGTGGATGTTGTAATATGATGTACCTATATAGAGTTTTGAGGAAGCGTATACACGTAATATGGGGAAATGTCTTTGCAACATAAACGATAGAAAAATATTATAAAAGACAGAGAGTATATGCATACCAATCAGAGAGAGACATGCTGAGAACATTGCCCCCTTGTCTTTTTTTCAATTCTATGAAATAATTTTAGTGTCGCTTTCTCTAAAAATCATTTGAAAACGACAAGCCAGTTTATTAAAAGTTAAAGGAGATGAAAATGAGAAAATCTTTAAAATTTGTCATTTTGGGAATACTGTGTGCTCTCTCTCTAAGTGTCGTGTTTTCTGTTGATTCTACACCAAAAGCTGCGACGGTGAGCACGTATTACTATGCCTTGAACGATATCAATTTACGTTCTAAGAGAGATTTTTCGGGATCCACTGTTATTACGGTTCCAAAGAATGATAAAATGACAGTTGTAGATGGTTCACAGGACGCAAATGGGTGGGTTCAGATTTCATATAAGACAAAAACAGGATACATGAAGATAAATTATATGACAATGCTTAATCCAAAGCTGAGCTATAGTGAGCTGTATGCTCCTAGCGCAATTAATTTGCGAGCGAGTCGAAGTTTTTCCGCCACGACAGTATTAACAATTCCTAAAAATAAGCCACTCTACGTAGAAGATAACACCCAAGATGCACAGGGCTGGGTTCGAATTATTTATGCTGGGAAAACGGGCTACATGAAAAAAACGTATCTTACAGAAACTGATCCAACTAAAACATATGGTGAGTATTATGCACCAAGTGTTATAAACCTTAGATCAGGGAGGACTTTTGATTCTGATATCACATACTCTATACCTAAGGGCAAAAAGCTATTAGTAGAGGATAAATCAGCTGATGTAAATGGTTGGGCAAGAGTATTGTATCAAGGCAAGACTGGATTTATGAAAACAAACTATTTTTCATTGACAGATCCAAGTAAAAGTTATGGTATTTATTATGCTCCGAGTATGATAAACCTCAGAGGTGGAAGAAGTTTTGATACAGCAGTTATAGCTAGTATCCCACAAAATGCTAGCTTTAACGTGGAAGATAACTCTTTAGATGCAAATGGTTGGGTGAAAATCATCATAGCTGGTGGCAAAGTCGGCTACATGAAAGAAGCTTACCTTTCTACCTTTGATCCAACACAAAACTACTCAGAGTTCTATGCTACGAGCAGTATAAATTTGCGAGGCGATAGAGATTATGGCTCACAAACATTAATTCAAATCCCTGCTAAGGCAAAACTATATGTGGAGAATGGATCAAGAGATTTAGATGGATGGGTAAAAATCGCGTATAAAGGTCGAATTGGTTATATGAAAGATGCTTACATCACAGCTAAAAATCCAAGCGCCACATATGCTGTTAAATATGCAGCAAGCGATATAAATCTCCGCCAATCTAGAACGTATACTTCACCGACTGTTGTAACAATTCCAACAGGTGCTAAAGTAGAGGTGGAGAATGGTAGTGTAGATGCGAATAACTGGGTGAAGATAATTTATTCAGGAACCGTTGGATATATGAATCAAACGTATCTTTCGAATACGGCATATCAACCTATCAGACAAAATTATAGAACAACATCGTATACTTCAACCTATAGCAATGCCTTATCTAAATTAATGGCGGGCAATCCGCAAACAGATAAGAAACCAGCTAATGCTTATATTAATGAAGATGTTATCAAGCTTACTGGAACCAATACGGGTATTGCTCTGAATGCAAATGGTCAAGTTAGGAATTCTGCAAGTAGTACAGGATTTGTACTTGGTAAGCTCAAGAATGCAGAATCAATTACAATTTTAAATACAGTTGTAGATGCTGGCGGAAAAAAATGGTACAAGTTTAATTTTAATCGTCAGTGGTTTAATGCAACTCAATCAGATGCGACATATTATTTAAACCCAAATAGTTTTTCGAAAAATACAGCTCCATATTTACAATTTTTGGTTTTATCTAAGCCGACTAATGTAGATATTAATGAAGTTAACCAAAAAATTCTTGCTGGCAAGGGAATCCTTGCTGATAAAGGTGCCAGCTTTAATCAAGCTGCAGTGTTATCTAATATTAATGAGATATATTTGATTTCACATGCTTTGTTAGAATCTGGTAATGGTAGTTCACAATTGGCGAATGGTGTAACAGTAAGTACAGTAGATGGATTACCAGTAACACCAAAAAAGGTGTATAACATGTATGGTATCGGAGCAATAGATAGTAATCCTTTAGTTGGTGGTTCAGAGTATGCCTATAAACAAGGCTGGGATACTCCTGAGAAAGCAATTATAGGTGGAGCAGCTTTTGTTGCACAAAATTATGTTTCTAAAGGTCAAGACACGCTTTATAAGATGAGATTTAACCCAGCTAATCCAGGTGTTCATTTATATGCTACGGATATTGGGTGGGCTTTGAAACAAACATCAGGAATGCAGAGACTATATGATCAGCTGTCTAGTTACACACAAGATTTTGATATACCAAAATATAAATAAAATAGTAGAAAAACAGGACATTTGTATCGGTAAATGTCCTGTTTTTCTACCTTTAGGAAATGTTAGGAGAATCAAATAAAAATGCGATGTTCACCTAGAAATATTTACAAATGATTGCAGTAGCTTGTTTTTTTTGTTATATTTAGAGACAGTGGAGTTTTTGAAAAGGAAGTGGATAGATTAACATGTTAAACCGCAAGAGGATGTTAAGTGCAGTAGTGCTACTAATAAGCAGTATCCTGTTATTAAATTATTATTTGGCCAGTTTTAAAGTACCGATTGTTTGGCTGATTTTTGTTATTTTGTTAGGTATTCTCTTTATAAGAAATGTGAAAAATATCCAAATTACATGGTCACGTTTAGTTGTTTCTGGAGTTATAAGTTGTTTTTGGATGGTATCATCGTATAACGGAGGTCCATATGGTGGGAACCTGTTCTTGGATATCATTATAGTTGTAGGGACTTTCTATTCAATTTCGGCATTTACCTTTTTATTAATACAAGAGCTAAATACTGGCTACAGAGTGTCAAAGAAAACTACAAAAATTTCATGGTTCGCAATTTATACAGTAGTGCCACTCCTAATTTGGACATTATGTTTATTAGCCTATTATCCTGCAAAGATGACATTTGATTCGTATTTTCAGTGGGCAATGGCACATGGGGTTAGGCACTATAATGAGTGGCACCCAATGCTACATACGCTTTGGATTGAAGCGACGACGAAAATATACAACTCGCCATCAAGTTATATTTTTTCCCAAATTTTAGTTAGTTCGCTCATAGTTGGATATGCAATTTATACATTAGTTAAATTGGGGATGCCAAGATGGTTAGGAGTTCTTATTTCAGTCGGCTATGCTATATACCCTGTAGCGATGATTTATTCAGCAACAATGTGGAAAGACATACCATTTGCTGCTTTCATATTATTATTCATTACTTTATTATTACAAATCTTGAAATCAGATGGAGCTTGGTTAAGAAACTGGTGGCATATATTGATACTTATCATAGTGTCATTTATAACTATCAATTTGCGTAACAATGGTATTATTATTGTTATTGCTTCGTTATTGTTACTGATTGTTTTCATGAAAAATTATCGTATAAAGCTTAGTATAGTATTTATTATGGTGATAGGCCTAAATTTTGTATTCAGTCTGTTTTTATCAAATGTGTTGCAGGCACAGAAAAGTCCTTTGAATCAAGCCTTGGCAATTCCTTCGCAGCAAATTGCAGCTACCTTTAAAAATAACGGTCAGTTTACGCCAGAGCTAAAAGAATATTTTACATCCATTTTACCAGAAGAAAATTGGAAGAAGGACTACAATCCATACAGTGTGGATCCGATTAAACATGACGCGGCATATAATAGCACAGTTATTGATGATGATTTTGGTTTATATATCAAAAACTGGTTTAAGTTATTGACGCATAATTTCGGAATATATGTAAATGCATATTTAGACCAAGTAGCAGTTATTTGGCAGTTTTATTCACCAGAAGGGTATAAAGTATACTTTGATACGCCTGTTGCAATACAAGATATGCCTTATGATATTCGAGTTTTTGCAAGATCCTTTGGAAAAAACTTAACAGAAGCAGAGATAAATAAAAAAGGTTATGAAGTCTACAAAGAAGAATATTCAAGGGCTACTGGAAAGCAAACTGTGAGTTTCACTGAATATGAAAAACGTATTGAGAAATCGTCTAAATCATTGATTTCGATTAGTAAAGCATCAAAGATAAAAGAATTTACGGATTGGATATACGTAAAAACAACAACTGACTGGCAAAATTATTTACTGAAAGGTGCGATGCCGTTAGTACTCATTTTAATTGCTTTCGTATCAACTTTTTATCAGCGGAATAAGAAAATGCTTTTACTATTTGTACCCGCGATTCTTGTTGTCATGACAATCGCTATTGCAATGCCAGCAACAGATTTCAGATATTGTTACAGTTTTGTATTTGCTACGCCAATACTGCTTTTTGCTACCAAACTAAATGGAATAGATAATAAAGATTAGAGGGAGACATACATGCAAAATATTAATGAGAAGGTAGCGGTACTATTACCTTGCTATAATGAAGAGCAAACCATCGGAAAAGTAATTGATGATTTTAAGAAAGAATTGCCGGAAGCAACAATTTATGTGTATGATAATAATTCAAAAGATAAGACAACTGAAATTGCACTTGCGCATGGAGCTATTGTTAAGAAAGAGATGCGCCAAGGTAAAGGAAATGTTGTAAGATCAATGTTTGCTGATATTGAGGCGGACTATTACTTGATGGTTGATGGGGATGATACGTATCCAGCTGAATATTGTCATACAATTCTCGAAATACTTAGGCAAAAGGAAGCAAATATGGTGATTGGTGACCGTCTAAGTAATGGGACATACACTGAAGAAAATAAAAGAAATTTCCATGATTTTGGTAATGCTTTGGTTAGGAATACAATCAATCGAATTTTTAAAAGTAATCTTAAAGATATAATGACAGGTTATCGAGGATTTGATCGTTATTTTGTTAAGACAATGCCAGTTCTAAGTCCAGGTTTTGAGATTGAGACAGAAATGAGTATTCATGCACTGGAAAATCGTTTTTTGATTAAAGAAATCGAGATAGACTATCGTGACCGACCAGAGGGAAGTGAATCTAAACTTAACACATTAAGTGATGGCTCGAAAGTTATTATGACCATCATCAAGTTGTTCAAAAACAGCCGTCCATTTTTATTTTTCAACCTTTTGGCCACACTATTTGCAGTGATAGGTATTCTTGTTGGTATTCCTGTCATTATTGAGTTTGCTAAAATAGGGCTTGTTCTAAAATTGCCTAGTGCTATTTTAGCGACAGGATTAATTTTACTAGGGATGATGTTCTTCATTTGTGGACTAATTCTGGATACAATTGCTCATCGAAATAGGCAAATGTATTTCCTTGAACTGGTTAAATATAAAGAGCGAAATATTGAATAATAAAGGACTTGATTGGAATGCAGAATAAATTGATTTATGGGATTATACTTATGGTGTTTTCAGCTAGTTGTACGGCCATAGGACAAGCTTTTTGGAAAATGGCAGTGTCAGGTATTTATTCATGGCAGCTCTATGTGGGCTTCTTTCTGTACGGTATGGGTGCTATTTTGATGATTATTGCATTCCGATTTGGTGACCTCTCTGTACTTCATCCCTTGCTGAGTGTAGGCTATGTCTTTGCCATATTAATTGGTGTTCTATTTCTTAACGAGAAGCTTACTGCAATGCAGATTTTTGGAAATATTTTGGTGATATCAGGTGCAATCATGATGGGGTTTAGCGGCTATTTTGATAGAGAGAGGAATAGGACATCATGAGTTTTATAACTATTATTGGTATGACATTATTAGGGGCCTTAGGGGGACTTTATCTAAAAAAGATTAGCCTAGTTGGGGAGAGGAAAAAAAAGTTTGCTTATTTTGTAATAGGCGGTTGCTTTTATAGCTTAGGTGCGATTTTGAACATTATTGCCTTACGTTTATTACCGTATACTATTGTTTTTCCACTCAGTTCTATTACGTATATTTGGACATTTTTATTTTCATTTCTATTCTTATCAGAAAAAATTAATCGATTTAAAATAATCGGCTTACTGTTAATTATTGTAGGTGCGTTTTGTATTACTGGATAAAAGCAACTTAAATGAATTACTAGCTGTATGACGTCTATATTTGATTAACGCAAGATGATTAAGCTAGATATTTAGAATAAAATAAGCAGGCATTTTGTATAAACCATTTCAGATCGTGGTTATACAAAATGCCTGCTTTTTTAGTTTTAGATAAACCCTAATTTAGTTCGATTGGTATTATTTCGCTTTAGTTTTTTTATCATTTTGATGAATTTGTTGATATAAATCATCGATTAAACCAGCAACATCATCTTTAATTTCGGGGTGTTTTAAAGCAAACTGCATAGTTGTTTGAATAAAACCAAATTTATCTCCAACATCATAACGTTTACCTTCAAAATCATAAGCAAAAACGCGTTGAATTTCGTTAAGGCGATTAATTGCATCAGTTAGTTGGATTTCCCCACCAGCTCCAGGTTCTTGAGTTTCCAAAAAATCAAAAATTTGTGGTGTCAGTAGGTAACGGCCCAGTATCGCCAAGTCAGAAGGAGCATTGGAAGGGTCTGGTTTTTCAACGAATCCTTTTACGTTATATAGATCTTTACTATACTCATTTAGTGGATCAATTATACCGTAGCGATACGTCTCTTCATGGGGAACTTTTTGAACACCTATAACAGAACTATGGGTTTTTTGATATTGATTTATCAATTGTTTAGCGCATGGGGTTTTTGCTTCTACGATATCATCACCAAGCATGACAATAAATGGTTCATTGCCGACAAACCCTTTAGCTTGAAGAATAGCATCACCAAGACCTTTTGGTTTAGACTGACGTATAAAGTGCAGATTGATGTTTGTTGTTTCCTCAATCAAATGTAGCAATTCTAATTTATTTTTTTCTCGTAGATTATTTTCAAGTTCAGGTACTGAGTCAAAATGATCTTCAATGGCTCTCTTCCCTTTACCAGTAACAATCAGAATATCCTCTATTCCAGATGCAACAGCTTCTTCGACAATGTATTGAATTGTTGGTTTATCTACTATAGGTAAAATTTCTTTTGGCATTGCTTTTGTTGCGGGTAAAAATCTTGTACCTAACCCTGCAGCAGGTATAACAGCTTTTCTTACTTTCATAATGGCATTCTCCTTCTAAAATATATTCTCGGATATGTGACCATTATACGTTATAGACGATAGGCTTTACAAGTTTTTATGTAAGCAAGTGTACAAGAAGGAAAGGATGTGTACTACCCTGTAAGTAACGATTACAGAAATTTGACATGATTCCCTTTTTTTAAGCGATTGTTTCTTGACATTTAGCTATAATTGTAATAGATTGAGAATGATAAATAAAAGTGTTGAGGGAGAAATAGAATGCTCTATGAAATTGTAAAATCTGCTACAATAACAGATCCAAAGGTATCTGTGGTTATTCCTGTGTATAATGTTATAAGTTATATTGATGAGACAATTGAATCATTGCTAAATCAGACTCTGAGGGGTATTGAGATAGTTTTGGTTGATGACGGATCTTCAGATGGAAGTTTTGAAAAAATAATGGAGTACGCTTCTAAGTATGAAAATATTTGTGTTGTGAAAGAACCTAATGCAGGGCCCGGAACGGCTCGTAATAATGGACTTGTGGTTGCCCGTGGTAAATACATAAGTTTTGTCGACTCTGATGATGTTTTACCAGAGAAAGCATTGGAAATCATGTATCATGCTGCTGAAAGTGAACAAGTTGGTCTGGTAACAGGTATTTCTGTAAGTTTCAACAGTAACCGTTCGTGGTTTATTGGCGGACATTTCAAAAAAGGCGTCTTCAAAAAAGGTCACAAAACGCTTGTGAAGAACCCAGAGATGCTGTACACGCTTGGGCCATGTAATAAAATGTATCGCGCGGATGTGGTGAAAGATTTACGTTTCCCTACATCTATTAAAGTTGCGGAGGATCACCCGTTTGTATTGGAAGCTTATTTGAAATCCGGCGACATGTACACGGTGGACGAGATTATTTACAATTACCGTGCGCGTGAGGACGAGGGCGACGTGTCATTATCGCAAATCGTGAAATCAGATCCATACGTGAGTTTTAAAGATATTATCGAAAGTACGAAACTCTCAGATCCATTGTTCAAGAAATATGTGACGAACCCGATTGCGCTTGGGAAAATTCGCACGGATTACTATGACCGGATTGTGTCGGCGGATATTTGGCCGGCATATAAAGGCATCATGATGGAAGGAAATGCTGGGACGCAGGTCAAGATGTTCGATTCCTTTTATGAATTAGTCGATTCGATGGATTTGAACCTTTACAATAGCCTCGGTGTGTTGCAACGCCTGCTTACGTTTGAGACGATTAATCGCTATACGTTTATTAAGGAAAAAGCGCGTCCAAATTATCTGCGTGTGTTGAAGTTGGCTTACAGCAAGCTTGATCCAGGTTCGATGAATAAATTGCTTTCCTCGGCGTATCCGCAAGAAGTTCGCGCGGGGCAAAAAGCAGCGAATCGTAATTCGGTTCAACCAATCTATAACCGCCTAGCTGTTCGAAAAGCTGGAACGGTCATTTCCGCAGGCTACAAAAAAGTAGTTGTCGGCTCTTGGAAAAAGGTGCAAGATATAGCGCGTAATTTCTACGCACGTCGCATCGCTTTCCCAGTTTATAAACTCGGTCAAAAACAAGATAAAATTGTCTTTTTGACGAATAAGCATGATGTATTGGCGGATTCGTTCAAGGCCGTTTACGATGAAGTATTGAAGCAGAAGCCGGATTATGAAGTGGTTGGTTATTTGAAACAGCCGAAACGTTCGCTTCGTGAGCTTTTGTCGCTGTATAAAGATGTGGCAACGGCGAAATATGTCTTTTTAGATGATTATTACCGTCAAATGTATGGCTTGACGACAAGTGCTGGTACGGAAGTTATTCAACTTTGGCATGCGGCTGGTGCGTTTAAGAAATTCGGATTCAGTTCGATTGGTTATGCGGACAGTAATACGGAGAGTTTTGAGCGTGGGGCGCATAAGAATTATACGAAAGTCGTTGTGTCTTCTAGTGAAATCGTGCCGTTTTATGCCGATGCCTTCGATGTGCCTGAAAACGACGTCGTGCCTTTAGGTGTACCAAGAACGGACCGCTTTTTCAATGAGGATTATAAAGCCTTTATCAAAGCTTCGTTCTTAGGAAAATACCCACATTTGAAAGGTAAGAAAATTATCACGTACGCGCCGACTTTCCGCGGTGGGCCTGGTGAGCGCCAAAACTTTGTGATGAACTTGAACATTCGTCGTTTAGCGGAGGAACTTGGTGATGAATACGCGCTTATTTTGAAAATGCATCCATCGGTGACGCGAGGTGTGGGTGTGCCGTTTGATTTGCAGGAATTTGCATTTAACATGAGCCGTGAAGATATTAATGATGTCCTGATTAACACGGATATTTTGATTACCGATTATTCGTCGGTAGTATTCGATTTCTCAATTATGGAGAAACCGGTGCTGTTTTACGCCTATGATTTGGAGAACTATCTTGGCGAACGTAATTTTTACTACGATTATGAAGCGTTTGTTCCAGGTCCGATTGTCCGTACAAATGACGAGATTATCAGCGCTATTGAGACAAATGAATTTGATTTAGATAAAGTACGTGCCTTTAAAGAACGCTTTTTCGACGATTTGGATGGCAAGGCGGCAGAGCGGATCGTACGCGAACTCATCAAGTAAGCTCAGCCAGCGGGACGACAAATAATCATTTCCGTCGTTAAAAGCCCCGTTCCAATGCTCACGTACCTCAGTACGCTCCGCCTTGGTACTCGCTTTTGCCTAGGAACTAATCATTTGTCGTCCCGCTGAGAGTTTGGTGGTACGGGAGGTTTCTATAGGGAATCTATGTTACAATAAAGCTGTAAACATAAAAAAACAGTTAAAGGAGATTAGAGAATGATATACGCTCAAATTTTAGCTGGAGGAAAAGGTACGCGGATGGGAAATGTCAGCATGCCAAAACAATTTCTATCCTTGAATGGTAAGCCAATTATCGTACACACAGTTGAGAAATTTATTTTAAATAACCGCTTTGATAAGATTATTATTTCGTCTCCAAAAGAATGGATCAATCACGCGGAAGATAATATTAAGAAATACATTTCGGATGATCGCGTTGTTGTGATTGAAGGCGGCACGGATCGTAACGAAACAATTATGAATGGGATTCGTTATATTGAGTCGAATTTTGGCTTAACGGATGATGACGTTATTATTACCCATGACGCTGTTCGCCCGTTTTTGACGCACCGAATTATTGAAGAAAATATTGATGCGGCGCTGGAAACTGGCGCGGTGGATACGGTCATTGAAGCGATTGACACGATTGTGGAGTCGTCGAATCATGATTTTATTACGGATATTCCAGTTCGTGACCACATGTACCAAGGCCAAACGCCACAAAGTTTTAATATTAAGAAGCTATATAGCCATTATCAAGACTTGTCCGCAGATGAGAAACAAATTTTGACGGACGCTTGTAAGATTTGCTTGCTCGCAGGAGACCGTGTGAAGCTCGTGAAGGGCGAAATCTTCAATATTAAGATTACAACACCGTATGACCTAAAAGTGGCAAATGCGATCATTCAGGAGCGTATCGCCAATGATTAATCAAGTATACCGACTAGTATCGGAGCGACAATTCGAAGTTGCCAATGTGGATGAGTCTTTGAATGAAGAAGTAGTCGTTGTTCGTCCGACGTATTTATCGATTTGTGCGGCAGACCAACGCTATTATACCGGTTCTCGCGGAAAAGAAATGCTCTCGAAGAAGTTACCGATGGCGCTTATTCACGAAGGAATCGGCGAAATCGTGTATGACGCAACGAAAGAATTTAAACCAGGTACAAAAGTAGTGATGATTCCAAATACACCAATGGAGACCGATCCTGTCATCGATGAGAACTATTTGCGAACAAGCAAGTTCCGTTCGAGTGGCTATGATGGCTTGATGCAAGACTACGTGTTCATGCGTCGCGATCGTGTTGTTGTATTACCAGATGACGTCAATCCAAAAGTGGCCGCGTTCTCCGAGTTGATTTCGGTTGCTGTGCACGCGATTCTACGTTTTGATCAAAAAGCGAATGAAAACCGCGAATCGTTCGGCGTTTGGGGCGACGGAAATTTAGGATTTATCACCGCATTAATCTTGAAAAATTGGTATCCTGAAAGTAAAGTGTACATTTTTGGGAAAACACCGTATAAATTAGATTTCTTCTCGTTCGTTGACGGAGCGTTTTCGATTGATAATATTCCAGTTGATTTGGTAATCGATCAAGCCTTTGAATGTGCGGGCGGACGTGGAAGCCAATACGCTGTGAGCCAGATTATCGATTTGATCAAACCAGAAGGCACGATTTCGCTATTGGGCGTTTCTGAGTATCCGATTGAGTTCAACTCACGCATGGTGCTTGAAAAAGGCTTGACGGTTTATGGAAGCAGTCGCAGCGGCCGCGTTGATTTCGAGAAGACAGTAGAATTCTTGACAGAAAATAAACGAGCTGTAGAGTATTTGCAAAACTTAGTTGGTGAAGTACACCAAGTGAAGTGTATACAAGACGTGATTGAAGCATTCGAAGCCGATTTACGCAGTCCGTGGGGTAAGAGCGTGATGGAATGGGGAATCTAAAGTGCTGAAACAGCCCGTTTAGCCTCGACAGAAATTGTTAGGGGGCGCAGTAAAAGTCCTCTTTTGACTTTTGCGGAGGCCACGAAATTTCCGAGAGGCTGGCTGTTGAAGCCGGATTCGGAGACGCCGGAGCATGATGCAGGGCAAGGAAGGCAGTCTCACTTCATTCCACTGCATATTGCTAAACAACGCGGTCTTAACAGAGTCAGATTCGTAGGCAGTTGGGTGTGAAGCAGGGGAAGGAACGAATGCTCGCTGCGCTCACACTCATATTGCGGTTCTAATTCAGCAGAAAACGCTTCATAAGAATCGCAACAACATCAACAGTCTTTTCCAGGGTTATATCTCTTCTCCAAAGGATATAACCCTATTCTAAATGGGGTGATTAAATGAAATTTGCGATAATAATACCGTTCTACAACGCCGAGAATCGCTTGGAAACATCGGTGGAAAGTATCATTAAACAATCATACGGGTTTACCGAAAATATTCAAATCCTCCTTGTCAACGATGGTAGTACTGACAAAAGTGGGAACATTGCAGATGCATTAGTCAGAAAACATCCGAAAAATATCTATCAAATTCATATCAAAAATGGTGGGCCGGCTCGTGCGCGTAATATTGGCTTGATGCATGTCAGAAACGATATTGATTTCGTTGGCTTTTTAGATGCGGATGATGTATATTCGTTACATATGATACGTGAAATGGCTCATTTTGCGGAAACGCATCCGCAGGTCAATATGATGGTCCCACCGTTTTATTATTTAGATGATTGGGGAACTCGCAAAAAAATCGGTGCGCATAAGTTGAACACGCGATTTGAGCAGGGGAGCCGCGTCGTTAATATTTTAGAGGACTATAAGGCGATCCATTTTTATATCGGTGGAACTTTTTTGCGTTTCGATAGGCTGAAGCAATTGGCGTTTGATGAATCGCTTCATTTTGGCGAGGATCAGCTGCTGATTACGAAATTGTTGCTGGATGATGAGGCTTATGGCGTGGTTGCGAATGTTGGTTATTTTTACTATCGAGATATGAAAGAGAAGGGGTCGCTCGTGAATAAGTCGTGGCAGGATAAGTCGCGTTATCAGCCGTTTTTGGAGGCTGTTTATCAGACGTATTTGCGTGATTCGAAGGCGAAGTTTGGGGCGGTCATTCCGTATGTGCAATATTTGATTAGTTATCACGCGAAATTGTATTTTTATAAAGAGCATGTGTATTTTCGTGAGGTGCTGACGGACGAGGAGCAGACGGCTTTTGTGACTGTTTTTCAGCGAATTTTTAGTGAGATTGAGGAGCGTTATGTGTGGGAACTTGATACGGCGCAACCGGTGAAGGAAATGATGTTGTCGCTCCGCAAAAATGGCTGGCCAGTTCGATTTGAAACGGCGCCGCTTGTGGATATTCCGGCCGTTACACTACACAAAAAATGGCGTCCGAATGGGCATGCGGAACTTTTTTCTGATATCGAGGAATCGCGTGTTACTTTGCCAGAAAAGAGTTTCTTCGCCGCAAAAACATTATTTTCAACTAAAAAAGCAGTGGTCGTGAAACGGTCGGAGGACCAATTGATTTGGGACGTTGTTGTGCGACCTGCAGGAACGATTCGAACGGCTAAAATTCGCTTGAGGCCTTGGGAATTGCGCGGCAAGTGGTTTTATCAAAACGAGAATCGGAAAGTGGAGCTGGAGCATTTCCGTTTAACGGCTGAGTTGAGGCAGAGAGTAAAACGGCGACTAAAGCTAAAACGAGCGCTGAATCAATAGAGATAAGAGGGTCAACAGATGGCAAAATTAATCCAAACGGTGTATTATTTTTTATTTCGATTAGCGGGATTGCTACCGCGAAAACAGAATTTGGTCATGTTTGAGAGTTTTTCGGGTAAACAATATAGCTGTAATCCGCGAGCGATTTATGAGTATATGAAGGAGCATGAAACGGAGTATACGTTGTTATGGAGTGTGAATCCGCGTTATACGAAGCTTTTTGAGGAGTATGGTGTTCCTTATGTGGCGCGCTTTTCGGTGAAGTGGTTGTTTACGATGGGGCGGGCGAAGTACTGGATTTCGAATAGTCGTTTGCCGCTGGAATTGCCGAAGCCGAAGAAAACGGTATATGTGCAAACGTGGCACGGGACACCGCTTAAGAAGCTTGGTGTGGATATCGACGAGGTGCATATGCCTGGTCAGACGACGGCACAATATAAGGATGATTTCGTGCGGGAAGCTGCAAAATGGGATTATCTGATTTCGCCGAATGCGTATTCGAGCAAGATTTTTCGTAGTGCGTTTGGGTACGATGGGGCGATGATCGAGTCGGGATATCCGCGAAATGATTTGCTTTTTAGTCCGAACAAGGAAGCGCTCATTGCTGGGATTCGTCAAAAACTCGAGATTCCAGCTGGGAAAAAAGTGGTTTTGTACGCACCGACGTGGCGAGATAATGATTTTCATAAGGTTGGCGAATATAAATTTGATTTGAAATTCGATGTTGCAAAAATGAAGGCGCGATTCGGCGAGGATGTCGTGTTGCTTGTCCGGATGCATTATTTGGTGGCGGAGCAGTTTGACTTTGCGCAGTATGGTGATTTCATTCGGGACGCGTCGTCTTATGATGATATTCGCGATTTGTATTTGGTGAGTGATATGCTGATTACGGATTATTCTTCTGTCTTTTTTGATTATGCGAATTTGGATCGGCCGATGATTTTCTTCACGTATGATTTGGCGGAATATCGTGATACGCTACGAGGTTTTTATTTTGATTTTGAGAAAAATGCACCAGGTCCGTTAGTGGAGACAAGCGAGCAGCTGATGGATGAAATAGCAACAATATTGGAGCAACCAGCCAAGAGTAATAGCCAATTCTTCCAGCAATTTTGTGAATGGGAGGACGGGCACGCAGCGGAAAAAACTGTGAAAATCGTCTTTAAAAAGTAGGTGTCAGAAATGAAAAATGTAGCAATAAAACTTTATATGATGATGATTCGAGTGTTAGGTTTTGTGTTTGGGCGTTTCCCAGTGCAGCAAAAAGTGGTGATGTTGATTAGTTTTCCGGAGAATCCAGGAGCGATATTGCGTGAGATGGAGAAATCGCATTTTATGCCGGAAACGATTGTTTTTTATGATCCGCGTTTAAATGTGGATGGGATGGCGCGTAATTTTATGCGTTCATTGCCGAAAACGAACGGGAATCTGATTCGCTTGATGTTTCATTTGAGCACGGCAAAAGTGGTCGTGACGGATAACTATTTTCCAGAATTAGCGGCTGTGAAGTGGCGGGATTCCATGGAATGTGTACAAATTTGGCATGCGAACGGTGCGTTGAAGAAGTTTGGCTGGGAAGATAAAGCGGCGCAAAAACGCTCGGACTCGGATAAAAAACGTTTTCAAGCGGTGTATAAGACTTTTTCGAAGGTGGTTATCGGATCGTATGAGATGGGCGAGCTTTTCAAGCGTTCGTTTTTAGTGGATGATTCGCGACTGCTCAAGATGGGCGTGCCGCGGACGGATTATTATTTTGACGAGGCGACTTTAGCGCAGAATAAGCGTGCTGGGCTTGCGAAATATGCGATTCAAGATAAGAAAGTGCTTTTATACGCGCCGACTTTTCGTGATGAGGAACTGGCCGAGGCGAAGTTGCATTTGGACGTTGCTGCGATGAAGATTGCGTTTGGGAAGGAATACAAACTGTTGTTGAAATTGCACCCGTCGATGTTGGCTGATTTGCCGAAGAAGGACGACGATTTTTGTGTTTATGTGGAGAAAGAAACGGAGCTTGAGGCGCTGTTACCAATGGTGGACGTGCTGATTACGGATTATTCTTCTATTCCTTTTGAATTTGCCTTTTTCGAGAAGCCGATGATTTTCTTTGCGTATGATTTGGAGGCGTATGATGCGAGTCGAGGCTTGGCAGATGGCTATTTGGAGCAGATTCCAGGGCCGCTTTGCAAGACGACTGCGGAGGTTGTGACCGCGATACAAAATCCTGCGATGGACACAGAAGCGGTACGCGAGTTCAGTGCGCGTTGGAATAAATATTCGGACGGGGAATCGAGCAAGCGTTTTGTGGCATTTTTACAAGAGGAAATGGAGCGAGAATAGGCTGGCGAAAACGGCTTATTCTTGGTATACTAGTGACTAGGAAAGTAGGTGTTTTCATGAAAAAAGTGATTACATACGGCACATTTGACTTGCTGCATTGGGGTCATATCAAGCTACTTGAGCGTGCGAAGTCGCTAGGTGATTATTTGGTTGTCGCGATTTCGACGGATGAATTTAATCGGATTAAGCATAAAGAAGCTTATCATAGTTTTGAGCATCGCAAGCTGATTTTAGAGGCGATTCGGTATGTTGATGAGGTCATTCCCGAGAGTGACTGGGAGCAGAAGATTCAAGACGTGAAGGATCACGATATCGATATTTTTGTGATGGGTGATGATTGGAAAGGCGAATTTGATTTTCTGAAAGATTATTGCGAAGTGGTCTATTTGCCGAGAACCAATGGCATTTCGACGTCGAAAATTAAAGATGACTTAGGATGAAATAAGAGCTGCGAGAAATGGTGTCGTCAAAAACCGTTTTTCGCAGCTTTTTGTATAGAATCTTAAAACTTCCTTAAATCAGCGCAAAATCCCTTGTTAAAAAAGCCGTTTCACTATATGCTTGCTGTAGAGTAAGACGAAATGAGGAAAACAGTATGTCCATTAAATTACGATTTATGCTATCTTATATCGCGGTAATCATCTTGACGGGAGCCTTTTTGATTTCGGCTTTTTTTCTGGGTGTATGCACGCTAACAGGGGCTTCACCAGGACAATTATATAAATCAGCAACCCTTCAACGTCCGCTTTCAACGGATGAAGAAAATGCTTTTTTAGAGCTGAAAATGATGGCAAAAAGTACGCCGGATCAGTTATTAGAATATCAGAATTTTAAGCTGTTGGAGAAAAGTGATGTGCAAATCGTAGTGCGAAAAAATGATACGATTGTGTATTCTTCCTCGGATTTATCTAAGAAATCGCTGCTCGTGCATCAGCCGGATTATGAGCTAAATAACTTAAATATGCGCGGAACGATTGATAATCAAGGCGATTTGTTCCGTTATATCAAGTTTGACTATCTTTATTCAGATGGTTCGAAGGGAAGCGTGATGGTGCTTCAGCCGGAGAATTCCTATATGGAAGTGTTGCAAAAATGGGGCGCTTTGATAGTTGGTGCGATTTTGTTATTCGGCGTTTTGGTGATTGGATTGCTTAGCTATTTTGTTGCTAGAAGCGTGATTCGGCCGATTGTTCATCTCAAGGAAGGCGCGGAGAAGATTGAGGCGGGAAATCTCGATTTTGAAATGGAAGAGCCGAAAGGGAAAAATGAAATTTCGACACTGATTGCAACGTTTGAAAAAATGCGAATCAGGCTTAAAAAATCGCTAGAGGTCCAAGAACAATATGAAAACAACCGGAAAGAGCTATTATCGAATATTTCGCACGATCTAAAAACGCCAATTACGTCGATTGTAGGTTATATTGAAGGGATTCAAGATGGTGTCGCGAACACGCCGGAGAAACAGGCGAAGTATTTGGAAATCGCGCATGCGAAGGCGAAGGACATGAATGCTTTGATTGATGAATTGTTCTTATTTTCGAAGCTTGATTTGCATAAAGAACCGTTTTATTTTAGAAATGTGGATTTGAATGCATTGTTGGCACAAGTCGCCGAAGAGTCGGAATTGAGTTTTGCAAAAGCGAATTTTGAGTTGGTGATTCCTGAGGAAAAACTTGTAACGGTGGCTGATCGCGATAAATTGAAACGGGTTTTGGAGAATTTGATTCAAAATAGTATCAAGTATATGGATAAAGCGCAGGCAAATATCAGGATTCAGCTTGAAAAACGCGAAACGGATGCGATAATCACGATTCATGATAACGGTAAAGGTATTTCGGATAATGGGATGAAGGCGATTTTTGACCGATTTTACCGGGAAGAGGTGTCGCGGAATTCGACGACTGGTGGAAGTGGACTGGGCTTGTCGATTGCGAAACAGATTGTGGAAGAGCATGGCGGCGAGATTTGGGCGATAAGCAGTCTGGGTATCGGGACGAGCGTGTCTATTAAACTGAGCTTGAAAAAGAAAGAAGAGGATGAAGCGTGAAACGGATTTTATTGGTGGAAGATGAGTTGGAAATTGCGGAGTTAGAGCGTGATTATTTGGAGATTAGCGACATGGAAGTGACGATTGAGAGCAATGGTTTGAAGGGGCTGGAACGGGCGCTGGGAGAGGATTTCGACTTGATTATACTGGACATTATGTTGCCAGATATGAGTGGATTTGATATTTGTCGTGAAATTCGAGCGAAGAAGGAAGTGCCTATTTTACTCGTTTCAGCGCGGAAGGAAGATATTGACAAGGTTCGTGGGCTCGGGCTTGGCGCGGATGATTATATTACGAAACCGTTTAGTCCGAGCGAATTAGTAGCGCGTGTGAAGGCGCATTTGGCACGATATGAGCGCTTGGCAAAAAGTAATATTGGGACACAAAATGAGATTTTGCAAGTGCATGACTTGACGCTCGATTTGGATGGTCGGAAAGTTTTTGTGGCGGATCAGGAAATTATTTTTACAACGAAGGAATTTGATTTGCTCGTTTTTTTGGCGAAGCGGCCGAATCGGGTTTGGAATAAAGAGCAACTTTTTGAGCAAATATGGGGAATGCAAGCGGCGGGAGATGTGTCGACTGTTGTTGTGCATATTCGGAAAATCCGCGAGAAATTGGAGACGCATGGCGCGCATTCTGAGTCGATTGAAACGATTTGGGGCGCGGGATATCGATTTAACTTATAGGGAATGGGACGCTGGTGGGCTTGGATGTGACTACCAGCGTTTTTGTTGTTGAATTACCGATCAAAACGCTGCATGAAGAAGAAAAGTTAAATCAAGCTCCTTTAGTTCGCTTTTTTGCGTAATTTAAGCTATGATGTTTTATAAGAAAACATAGACAGGAGTATGGAGTATGACTTTATTTCCAGATGATAGTAAAACGTTACACACTGATTTGTATCAAATTAATATGATGAAGGCGTATTGGGATGATAATATGCATGAACGACGCGCTGTTTTTGAGGTTTTTTTCCGCGATATGCCGTTTGACACGGGTTTCTGCGTTTTTGCAGGGCTTGAGCGCATTATCGACTATATGGAGAATTTGCGATTTACCGACACAGATATTGCTTATTTACGCGAAGAAACGGCTTTTGAAGAGGAATTTATTGATTATCTGAAAAATTTACGGTTCACTGGGACGATTCGCTCGGTTGTGGAAGGCGAATTTGTGTTTAAAACGGAACCGATCATTCAAGTCGAGGCGAACCTTGCAGAGGCGCAATTAATCGAGACGGCACTACTTAACATTGTGAATTTCCAAACGTTAATCGCGACGAAAGCAGCGCGGATTAAAAATGTCGTGGAAGGCGAACCGCTTGCTGAATTTGGTACGAGACGCGCACAAGAAATGGATGCAGCACTTTGGGGCGCACGTGCGGCGTACATCGGTGGCTGTGATTCGACAAGTAACATTCGCGCGGGCAAAACTTTCGGGATTCCAATCTCGGGAACGATGGCGCATGCGATGGTTCAGGCTTATCGCGATGAATACGATGCTTTCAAACGCTACGCCCAGACGCATAAAGATTCGATTTTCCTTGTAGATACGTATGATACGCTGAAATCGGGCATTCCAAACGCGATTAAAGTGGCGCAAGAAATGGGCGATGACATCAATTTTATCGGCATTCGTTTGGACAGCGGAGACATGGCCTTCCTATCGAAAAAAGCGCGCCAAATGTTGGATGAAGCGGGATTCCCTGATGCGAAAATTTTTGCGTCGAGTGATTTAGATGAAACAACGATCCTCCACCTGAAAGCGCAAAAAGCGAAAATCGACGCGTGGGGCGTGGGCACGAAACTGATTACGGCATACGACCAACCAGCGCTCGGTGCGGTCTATAAATTGGTCGCAATCGCCGATGAGAACGATGTTTTACAAGACTCTATCAAACTTTCCAGCAATACCGAAAAAGTCACGACACCCGCGAAGAAAAAAGTCTATCGCATCATCACAAACGAAGATGGACCAAAAGCAGAAGGCGACTACATTTGCTTGGAAAACGAGTCATTGGAAGGCGTCGACACATTAACGATGTTCCATCCAATCCACACATACATCACAAAAGAAGTCACAAATTTCACCGCAAAAGAATTATTGGTTCCAATTTACGAAAAAGGGGAATTAGTATATCAAAGGCCAACTTTAGAACAAACGCGCCAATACAAAGAAGAAAATTTAGCCTTGCTGTGGGATGAATATCAACGGACAGTTCGACCGGAACAATACCCCGTAGATTTAAGCGTGAAATGTTGGAAAAATAAAATGCAAAATATCGAAAACGTCCGCAAAACCGTACAGAAACATTCACCGGTCAACTTTGATATTCCATTTTAAGCAAGTGAAGGGGGCAAAAGAATGAGTTTACAAAAACAGATTATTGCAGAAATGCATGTGTTACCAAAAATTGATGAAACCGCGGAAATTCGCCAAAGTGTGGAGTTTTTAAAGGCATATTTGACGAAGTATCCATTTATCAAATCGCTCGTACTTGGCATTTCTGGAGGTCAGGATTCCACACTTGCTGGGAAATTGTCACAAATGGCGATCAGCGAATTGCGCGAAGCCACGGGAGACGAGTCCTACCAATTTATCGCGGTACGCTTGCCATACGGGACGCAGTTTGACGAGGCGGATTGTCAGGACGCGCTTGACTTTATCGAGCCAGATCGCGTCGTGACCATCAATATTAAAGCGGCTGTAGATGCGAGCGCGGCGACATTGCGAGACGCGGATATCGAACTTTCTGATTTTGCGAAAGGCAACGAAAAAGCACGAGAACGGATGAAGGCGCAGTACAGCATTGCGGCGATGAATCATGGCGCCGTCGTTGGTACGGATCACTCCGCTGAGGCTGTGACAGGCTTTTACACGAAATACGGCGATGGCGGAACCGATATCAATCCACTGTTTCGCTTGAACAAACGCCAAGGCAAGGCGCTTCTCAAAACGCTCGGTTGCCCAGAACATCTCTATCTGAAAAAACCGACCGCGGATCTTGAAGAAAATAAACCAGCCTTACCCGATGAAGTCGCGCTCGGTGTCACATACGACAACATCGACGACTATCTAGAAGGCAAAAAAATCCCGACAGAAATTGCGATTCAAATCGAAAATTGGTATTTAAAAACACAACATAAGCGCCACATGGCAATCACAATCTTTGATGACTTTTGGAAAAACTAGTTTTGAGGAGGAGATGACAATGAAAATCGCATTTGGCTTAATTACAAAGTTCAAAGCGCATCCAGGAAACAGGAAAGCGCTCGTCAATATTTTGCTGGAGGCAGCGACTGGGCTTGATAAATACAACGCGTGCATCCAATATGTCGTTAGCGTGAACGAAGACGACCCCGATACGGTGATTGTGACAGAGGTTTGGACCGATTCCGGACATCACAAAGCATCGCTCGATAATGAAGAAGTAAAAGCCGTGATTGAACGCGCAAAACCACTTATCGAATCCATCGAAAAAAGCGTAAGCATGGACGTCGTCGGCGGAAAAGGACTATAGAGTCGTTTCTATAATCAAAATAAATCGGCGACAAGCGCTCGCATTCAGGATATTCGGCAGACTTCCGGTTCTCACGTACAGTCGTACGCTCCGCTTCCGGCTTCCACCGAATATCCTGAATACAAACGCTTTCGCTCGATTTTGCGAATAGCCTAATCTTCGTCTTACCTCGTAATGGGTTAGGCGTTTCTTTATGTTAGGGTTTTACTAAATGATCTTGAAAGGAGTTTACAAATGAAAAAACTACTCATCGTTTGTGCGGGTGGTGCGACGTCAAGTTTGATGGCACAAAATGTTGTCAAAGAAGCCGAGAAACAGGGCATGACCGCTGCACTTTTATTTCCCGAAGATCTCAAATACAATCGCTTCGAATCCCACCAAGATAAAGATCTCGTCGTTGTGATGGGGCCAATTGGCATGGTGACAACCTCGCGTCTTCAAGGCTACGCAAAAGTGGATGCCGTTCTCGTGTCGCCGCAAGTCAAATATCTTTTTAAAAACGCCGAAGCTATCTTGAATGAGCTTGAAATCCCGTGCGCGAATATGGACTCCCTGGCATTTGGAAGGATGCGAGGAGACATTATTTTAAAGCAAGCGCTGACATTGATAAATCCCGATTTTTACGGTTGCAAGAATGCAGGCCAGACGTTACAATAAAGAGAAGAACTTGAAACACGCGCAACTTACATAAATAAATTTTAAAGGGGTTTTGTGAAGGAATATGAAAGATTTTACAGAGCAAGAGAAAATTATCGTTCTTGATTTTGGCAGTCAGTATAACCAATTGATTACGCGTCGTATACGTGAATTTGGCGTGTACAGCGAGTTGCACCCACACACAATTACGGTGGAAGAAATGAAAGCACTGAATCCAACTGGAATTATTTTCTCCGGAGGCCCGAACAGTGTCTACGATGAAGGCGCGTTCCGTTGCGACGAAGACCTATTCGAGATGGGCGTTCCAATCCTCGGCATTTGTTACGGCATGCAGCTGATGACGAACCACTTCGCTGGAAAAGTAGAGCCCGCAAAAGACCGCGAGTACGGCAAAGCAACCATCAACGTTGAGAAACCGTCCCGCCTTTTCGCAGCACTACCGACCGAGCAAGTTGTTTGGATGAGTCACGGTGACCTAGTCGTTGCAGAACCAGCAGGCTTTGAAGTCACTGCTACGAGCGCTTCATGCCCGATTGCTGCAATCACAAACGAAGACCGCAAAATGTACGGCGTGCAATTCCATCCAGAAGTACAACACTCCGTTCACGGCAACGAATTATTAAAAAACTTCGCGTTAAACATCTGCGGCTGTAAAGGCGACTGGACGATGGAGAACTTCATTGACGTGGAAGTTGCTAAAATCCGCGAACAAGTCGGCGATAAAAAAGTCCTGCTAGCCCTTTCTGGCGGCGTGGATTCCTCTGTAGTCGGCGTCCTGATTCACAAAGCAATTGGCGATCAGCTAACATGTATTTTTGTCGATCACGGTTTGCTACGTAAAGGCGAAGCAGAACAAGTGATGGAGACGCTATACGGCGATTTCCACATGAATATTATCAAAGTCGACGCCAAAGAACGCTTCATGACAAAACTTGCCGGCATTTCCGACCCTGAGCAAAAACGTAAAACAATCGGTAACGAGTTCATCTACGTTTTCGACGACGAAGCTACAAAGTTGGACGGCGTTGAATTTCTAGCACAAGGAACACTGTACACCGATATTATCGAAAGTGGAACAGCAACGGCGCAGACAATCAAGTCTCACCATAACGTTGGTGGTTTGCCAGAAGACATGCAGTTCCAATTGATTGAGCCCCTAAACACACTATTCAAAGACGAAGTTCGCGCACTGGGACTAGAACTAGGCATGCCCGACGCAATCGTTTGGCGCCAACCATTCCCAGGACCAGGACTAGGCATCCGCGTACTAGGTGAGATTACCGAAGAGAAACTAGAAATCGTCCGCGATTCTGACTACATTTTACGCGAAGAAATTAAGAATGCCGGCTTGGACCGCGAAATTTGGCAATACTTTACGGCACTACCAAACATCCGCAGCGTAGGCGTGATGGGCGACGGCCGTACGTACGACCACACAGTTGTTATCCGCGCGGTAACTTCGATTGATGGCATGACAGCAGACTGGGCACGGATTCCATGGGAAGTGTTGGAGTTGATCTCAACGCGAATCGTGAATGAAGTAGCGCATGTGAATCGTGTTGTTTATGATATTACGAGTAAGCCGCCCGCGACCGTGGAGTGGGAATAATAATCAAAGCCCTAAAACCTCAGTAATGACAAGGTTTTAGGGCTTTTTCTATGCAGAATGATAACAGTTTGATAACAGTTTTTATTATCTTTGTATTTTTACGGATAATATTTTATCAAATTCAAGTGATGTCATTCAATAAAATAATTTTCTATATGAAAGGCTTTGTCGAAATCGGCGAGCCTTTTTTGCGTTCTTATTTTGATTTATCGAGTTTCGATTTGGTACGTTCAGCTTCCACTTTTGGATAATTGAATCTCCAATGATTATACTCTTCTAATGATATTTCCTCGTTCTTAAATTTTTCAGATTCTTGTTGCCAAGAGAGAAAAGAATCAAGAAGGGAATGAAAAGAACTTGAGTTTTTATCAAGTTGTAAGGCAATACCATCTTCACCATCGATAATTTTTAGTCCATAGGTATCCTCAATTGAAAATAAGGTATGCATCAGACCAATATAACTATCGATATTGGGAGTAGTAATCGCATTTGGACTTACATCAAGAATGTTTGATAAATCATTGATCATGTCTTCTTTAGGTGTTCTTGTTCCACTTTCATACTGTGCAATACGAATATCTGCCGTTTTTTTGTCAAAACCTAGAGCAAATCCTAATTCTTTTTGCGTCATACCTTTAAGCTTTCGAAACTTTCTTATATTATCACCAATTGCCATATTAGCCCTCCTAAACATATTTGTTAAATTGATTATAAAACAATTACAAATCAAAATCAATAAAAACTAAACAAAAAAGTTTAATTTATACTTTACTTAAACAAATATGTTTAGTTAAAGCGAGGGGAAGGAGGAATTAAATGAGTAAACCAATATTCATCAAAGCAGATGAAGTAGCAAAAGAATTAGGCGTATCTTATTCTTTTGCGTGCAAATTAATTAGAAAGTTAAACAAGGAACTAACTGAAAAAGGTTTTATCACGATTGCTGGTCGAGTGAGTAGAAAATATTATGAAGAAAAATTATATGGACAATTACAAGAAGAAGGAGGTAATTAATAATGGCAGCATTCAAAGATAAAAACGGAACATGGTTTACATCGTTTAGGTACATTAATTGGCAGGGGGAGAAGAAACAAAAAGTAAAACGCGGATTTACTACAAGAAAAGAGTCACTGGAATGGGAACGCGAATTCTTGCAAAAGAAAACAGCAGACTTAACTATGACTTTCTCAGCATTTTGGGATATTTACAAAAAAGATATGAAAAACAGAATTAGAGAGAGTACTTGGGAGACTAAATTAAATATTGTTGAGAAAAAGATATTACCATATTTCAAGAACAGAAAGATAAGCGAGATAGCACCAAAGGATATTATCCAATGGCAAAATAAGATGATTTCTTATAGGAATAAGAATGGAAAGCCTTATTCACCAGTTTATCTAAAAACACTTCATAATCAATTTAGTGCCATTTTTAATCACGCCGTGCGATTTTATGAACTAAAGTCTAACCCTGCACGTAAAGCTGGAAATATGGGAAAAGAAAAAGGCGTAGAAATGCTATTCTGGACAAAAGAAGAATACCAAAAATTTTCAGATTCAATGATGGATAAATCAATGTCATTTTATGCATTTGAAATCCTATATTGGTGTGGAATTAGGTTAGGAGAGTTACTTGCTCTTACAGAATCAGATTTTGATTTTAATAAAGGTAGGCTATCTATTTCAAAATCCTGTCAGCGGCTTAAAGGGGTAGATGTAATAACGGAGCCAAAAACTCCAAAAAGTAATCGTATCATTCAAATGCCTGAATTTTTAGGGGAGGAAATTCAAGATTACATTCAATCAATTTATAAATGTGAGCCAGATGAGCGGTTATTTCCAATAACAAAGAATTACTTGCATCATGAAATGACACGAGGTTCGAAAGAGCAAAATGTAAAACGCATTCGTATTCATGATTTAAGGCATTCGCATGTATCGCTCTTAATAGATAGTGGATTTTCAGCAGTGGCAATTGCAGATCGATTAGGTCATGAAAGCATTGATGTTACCTACCGTTATGCACATTTATTCCCGAGCAAACAAATGGAAATTGCAAACGTATTAGATAATTTAAAAGGAGAGGCTTAAAATGTCAGTCAAAACATTAGATAGACAAGGACGTTGGAGAAATAAAATAGTTGCATTTAGAATGTCTCCAGAAGAAAATGAGCATTTGAATAAGTTAGTAAAGCTGTCAGGTCTAACTAAACAAGAGTATTTGATTCATAGGATTTTAAAAGAAGAAATAACAGTAAATTATAGTCCAAGAGTATTTAAAGCGTTCAGAAATCAAATAAATGAGTTTAACGAACTATTGAAGAACGCACAATCAATTGATAAAGAAACCGCAGAGCTAATAGCCTACACAATTGACTTGCTTCAAAAATTTCGAGAAGAAGAGTGAATTTCATTCTTCTTTTTATTATCACTTAAATTTGCAAAGTAACAGAGAAGCAAGCACTGGATATGGTACCCCATATCCAAATTTCACCCGTTTCGCATTCGCGACTCGCGTTTGAAATTACTTGTTGGGGAAATCCCCAAACCCCTTATTTTTAAAATAAAATTGGAAAGGAAGAAAATAAAAGAATGGCAAATAGAAATCGAAATATAGATTTAAAGTTTAGAGTTAATGAGGAAGAAAAAGCATTTATTGAAATGAAAATGAAAGAAGCAGGGATAACAAATCGTGAAGCTTACCTAAGAAAGATGGCAATTGACGGTGCGATTATTGTTTCAAATTATGATGAAACTAAAAAGCTTACTATGGAGCTAAATAAAATTGGCACTAATATTAACCAGATTGCACGGGTAGCAAACACAGATAATAAAATTTCAAAAGAAAATATCCAAAAAATAGAGGAGATGATGCAAAAAGTATGGCGATTACAAAGATATGGTCTATCAAAAAAACGCTTGATAAAGCAATAAATTATATTCTTGATCCAATCAAATCGAAATATGTTTATAGTTACGCCTGCGCGCCCGAAACTGCCGATTTAGAGTTTGAATTAACATTAGACCAAAATAGTCGTTCAGGAGGTAGCAATAAAGCTTATCATATTATTCAATCTTTTAAGCCTGAGGAAATAAGTCCAGAACAAACACATGAAATCGGCAAACAATTACTGGAGCAACACCTGCAAGGAAAATATGAATATATACTAACGACACATATAGATAAAGAACATATTCATAATCATGTGATATTTTGCGCATCTAGCTTTGTAGATCATAAAAAATATAATGATTGCACCAAAACATATTATCAACTGAGAGAGGCGAGCGATATATTGTGTGTAGAACATGGACTTTCTGTGATTCCGCTAAACCAAAATAAAGGCAAAAGTCACTATGAATGGCAAATGGATCAGCAAGGAAACAGCTGGAAAACACAACTGAGAACTGTCATTGATATGTGTATACAAAGTAGTAGAACATTCGAAGATTTTACAAGCCAAATGCAAGAACAAGGATATGAGATTAAATATGGAAAACATATTGCTTTTCGTGCTGAAAAACAAAAACGATTCACACGAGCGATGCAACTGGGTGAAAACTATTCAGAAGGAAATATCAAATTACGTATCGTAAAAAAAGATAAGCTGCCAATCAAAAAAGCTAAGAAAATAAATCTGAAAAACGAGCCACTTAGTATTATGGTTGCTTTGGAAAATAACAAGAAAGTTATTGAGAGTAAAGGCTATGAACATTGGGCAAAGTTGCATAACCTTAAACAAAATGCCAAGACGGTAAATTTATTGAATGGGCTTGGTATTACTTCTCTTGAAGAATGGGAGCAGAAAAAAATAAGTAATCAAGAAATGATGAATGCTAACATTTCAGATATTAAGGCGATTGAAACAAAACTAGCTAATACACAATTTATTTTGAAGCAACTTGATATTTATGAAAATACAAAAGGAATATATAATTCTAGAGAAAAGCAAATGCTGAACTCCGATAAACAAGAGTCAGCTATCAGATTATATACAACTGCTGTAAAGGCGCTTAAACAAGCTAATGTAAAGCCAAGTAAGCAGATAAAACATGAGTTACATCGACAAGCACAATCTTTGCAAAATCGACGAGAAGAATTATACGAAAAACATAAGGCGTGCAAGAAAGTTCAAAAACAAGATCGAACTATCGAACAAAATTTGATGCAAATATTTAAGTTAAATCATACAAAGAATGCAGATATAGAACACTAAAGTAACTGAGCTAACGCCTTCCACTTCGTTTCAGTTGTTCCCATAACAAAACCGAAATAGTTGTGCCAACTGTTTCGATTTTGTTATGTTTCGATTTAAACAGGTGATAAAATTCAAAAGAGACTTAAACAAGGGATAAAAACCTGTATACGGTTACTTTAAGAATTACCAATATTTTGTTATGATAGTATTATAGAAATGAGGAGGTATTTTTATGGAATTTCATAAGCAGCTAGAAGTCGAGCGAAAAAAACGAGGAATAACTTTAACCAAACTTGCAAAACAAATAACTGAGTATACGGGGAATTCGATGACAAGCGATCGAGTACGAAATTGGGAACTTGGTATCTCAGAAATTGATGTTACTTCTTTAAGGTATCTGTGCATGTTATATAGTATTAAGGCAGATGATTTCTTAAATAGTAACGTGGATCCAGATTTTGATTTGAATCAACAGTATTATCAATTTGGAAAGCAAATAAATGATTATTGTCAAGTTGATAATATTTTTGAGTTTTTGAAAATATATGATATTGCTGATGAAAGAGATTGGATTTTTGTTCCTAAATATGATATTATTGCTCGCACATATGAAGATTATTTGAAAAAAGATACTATAGATGATTTAGAATTATCTCGTTGCAAAGCTGCATTAACTAATTTACGATTTTGGATGATTGAAATGGATTCATGTAATGATGAATCAGCAGAAAGTATTATGGATATATTACATGTAGATAATTCTGGAAAGTTGAGTATAACAGACACACGAGATCCAATAAGTATAAACCAAGTGATGTATGAGATAGAGGAATTACGTACAGATCTTATTTCAGTATTGCAGAGTTCTATTTTTGATGAGAAGGAGGTAAACCCATGGCGTTACATTTAAAGTTGAAAGAAGAGCGTAAAAGAAATAATTGGACACAAGATGTTTTAGCAGAAAAAGTGGGTGTTTCTAGAGAAATGATTGGTCGCTGGGAGCGTCAGGAGGCAATACCAACCGTAAGTAGCTGTATTCGTATATGTAAAGTGCTAAATATCACAGTTGATTTTTTGATTAGAGATGATATCGACTCAAAAAATAATCAAGTGAAATATACCACGCTTGGCAAGAGTATTTTAGATTTAGTTGACGAAAGATACCCTATAGATTTCTTTCGAAAATATTCTATTGTATCAAAGGAAGAAGTTTTTTCTATACCTCGCAAACAAGGCTTAGATTTTTTAAATAAAGTTGGAGATGAGATTGAAAAAGCTGAGACCGAAGAGTACGATAAAAACCTGAGAAACTATATGAGACAATTTATTTTCAGCTGGTATAAGTTTAATAAAGCGAGATTTTTACTTGCTAAGGAACAAAAAGCAATTGGTTTAGAAATAAATGCTGTTTTATTTTCACAAGAGGAAATAAAGCGGGAGTTAGAAGGTCTATATTCCGAACAGCCTATCATGATGTTGAGAGATTTGATGGTTAAACGTTTGGAAAATTATATATGTGATGAATACAATATACAACGGGATAATTTATCAAAAGATTATGAGTTTGATAATGAATGGAGTAAAAACACATATAAGTTGATGGATTAAGTGCAAGGGATTAAATGTAATAATTTGGTGATATTCATGATATAATTATGATAACGTTTACTTGAATGGGTGATTAGATAAAAATTATTAAATATATTATAGAGGTGAGGAACAGTTATGTATTTATCAAATTTAAAAATAAAAAACTTTAGAAATTACAAATCAGGAAATTTCAATTTTAAAAAGGGAACAAATACTATTATTGGTGAAAACGATGCAGGTAAGTCTAATGCTTTAACAGCCTTAAGAATTTTATTAGATGATAGTTATTATTATGGTAGTAAAAACCTAAAAGAAAGTGATTTTTCGTATTACTTGGGAGAAAATTGGCGTGGTGAATGGATAATAATCTCCGCAACATTTGGCGGTATAACAGAAGAAGATATGGATAATGAGATATGTTCAACTTTATCAATAGCTGAGATAGAAAAAATTGATGAGACAGAGAATATCGGTGAAGTAAGTAGACTATTGACAAAAGATATTGATGGCATAGGTAGTTTAACATTATTTATTAGACCCAATAAGAGTATCAGAAAAAAATTACATGATAATAAAGGTACAGCAGAGTTCGAAAAAATTCGGGGAAATATAAGGCTAGTCGATTATGAATTTTATTATACATCAAAATCTGATTTCGATTTTTTATCAGACGACCATTATTATAGCCTAGTTGGAAATTTAAATGAATCGCTAGCTATGGATCCTTCTGATGATGACAGTGCTATATTAGGTACAAAAATTGATATGATTGATATTTATCAACATATTTCAGTTGTCTATATTGATGCACTACGAGATGTTTTAAGAGAGATGAAAACATCAAAAAACCCCATCCGTAGAATTATAGAAGCTATTGAGTCAAGTATTGAAGTGAATCGTATAGAAGATGTTAAAGGAAAAATTAAAGCCTTAAATGATGAAATTATTAGTATACCTCAGATTAATGATATTGGAAACATTTTGAATTCTGAACTGAAAGATATTCTTGGTAGCGTTTATTCGCCTGATTTAAGCTTGTCTTCAAATATGTCAGATGAAATAAGTTCACTTTCAAAATTTCTTTCAATGAGATCAAAAGATGACGATGAATTAGAATTATTAGGGCTAGGTCATCTAAATATGATTTATCTAGCATTAAAAATTGTAGAGTTCGAGAGCTGTAGATCTCGTGAATTGTTAAATATTATGTTGATCGAAGAACCAGAAGCTCATATTCATAGACATATACAAAAAACTTTATTTGAGGGGCTAAGTGTTAAAGAAGGCTATACTCAACTTATTATGACAACGCATTCTGTTCATCTTGCAGAGTCGTCTGAAATATCTAGAATGAACATAATAAAATCATATGACAAAGAATCTATTGTGATGAGTCCATCAAGTGGACTAGATTTATTTGCTAGTGAAAAGTTGGAGAAGAATATGAATCTTGAAAAGAATATAGAACGGTATTTAGATGTGAAAAGAAATGGGTTACTTTTCTCAAAAGGGGTAGTCCTAGTAGAGGGGGATGCCGAAGAAATCTTAATACCTAATCTTGTGAAAAAAGCTTTTGGAATTTCTCTTGATGAAATTGGAATTGGATTGATAAATATTGGGGGTACAGCATTTGAATACATAGCTAGTTTGTTTGATGCGGAGCGAGTTATGAGATATTGTGCTATTATTACTGATTTAGATCAGAAGGCCATTCCAGAAGAGAGTCCCTTGTACAAAAAAAGGGCTGAGGAAATAGGAGCAAAGCGAAAAAGAAAATTAAATAGATTGTTCGAGGAAAACAATTGGGTGGATATGTTTTATGCTGATACAACTTTTGAACTTGAATTTTTGGAGGATAATGAAAAATATATTATTCCAATCATAGAAGGGAATTTTTCAAAAACGACTACTGTTCAGGAATATCTTAATGCATTAGACGGAGATGATATAAAAAATCGCAATTTAGCAATGCTAAAATTAGCTAATAAGCTTGGAAAAGGCTGGTTTGCGATTGAAATCAGTAATACTATTGATGAATCAGTGAGCATTCCCAATTATATTCTAGATGCTTTAGCTTTTGCATCACAAGAATCGATGTCTATAGCAATTTATATAAAACTAATAAAACATGAGGCACTATACATCGGTAAAGAGGATGAGTTTATTAAAGATATAGAAGTTGCACAAAATAATGAAGATGCATTGAAAAATATAGTTAAAAAATATCTAGAAAAATATGATTATGAGGCGTCTTATTTTATAAATGCTTGTGAAGACTACTTAACTTTATTAGATGAAGGAGTGTCATGTGATGGATGATGCTACAGAATTCCTGCACGATCTAAATGAAGAACAAAAAAAAATTGTCGAAAGTTTAGATAACCTATATATTACAGCCTGCCCAGGAAGTGGAAAAACAAGAGTACTAACACGAAAAATCGCCTATCAAAGTGTAGTAAATAAAAATTCTACTAAAAAAATAGTTGCTATTACTTATACTAATCGTGCAGCGGAGGAGATCAAAGATAGGCTAGACTTTCTAGGAATTGATTCTCCAAGTGTTTGGGTAGGAACAATTCATCAGTTTTGTTTGGAATTTATTATTTATCCATTTGGAATGAATCTTTCGAGATTATCAAAGGGTTTTAATATTGTAGATGGATATACTCAAAGTGAATATGTGGAAGAAATTTTATCAAAGCTTAATATTGAAATAAAAGGTCACGAAAAAAACAATATCAATTTATCGTTAACCACAGAAGGGGGTATATTAGAAAAACGGTTCCCAAAAGTAACTTCAATGTATCATCAAAAATTATTGGATAATAAAGAAATTGATTTTGACTTAATATTATTGATGGCGCATCAAATTTTAAAAGAGTCAAAAATAACTTGTAAAAATATTGCACGAGTACTAAGAACAATTTATGTGGATGAGTTTCAAGATACAAGAGATATACAATATAATATTATTGGTCTATTAACATTTGCTAACAAATCTATTCAAGCTCTTTTTGTTGGAGATGTAGATCAGGCTATTTATGGAGCGCTTAATGGGGTTGTAAAGACAGTTGATGAACTTGCTGAACTAACAGGTCTTCCCTTTAAGGTTGAAAAATTATCTGGTTGTTATCGTTCCACACAAAGAATGGTTGATTTTTATTCTGAATTCCAACAAAACTCTTATAAGATAAGTAGTCGTGGAGAAAACAGAAAATATATCGGTAAAATTTCTCATATAACGGATGTTCATAAAGATGATGTATCAAAAAAAATTGCTGATATTATTTTATATCATTTGAATCAAGGTGTTCCAGAGAATGAAATATGTATTGTCGCACCGCAGCATTATATACTTTTTTCTATAGGTGATAAATTAAAGGAATTATTACCAGACTCTAAATTTGATGCTTTAACAGTATCCCCAATTAAGGTGAATGATCATAGTATGTTTTTTAAATTATCTAGGTTGTATTTCACGGACTCTGGAAATAAAAATAGACTACGAAAAAGAATTAGTTCAGAGATTTTAAAAATATTAATAAACGAATTTAATGTCAATTTGCCAGAGGACTTTATCTCAACTGATTTATTGAAAGAAATTAATGCTAGTAAAAGACTATGTCAAACTAATAATGGTCTAGAATATTTTAAAGAAACAACTGTATCCTTATTTTGCAAACTTAACATAACTTCACCACTTTATCCAGAAATTTTTGCAGCATTTGAGAGCTTTATTAAAGAAACAAAAGAGCGAATGGAAAGAAATAAACTAGCATCAGATATAGAAAACTTCAGAAAAGTATATTATTCTAGAAGCGGAATTACTTTAACAACTGCACATAAAGTTAAGGGAGAAGAATATAATACAATGATAGCTATTAATATTTTAGATGGTAAAATTCCACATTGGAATGAAATTTTTGGTTCTCCTGACAAAGGGTTAGGTTCAGCAACAAAGTTATTATATGTAATTTGTTCCAGAGCGAAGGAGAATTTATATCTGATTTCAGAAAGGGGATATAAAACGAATAAGGGTATCGAGTATGAACCAACATTTTTAATGAAGAAATATCAATTTTCATATGACATATTATCTCATTCGTCAAAAGTTATTGAGTAGTTAGTCGTAAAGAATATGAGACAAAACTAAAAAGAAAGAAAATAGAAAAGCAGGAAGCCTTGTATTAAACCATTTAAGGAAATGGCAAATACAAGATTCCTGCTTATTTTTTATTTCTAACCCGTTTGTACCAGTCTTTATACATTTCTAATATATCATATCAAACTAATAAATTTTTAAAATAACATTTATTAGTTTGATATTTTTATAATAAAGGAGATAATTTATTTCAAAATCAAATCCTCAAAGAAATCATTAAACTCAGCATTGAAAATGATTTTCAGTGCAATAAGTTCACTTACGCGTATATTCATGCGATTAGTTTCTAATTTTGCATATGTACTTTTCGAGATATTTAATCCCATGATATTCATCTTTGCTACTACTTGATCTTGTGTCATTTTGGAATCATTTCTTAGTCGTTGAATGTTCTTACCAATATCCATATCTGGTCTTATCTTTTGCATCGTAATTTCACCACCTTACATATAATTTCGTCATAGCGAATTATTATATTGATTTTACTATCTATTTCCATTATAATGTTTCGTAATAGGGAAATATTTCGCTATGAAGAATTTTTTGGAGGTGGTGAGCAAATCTTGAGTGATTTTATAGAAAATACTGCACAGAATTATGTTAAAGAACAATATCATCAAAAATCAGAAGAGCAGCTAAGTGAACTAGTTGAAACGTTTACACATGGGTTTAAGTTAGGGATGCAAATAGCTTTTGATGCAATAGTGACTAAAAAGGAGGGGAAAGAGAATGAAATTTAAATTTAAGACAGACCGATTCTCATTGTTAGTAAAACCAGATTTATCGGTGCACCTTCAAAATATACATGGAGTTACTGACAAGGTAGAGTTAGTTGTACAGACTAAAGCTTGTAGTTATTCGATTGATATTCAGGATACGGAACGTTTGCAGAGGTTATTGCCAATTTTACAATTAGAAATACAAGCTATCTTAGTAACTTATCATTTACAATTAGTAACCAATAACTTTCATTTGCAAGGGAGTACCTGCTATTTTGATTTTACTACCAGAGAGGTGAGTATGTGATGGAGAGTCAAACAATAGAACAAGATTTTGACCAGTTTTGTCTGGCGCGTATAGAAGGCATTTGTGAGGGAGATAGTAATCACGAAGCGTTCCAAGAAAAAAGCCAATGTTATTATCAATTGCGCGATCAGTTAGAAGAATTATGGAACCCAGAAATAATTGCTTATCTTGATGCTCTGGAAAAATATCAAGTTGAAGCCTTTCTTTATATTTACAGAATAGCTTTTAAAGAGGGGATGAAATTCTTAAAAGACAAATAAAAAAACATCCAGCAAAAGTGAATGATTTCTTGTTAAAGATATTAGGATAAACTAGTTAAGCACTTGGAAAATTTGAATTAAAGTGATAACATTTTGATAACAGAAATTTGATTAAAGCTAAATAATATAGAAAATATGAATTTAAAGTGCATAAAACAGCACGAAAATTAAACTAATATGTTTAGTTTTAAAATCGATTTACTGAGTGGGAGTAAATTCCAAAGAGTTTGAAATCCTTTTATAGGGTTTCGGCTCTTTTTTTGTACTTAGAAATGTTATAATAGAACTAAATACAGCCCAAAAAGGAGCCAACCCAAAATGCCAATAAAACTAATCGCAGTCGATATGGACGGCACATTCTTGAATAACAACCAAGACTACAACCGCGAACGTTTCCGCCAACAATACACTGAATTAAAAAAGTGTGGTATCCGTTTTGTTGTCGCAAGCGGAAATCAGTATTATCAATTAAAATCATTCTTTCCAGATTTTGCGGACGAAATTTCTTTCGTGGCTGAAAATGGTGCGTATATCGTTCATTCCAATGAGGAAGTTTTTTGTGGTGAAATGAGTGAGAATACGGTGCGCAAGGTCCTTGATATTCTTCGCGATTTCCAGCCCAGTAGCCTTGTTGTTTGTGGCCGGAATAGTGCGTACGTTGGCGAGGCGGACTTCAATCAAAGCTTGAAATACTACCATAAATTAAAGCGCGTGGACGATCTCTATACCATCAACGATACAATTTTCAAATTCGCGCTCACGTTTAACGAATCGGACGTGCCAGAAGTGTTGGATAAATTGCATGAAAGCGTTGGCGATTTTATTACACCAGTCACGAGTGGAAATGTGTATATTGATTTGATTATTCCCGGTTTACATAAGGCGCACGGCGTGAAGCGGATTCAGGAGCTATGTCATATTGAAGATCATGAAACAGTCGCTTTTGGAGATAGTGGTAATGATATCGAGATGCTGCATCATGTGGCATACGGTTTTGCGATGGGAAATGCGACGGAGCCGGTCAAAAGTGCTGCGAATTATATGACCGACTCGAACAATGAAGAGGGCGTACTTAATACGATCGACGCTATTCTGAATAAAGAGTACCCATTTAACTGAAAAAGACCGAACGCTGAGCTTTTTGGGCCTAGTGTTCGGTCTTTTTCACCGTCTCAACAATCTGCGTAATACATAGGAAAGCACGAACCAAACAACGACACTAATCGCAATCGTAGTGATCCAGCCAAACGGATTGTGTTCCAGCGGCAAAGGCATGTTCATCCCGAAAAATCCGGTAATAATCGTAGGAATCGTTAGCAAAATCGACAACACCGTCAAAATCTTAATCGTATCATTCAGATTATTATTCAAAATATTATTATACGTCCCCGACAACTGCTGCAAAATTTGCGATGATAATTGCGTCATCTCAACCAACTGCTTCGCCTCAATCACCGCATCTTCAAATTGCTCTTTTTCACTCGCATCGAGCGTCCGATAAATAATATGCGTCTTAATCTGCTCTAACAAAACCAGATTTTGCTTGGATGCGGAGACAAAATAAACAATGCCAGTCTCCAAATCAGATAGAGAAAGTAAGTTTTGCTTCGTCGTTTTTTCCTTCAGTTTATCATTGATCGTTTTTCTATCGGCATCCATTTGCTCGACGAACGGAAAATACGAATCGGTAATCATAAATAAAGAACTAAATAAGAACTCAAAAATCGTTTTTCCATCGTTGTTGTCCAAATATCGCTTCATTTTATCCGCCACATATTGATTTTTTGCATTCGTCACCGTAATAAATTGCGAGCCTTTAATCAAAAACGTCATCGGAATCGTCTCATAATGATCGTCAATTTTTTCATTGTTCGGCACGTTGAAAAACAGCACAAACGTATTCGTAGCTAAATCATACTCCAAATGGGCGCGCTCGTTTCTATCCAGCGAATAAGCCACAACTTCATCATCAATTTCATATTCCTCGTAGAACTTCTTTAATTCTGTAGGATTCTCAATGTTGATATTAATCCAATCATATTCTCCATTTTTAAAAGGTATTTTAGTAATCACTGCCTCATCTCCCTTTTTTCTGACTGAGCCTCTAATTATTATAGCAGTAATTTTGAATAAAGGAAGTCCCGAACGGAGTCAGTTTAGAACCATTGAATCAGCAAAACGCCGCCAACCATCGAAAGCACGCCGAGTACGCGGTAACGATTAATCGGATGCCGGATAATGCCGAACCAGCCGAAATGGTCAATCGTCAGCGCAATAATCATCTGCCCGCAAAGCGCCAAAACAACGGTCAGCGCCGAGCCGAGTAGCGGTAGCAGTAAAATATTCGATGTAACGAAAATAACGCCGAGTGCGCCACCAGTGAAAATCCACCACGGAATTCGACCAACGCCGCGCAGTTGAAATGTCAGTCTGCGTTCGACAATTAGTGATATGAGTAGGAGTAGCGTCATCCCGACCAGAAATGAAATCATCGAAGCAATAATCGGCGAATCCACCGCAATCCGCAATCGGCTATTAATGGACGTCTGAATCGGCGACATCATGCCCGCCACGAGCCCCATGCACATAAACGCGATCATCGATTTAGATCGTTTTGTTGTCATAAAAAAGCCTCCCTTAGTATCGCTGCATCAGAATAACGCCGAAAAACATCATTGCGATTCCAATGACTCTTGGCAAATTAAGCTCATGAACCGGCACACTGAACCAACCAAAATGGTCAATCAAAAGCGCCATCACCATTTGCCCACACAGCGTAATCACGACAGTTAAAGCCGATCCAAGTCGCGGCATTAATAAAATATTTGACGTTAAAAAGAACACACCAAGCGCGCCACCGCCGAACCAAATCCACCAAGGATTAACCGCCAGTATATGTAAATCAAACGTCCAACCGTGCTCAAAAACGAGTGCCAGTGCGATCAAAATAATACTTCCAATCAAAAAAGACACCCAAGAGGCGATAAAAGGCGATTTTGTATAGCCGCGTAGTCGTGAATTGACCGCTGTTTGAACAGGAATAGTCATCCCTGCCATCAGCCCAGCCAACATCAGTAATAGTGTCATCAAACAATCCCCCTTTTTCATTAGTAGTATCATTATAGAACAAACGTGCGGATCTGTCGTTTATATTGCTTTCACCGCTAAAAATTCTTTCAACTTCTCCCAATCCGCAATGAGTTGTGGTTCTATTTTACGATTGTAGAAAATAGCGGCAGGATGGAATATCGGAAAAACATCGTATGCTTGCTGAGAGGGGACATAATTAGAATCGGCGCCAAGCTGTTTGATCTTCCCATGCCAAATAGTGCCATGCGACTCAGAAATCGTCATGTTATTATCGATGAGGCGCTTCAAGGAACAGCCACCCAAAGCGATGATTAATTTCGGCTGGACTTGCGCAATTTCATAATCAAGAAGCGGGGCGTGTAACAGGATTTCTTTTTGTTTTGGCATTCGATTCGGACGTTTCTCGATTTTCTGCCCAGTTTTATCGATGATTGTTTTCCTGCCAAATGGGCGACTTCGAACGATGCTTGTAATATAAACTTGATCGCGTGTTAAACCAGCGATAGCAAGCGTTTTATCGAGTTCCTTGCCAGAACGCCCAGTAAATGGGACTCCAGTTCTAATCTCGACTTCACCAGGAGCCTCACCAATCAACATAATATCAGGTGAAAAATCGCCATTACCAAATACGAAACCCTCCAAGTCAAATTCTCTATTTTTAAGGATAATTGGATCGATTAAATCGCGCGGATAGGTCATATTATCACTCCCAAACTTGAACTTTCTTCTATTAAATTATAACATGGAAGAGAGACAGGAGGAGAAGGGATGCATTTTTTGAAATTATTTTTTAATGCCTTGGTCATTATTGGGCTTATTTTATTGGTCGCCAGATTAGTGACGGTCGCATTGCAGTTCGCGGGAATCGAGTTTACCACTTTCTTCGTCGATTACTCGATACCATCGCTAGGAATTCTTCTAGTTGGTGCGCTCGGAAGCTGGTTTATCGACAAACGTCAGAAATAGGAAAGTGGTCTGCTCAAGTTGCTAGCAGACCACTTTTTTCGTTTAATACCCGATGGCTTTCACTGTCATTTGAACTTTGCCTTTAACGGTATAAACATTCGTTGCAAAGAAGGCACTAGATGGCGTTGTACCAATTAATTCTTGTGCTCCTTTAGCATTTTTTTGATAAATTTCATAATAGCGAACGTTGCCAAGCGCTTTATCCCAAGTGATACGAGCGTTTGTTTTGCGTTCTGGTGTTACTTTCTCAGCTACTTTGACGTTCTTCACCGCGCCGACGTAGCCAATATCTGTTTTGCCTTGAAGCGCAATTTCACCGATTCGAATTTTTGCATTAGATTGTGTTGCGGTCGTTGTTGTTTCAAGCGAAATTTCTTTAATCGTTTTGCCGTAGTAAGGACTGAGCGTCGTTGCCCAGTTGACCCAGCCGGTGCCCGAAGCCTTCAACGCGACTTTACGAGGATTTTTCTCACCTGCAAATTGCAACACGAGTTTATGTGCATTTCCAGTACCTTTCACCTTCATCGAAAAAGTTGTGTCGCGCTTTACTTTGACATCCGTTGCGAACAATTTCGTCGTTGTCGTCCCATTTTTCACCGTATTTCCAGATAAAAGTAGGGAAGAAGCGCCAGTGTAAGCGTCATCCGAAGCAATGCTAGCCGCTAATTTATTGCCACCTTTATTATCCAAAATAAAGCGATAGGTCGGCATCACATCTTGCATCCCACGCTGATTCCATTCGCCAGTTTGCAACCGAACGCCATTCTTATTGAAAAAGGTTCCTTTCCCAGTATTAAAATTGGTTTTGAGCGGGAGTGCTGAAATACCGGATTTCTCTGGGAAATATTTTGCGATACCTTGCCAATCCTTTGCGCCAGTCACATTTTCAGGATAACGCGGATCGACTTTATTGCCATTCCAAAACTTATTTTCTTTTGCTACAAAATCAGCCTCACTCGTCGAATTGTAGTAAACCCAGCCAGGAATATAGAGGCCGAGCGAAACAATCGGCGCTTGCCCAGCTGGAGGGAAAATCGCGCCCCAATTGACATTACTAGTATAGCCATTGGATTGAACATCGACGCCAGCATATAATTTATGCGGATTCACACCGAGCGCGGCCGCATTTTTATTAGAGGCAGCAAGACGGTCCGGATTCCAGCGAAAGTCAATAAACATCCCATTCGAAACCGCTTTTTTATTCTGCGTTAAGAAAGGACTATTCTTCTCGTTCAAAGCACCTTGCCAATCAATTTCGCCAGTCGTCGTCATCGAGTCGTACCAAATGATTTGCTGATTCGCGCCTTTTTTAGCTTGCATATACTTCAGTACATTTTGCATAGCAACGGAATCAGCCGTTGTAAAACCAGTCGTTTCCTGATTGATAAACCAGCCATCGAAACCGTAATAATTCGCGACCTCCAGCAATTTATCAGCCACAGGATACCGCCCATTCGCATCCTTCGTAATAAACTGCTTCACCCATTCGGTCTTTCCACCATACACATTCGGCGGGAAAAAGACAGTCCCGACTACAGGCACGCCGTTTTTATGCGCCATATCAATCGTGTCGGCGCTCGGCGGAATAATAATCCCTTCACCAGAAGAACCAGCCCAAGCAACGAGCACATCAATATATTGCCATTGCGTCGGATTGTACACCTGAATACTCTTAAAACCTTGCGAAGGCGTTCCCGCTGTATGCTGATTGATAATATCAAGCGACATCAGTTCCCCTTTGCTCGTTTGCGTAGCGTTAGATTTAGCTGATGTCACTCGTTTTTTCAAAGGAATCGTGCCTTTATTAAACGGTGCATCTGGATCTGTTTTTGGACTCCATTTTAGCAGTTCATTTGGGAACCAGTAAGAGGCAAACGGCTGTCCCGTCTTCGCTTGCGTCTCCTTATCCTCCGAGGTCATCGCATACGCGCCTAAAGATGGAGCTAGTAATGAGGCCAAAAGTGACAAACTAAGTAAAGCAGTTAACATTTTCAGTTTTTTCATACGTCTCTCCCTTTCTAATAATAATAATGCGCTTACATTTCTGCTAACAAAAACAAGATGCTGTCTCAAGCCTACTACAAAAATTTCCAATAAAAAATAGCTGATTTAAAGATTAATAGACTAATCTTAGTTATGCGCTTGACTCTCCACCTATGTCATCGTTTAAAATAAAGGTATCAAAACTTAACAAGGAGGTACAACATGTTCCAAATCGGCGAATTTTCTAAACTAGCAAACGTAAGTATCCGATCTTTGCGCCACTATGATAAAATTGGCTTACTCATCCCTGAAAAAATTAACGCAGAAACCAATTATCGTTATTATTCAGCGAAGCAACTACAAACCATCAATAAAATCCAGAAACTAAAAGAAATCGGGCTCAGCCTCTCCGTCATCAACGAAATTCTAACATCCGGATCCGACGCCAAAACCATCCAATCCCACTTTGCGATTCGTGAACTGGAATTACAAGAAGAGTTGGAGACAATCAAGCAACAAAGCCTGCTTCTAGAAAGTTCGCTAGCCGTTCTAAAAGAAGACAGCGCCAAATGGAACTATCATATTATCAAAAAAGAGATTCCAGAACGCTTTGTTGCCAGTATTCGAGACACGATTCCGGCTTTTGCGAGTGAAGGTTTGCTTTGGGAACGACTGTACGCAGAAATTATTCCGCAGCAAGTCCACTTTGCGAAAGAGCCCTACAGCATGGCCATTTTTCATGATGAAGCTTATCGTGAGGCAGATGTCGATGTTGAGGTTCAAGTTGCCATTAAAACCGCAGACTACGAGTCAAGAAACGGTATATTTTTCAAAGAAGCCTCCGCAGTAACTGTCGCTTCTGTTATAATAAATGGGAGCTACGAACAAATTACAGCCGTGACTGAAACCGTCGCGATTTGGCTAGAAAATCATAATTATCAATTAAGCGGCCCGATGTTCAATATTTATCACGTCTCCATCGCGACCGAACCCAATCAAGAAAACTGGGTAACCGAAGCATGTTTCCCAATAAAGGAGGAAAACCATGAAATATGAATGGCGAAAACAAGACAAAAAAATCTACTTACCAAAAGCAAATCCAGAAATAATCGACCTCGGACCAATGAAATACATCACAATACGCGGAAAAGGCAATCCGAATAATCCACTGTTTTCAGAATTAGTCACGGCATTATACGCCACGTCCTACGCGATAAAAATGATGCCGAAAAAAGGGGTAACCCCTGAAGGATACTATGATTACACGGTATTCCCACTAGAAGGATTCTGGAGTTTAGAACCCGGAAGTCTAGCCTTTGATAAAGACAAACTAACATACAAAATCATGCTACGCCAACCAGACTTTATCACACCAGAACTGTTCAAAATGGCCAAAGAAAAAGCCGCTAAAAAAGTTTCCGAAGAATACCTGAATCAATTAAAGCTAGAAGAAATAACAGAAGGACTAAATTTGCAAATGCTACACGTGGGAAGCTTTGACGACGAACCAGCATCGTTTGCAAAAATGGAAGCATACTGCGAAGAGAATAATATAGAAAGAACAAGCAAAAACCACAAAGAAATTTATTTATCCGATTTCAAAAAAGTAGCACCAGACAAACTCAAGACAACACTGCGATTCGAAATAAAATATAAATAATAAAATTTGAAAATCTCGATCTACTGTGAAACTAGGTTGAGATTTTTTTTGCCCAGATATAAACATTTATATAGAAGAAAGTCGATTTTTTTACATAATAATTGTTTTCTACCCATTTTTCATACTATAATGGATGGAAGGGAAACGGGAGTATTTTGTGTTAGCAAGGATTGTAAGAAATGAGGTCAAGATTGTTATGAGAACACAAGCACTGTCGAAGGAATACAACATCGTTAACGACAAAAAAAGAATGCAAACCATTAAAATAATGGCCACAGCTATAACCGTGATTATGCTAATTGTCGGCGTCGTACTGGCTCTACGCGAATCCGTACCAGTCAACTTCACTGTAACAGGCATTATTCTATTTTGCATCGCGCTATACATTGTTTTCACTATTCATGAACTCATCCACGGACTACTTTTTTGGGTACTTGGTAACGGTAAACTAAAAATAAGCTTGAAAAAAGGTATGCTTTATTTTAACTGCCCCAATCAATTATTCACAAAATGGCAATTCAACATTATCAGCATCGGACCATGTGTTTTATTAACCCTGATTCTCGTTATTTTAGCATTGGAATTTCCAGGCGATTTAGTAGCCATTTACTTACTGATTGTGGCGCATTCGGCCTTATGTATGGCAGATATGTACACTGTGAAAATCGTATCTTCGGCCCCAAAAAAAGCGAAAATAAGAGATACAGAAGATGGTATAATCATGGAATCAAAAAATAATTTCTAAGCCTTAGGATGGTTGCAAAATATACTGCTTTTCGGATACAATAAGACAATAGGGTAAAAAGGGCATCAAGGTACAGAAAGTAGGTTTTACAAAAATGAGACGTCGGAAGAAAACACCACTTCTTATTGGAATTTTACTTGCAGTCGTTTTACTCGGCGGTTTGGCTTTTTTCGTAGCAGATAAATTGTTTTTTACAGAAGACGAGCCAGTAGAAGTAACGCGTGTCGATCCAAAACAAGAATTCATTGAACTACTAGCTGGACATGCACAACAAATACAAGAAAAAGACGGCATTTTGACTAGTATTACCTTGGCCCAAGCCATTTTAGAGTCTGACTGGGGGAACAGTGGACTAGCAACAGATGGACGGAATTTGTTCGGCATCAAAGGTCGTTATCAAAACGATTCCGTAACAATGCCAACACAAGAATACGAAAACGATACGTGGGTCACTGTTGATGCCGCATTTCGAAAATATCCAACATGGTTTGAATCACTCGACGACCACGCCAGTCTATTTTTGAAAGGAACTTCTTGGGATAAAGACAAATATCGCGAAGTTGTACAGGCAAAAGACCACCGTACAGCGGCCAATGCGCTACAAAAATCGGGCTATGCAACAGATCCAGGTTACGCTGCTAAACTAATTGACCTAATCGAGCAAAGAAATTTACAAGCCTACGATAAAATTTACGACACGATTATTTTCAGAAAAAACATCCAAAAAGTAGGTTCGCCAGTGCTTACAAAAGATACTACTATTTGGTCTAGTCCACCCAGAACAAAAGGGTCTAAAAAGACAAATGATTTGGCGAAATATGGAACGGAAAAAGTAGAAATCGTCCAAGAAATGAGGACTGAAAATGGCAGTTGGTACCAAATAAAAACCGGTTCAAAAATGTTGGGCTGGGTAAAAAAAGATGTGATTCGCATTAAAACGCTATAAATTTATGGCGTTTTTTTGATGTGTTCAAAAATAAAACATATCTGGAAACTGGCTGTGAATAGCGGTCTAGACACATTATGTAATATTATAAACAGAAATGACACATTCCTGTAACCTAAATGCAACACTATTTTTGCTAGAATGAACCCTGTTGATTTGAAAAGATACATGAAAACAAAAATACTATAAAAAAATCAGAAAGAAGTGTAGAATAAACCGAATGAAAAAATCAGTCAAACGCAGCGTAGCTATTTTAGGAACCATTGGGATGATGATGGGCACAATTGGTATTCCAGTTAGCACATATGCGGCAGAACGAGAAAATAATTCAACGATAAGCTACACCAATTCCCAGCAGAATTTTCTAGATAAAATAGTGCCAGATGCACAGAAACTACAACGCGAGCATGGCGTTTTAACAAGTGTAACGATTGCCCAGGCTATTTTAGAATCAGGATGGGGGAAAAGCGGCTTAACACAACAAGCTAATAACCTATTCGGAATTAAAGGTAGTTACGAAGGTCAATCCATCACGATGAACACGAAAGAATTTTTCGATAATAAATGGACGACGATAGATGCTCCATTCCGCGCGTATCCAAGCTATTATGAGTCACTAGAAGACCACGCTTTACTATTTGTTAATGGACCTTCATGGAATCCGAATAAATATGCAGGCTTAGTTGGCGAAGAGGACTACAAGAAAACAGCCCAAATCATTGAAGATGGCGGCTACGCAACAGATCCTAACTATGCGGAACAACTTATCGAAACCGTAGAAACATACAACCTTGCGAAATACGACCAAGTATACGATACAATAACCGCTAAAACAGGCATTTACGCATACGGACAGGTGAAGCCAAACACGTCAGCAACGGCGTGGAGCGTTCCCGAAACAATGAAAAATGCAACAAAAAAAGCCAATTTAACGAGCTATAATGGTAAGAATTTACGGCTCGTTAACCGAGCTAACCTAAGCGATGGATCCACTTGGTATGAAGCGACTTTAAACGGTCAAAAAATCGGTTGGATCAAGGCGAATCATTTAAATCTGACTTACACAACGTCGATGGAACAAGAAGTAAATCTAATCAGAGGCGTTGAAAATGAAGCGGGTAAAATTTATGCTTTCCCGGTCATAGACAATAGCACTATTAGAGGCACGCTTGCTAGTCTGGAAGAAGTACATGTAGACAGCCAAGCAGTAGTGAATAATAAAATTTGGTACCGTGTCAATGATGGCGGTAAACGACTTGGTTGGGTTGAATCTCCAACATTAAAATAAATAAGTTAGAAAAACGCGTATCCAGTAATATCCGGATACGCGTTTTTTCTTGAAATTTAAAGGGTTTTATAGAAGTTTGTCGAATAAGAATACTATAACCTCTAAATACGAATCTCTAGCTCCACAGGACAATGGTCTGATCCCATCACGTCTGCATGTATTGAAGCTTCCTCAATATTCTCAGCGATGCGATTAGATACAACAAAGTAATCGATGCGCCATCCTGTGTTTCGGGCGCGCGCATTCATACGATACGACCACCATGAATAGGCTCCTTCAAGTTCAGGATACAAGTACCGGAAAGAATCTGTAAACCCACTTGCAAGTAGGTTAGTAAATTTACCACGTTCCTCATCTGAAAACCCTGCATTCTTGCGATTCGTTTTAGGGTTTTTCAAATCGATTTCTTGATGAGCTACATTCAAATCACCGCACACAATGACTGGCTTGGCTTGATCCAACTTTTTTAGGTGTGCCAAGAAGGCATCTTCCCAGTCCATTCGATAATCGAGACGCTTCAATTCATTTTGCGAATTGGGCGTATAGACTGTAATCATATAGAATTCGGGAAACTCAAGCGTAATCACCCGTCCTTCTTGGTCATGAACTTCAATATCTAAACCATACTGCACAGAAAGCGGCTCAGACTTAGAGAAAATAGCGGTACCAGAATACCCTTTTTTGACGGCGTAGTTCCAGTAATCATAGTAGCCTGACAAATCTAAGTCAATTTGACCCTGTTGAAGCTTGGTTTCTTGCAGACAAAAAATATCAGCATCTACCTCTCTAAAATAATCCATGAAGCCCTTCTTTTCTGCAGCCCTGAGACCATTGACGTTCCAAGAAATTAATTTCAATTCCATCACTCCTTCGATATCTACCATTATACCTCACAATAATTATTAGGTATAATGGTAAGCGGGAGGTAGAACATGAAGTATATTATATTCTTGAGAGCAATTAACGTAGGAGGTAACCGCAAGATAAAGATGGCAGAATTGAAAGAAGCGTTCCAAAGCGAAGGCTATCAGAATATTACGACCTATATTCAGAGCGGAAATGTTATAGCAGAGCGAGAAGAGACAGACCACGAGACCATCCAGAGCAAAGTAGAAGCATTAATCAAGAAACATTTTGGTTTTGATGTCCCAGCTGTAGCATTTAATGTGCCCGAATACGAAGAGGTATTAAAGCGAAATCCTTTCAACGCAGATAAGTTGATGGTTCATTTTCTAGATAGGATACCTGAACAAGCTATGATCCATAAATTAGAGCAATTAAGCCAAGCTAATCAAGATAAGAGCTTACTTGTGGGGAGATTTTTATACATTTCTTTAACCGCAGGCGTATCGGATAGCGTATATTCAAACAAGTTCGTCGAAAAAGTATTGCAAGTAAAAGCGACTGCAAGAAACTGGAACACAGTTTTGAAGATGGCAGAGAAAGTAAATAAGAATTAGGGAGGAAAAAGCAATGAAAAACGAAATAATAGAACGGTTCACAAAATATGTAAAAGTAGACACGCAATCAAGCGAGGCAAGTTCATCGGTGCCAACAACACAAGGACAACTAGAATTAGGGAACATATTGGTGAAAGAATTAAAGGAAATTGGAATGGAAGAAGTAACGATAGATCAGAACGGCTATGTAATGGCTACCCTCCCAAGCAATACCACCAAAGATATGGCAACCGTAGGTTTTCTAGCACATATTGATACAGCAACAGATTTAACTGGTAAAAATGTATCTCCACAAATCCATGAAAATTTTGACGGGAAAGCTATCGTGCTAAATAAAGAGCTAGGAATTGTTCTTTCACCAGAAGCGTTTCCAGAATTGCCTACATACAAAGGTCAGACGCTAATCACAACAGATGGGACAACACTTCTGGGTGCGGATGACAAGGCTGGCATGACTGAGATAATGGTTGCGATGAACTATTTATTGAAACACCCAGAGATTAAACACGGACGAATCCGTGTAGCTTTCACACCAGATGAGGAAATCGGACGTGGCCCACATAACTTTGATGTAAAAGCATTCGATGCTGAATTCGCGTATACTATGGACGGGGGGCCGCTTGGAGAATTAGAGTATGAGAGTTTTAATGCTGCCGCTGCTCGAATCATATTTAAAGGTAATAGTGTGCACCCAGGGACAGCTAAAGATAAGATGATCAACGCAAATAAAATGGCAATGGAGTTTCATAATTACTTACCACAAGAAGAAGTACCAGAAAAAACAGATGGTTACGAGGGCTTCTACCACTTAATCTCGTTAAATGGTGATGTGGAGCTTGCCAAGTCCTACTATATTATCCGGGATTTTGATCATGATGCATTCATTATGAGAAAAGCTAAAGTTTCTGAAATAGTAAAAGAGCTGCAAGCGAAATATGGTGAAGATAATATTGTATTAGAAATGAACGATCAATATTATAATATGAAAGAAAAAATTGAACCAGTCAAAGAAATTGTTGATATAGCCTACAGAGCTATGAAGAATTTAGATATTGAACCAGATATTCGTCCGATTAGAGGCGGAACAGATGGGTCACAATTATCTTTTAAAGGTTTGCCAACACCGAATATCTTTACAGGTGGGGAGAACTATCATGGCAAATTTGAATATGTATCTGTGGAAAGCATGCTTAAGGCAACACAGGTCATCATTGAGATAGCACGTCTGTTCGAGCAGGAGGCTTAATAGTAATATTGCTTATGAGAATAAATCTATTTGGAGACATTCTCATAAGCAATATTTTTCTATCTAGGGAAAACAGATATTTGACCATTATCTAAAGTAACGACATCTACTCCATGACAATAGAAGGGAGATAGCGTTTCTCTAGTGAGCATAGTTTGGGTAGGGCCTGCATCATATTTTTTCCCATCTCTAAGTAATAGTGTGTGACTAAAACATGGTAATATCTCTTCTGTATGGTGTGTTACATAAAGCATAGTGGGAGCGGTGGGAAGTTTGGCAATCATTCCAATCCGGTCTAGCAAACGCTTCTTTGCGAAAATATCAAGGCCAGTACAGGGCTCATCAAGAATCAATAGTGCAGGTTTGGCCATAAGAGCTCTAGCGATAAGCACAATCTGTCGTTCTCCTTGTGATAAAACAGCATACCGCTTACCAATTAATTCTTCGCCCCCACATTCTATCAAAATTGCACGAGCAGATTCTTGTTCTTCAATAGTAGTTTCTTGATACAAGCCGATACTAGCAAATTTCCCGCTAACAACGATAGACTCAGCTAGGTCATATTCCCGTAGTTGCTGTTGCAAAGAAGAACTAACCCAACCAATAGACTTCCGCAATTCTGGGAGTGACGTCTTCCCAAATTGGCGACCTAAAACGTTAAGTGATCCAGAAGTAGGCCAAAGATAGCCATTCAATAATTTCAGCAAAGTAGTTTTTCCAGAACCATTTAGTCCAAGCACCGCCCAATTTTCTTTATTCTTAACAGACCAATCAATAGAATCTAATAAAATTTTCCCATCACGTTTTAAAAATACTTTATTGAATTCGAACATATAGAAATTCCTCCTAAGTAAGATATAGAGTCTTTGAATCTATTTTACATAAAAACAAGAAAATTAGATAATATAAAGTGAGGTATAGATGGAAATGGACAATCAAATTTTAGAACAAGCTAAAGCATATGTACAAAAGAAGTTCGCAAATGAAAAGACAGGGCATGACTGGTATCATATTGACCGAGTTTATAAAATGGCAGTCCATCTCCAAAGTAAAGAAGGTGGCAATCTATTACTTATTAAGATGGCTGCTTTATTTCATGATTTTACGGATACAAAATTGAATAGTGATCCTGTACAGGCAGAACAAGTCATGGAAGGCTGGTTTAGAAGTCACGGTCTAACTGAAGATGAAATTCAAGATATCTCATCAATTATTGAGAATGTATCTTTTAGTCATGGCGGAAGCGGACAGACTAAATTAAGCTTAGAAAGCAAAATCGTGCAGGATGCAGACAGGTTAGATGCAATTGGGGCGATAGGAATAGCAAGGTGTTTTACCTATGGCGGAGCTAAAGGGAGATATATATATAATCTTGAAAACATGGAAGGAAGCAGCATACAGCATTTTTACGATAAGCTTTTATTGATTAAGGATAAAATCCAGACAGATACAGCTAGACCGATAGCAAACAAAAGACATGAGGCACTGGTGGGCTTCTTGGATAGCATTGAAAATGAATGCAATATACAATTTTAATGAATTAAAACAAAACAGTTGCTTTTTATGAACATATATTATATACTTAAAAAGTTCTCGAGTTGAGAGCGCGAAAATATTAATAAAATAAGTTGTTGACACGCTAATATGCTATATGATAAGATATAAAAGTTGTGTTGAACAAAGTACTGACCTTTGAAAACTGAACAGAAACAAAGATAAAACCAATAGAGACAGTGATGTTTCTAGGTAAGAATCGCAGGGCGGAAATAGAAAGCTATTTCCAAAAGTAATACTAGTAAAGTAATTTGCTAGCGAAGTCAATTTGACGCAAGGATTTTATTCACGGTGTTGAATAAGTATTCAGATTCATCTTTATTTTAAAGAGAGTTTGATCCTGGCTCAGG
>NZ_QPKR01000060.1:0-451 GCF_003856515.1 Listeria sp. SHR_NRA_18
TAGCCACACTGCCCTTGGCTTCCTTTTCATCGATGCCGTAACCCACTGCAGCGTATCCGACAGGGTGGCCTTCATCGTCCTTCATCTCAGACCAATCGCCACCGGTGGCAATAACCATGTCCGGGTCAGATTCCAAAACCTTCTCCGGGGTGATAGTGCCGGATTCGCCCGGGATGATTTCATCCGCAATATTCTCGCCGCCGGCCGCGTTGACCAGCTGGGAGATATTGGAATCGTTCCAGGAGCCGCAGCAATCGGACACACCGGCCGATCGCCAGACGAAGGCCCTTGGCTTGTCCTTTACCTGCTTCGCGCGGTCCTCAACCAGATCCACCGTCTTTTGCCAATCCGCGTTGAATTCCTCAGCGCGGTCCTCTTGGCCAAAGATCTCACCGAAGATGTCCATAGTCTTAGGCGTACTCTCCAGCGGGTCGCGGCGGAAGTCGGTGAC
>NZ_QPKR01000061.1:0-450 GCF_003856515.1 Listeria sp. SHR_NRA_18
GGTTGCGCTCCTCGCCGCGTCACAGCCCGGCGAGGAGATTGGCGCAGTCAACGGGTTCAAGCTCGTCGTGGAGAGGAGATCGGAAGGTCAGTATTTCGTGAACCTCTACGGTGCCGTCAACTACTCGTTGGGGTGGCATGTGTCGGGGCAGCAAGTCCTGAAGGCAGCCCACCAGGCGCTGTCACTGTATGAGTTTGAGCAACGCATAGCTGGGACACAGCGGCGACTCGCGGGGTTCAAGGCGCAGGCCGAGGATCTGGCGGCGCTGGTCGACAAGCCATTCGAGAAGCAGGCGCGTCTCGACGAATTGCGCAGGGAGCAAATCGAGATTGACGCAGCCCTGGATCTCGACAAGGGCGATATGTCCGCAGTGGACGACTCAGTGCCTGCCGAGGAGGCCGTCGCTGCGTGACGACATGACTACCCCCCAGTGCCCGAAAGGGCATGGAG
>NZ_QPKR01000062.1:0-449 GCF_003856515.1 Listeria sp. SHR_NRA_18
GCGTTTCACACAGCCAGATAGGGGAATTGCCATTGGCGTCACATTCGGTGAGCGTGGCGTGAGCCGGGCTATGCGCTACACTGGGCGGCAAGTTTGTTGGCGTGCTGAATTGGGGAGAGAAATTGTGCGTATTGGTATCGATCTGGGTGGCACTAAAATTGAAGTGATTGCATTGGCTAACGATGGGGCAGAGCTGTTCCGTCATCGCATTGCCACCCCTCGTCATGATTATCAGCTGACGCTAGAAGCTATCTGCGGGCTGGTGACGCTGGCGGAGGAAAAAACCGGCCAGCAAGGCTCGGTGGGCGTGGGGATCCCCGGGACGCTGTCGCCCTTTACCGGCCTGGTAAAAAATGCCAACTCCACCTGGCTGAATGGTCAGCCGATGGATAAAGATCTTTCTGCCATGCTGCAACGCGAAGTGCGGCTAGCCAACGATGCCAACTGCC
>NZ_QPKR01000063.1:0-447 GCF_003856515.1 Listeria sp. SHR_NRA_18
GTAGCAATGACTCAGACACTCAGCCAACTTGAACACAGCGAAGCGTTCATCGAGCGCCACATCGGCTCTTCCGCAGAGCAACAGCAGCAGATGCTGGAAGCCGTGGGCGCTCGCTCGCTCAGCGCGCTGATCCAACAGATTGTGCCAGCCGATATCCAACTGCCAGGGCCTCCGCCGGTAGGCGATGCGGCCACGGAACATCAGGCGCTGGCAGAACTGAAGGCGATTGCCTCACAGAATCAGCGCTACAAATCCTATATCGGTATGGGCTACAGCGCGGTGCTGACGCCGCCGGTGATCCTGCGCAACATGCTGGAAAACCCAGGCTGGTATACCGCTTATACCCCTTATCAGCCGGAAGTGTCGCAAGGCCGCCTTGAGGCGCTGCTCAACTTCCAGACGCTGACTCTCGATCTGACCGGGCTGGATCTGGCCTCTGCCTCCTTG
>NZ_QPKR01000064.1:0-444 GCF_003856515.1 Listeria sp. SHR_NRA_18
ATCCGGTTCACTATGCAGGGCGATATGCCGAGTGCCGTTGGCATCGACAAAGATATTGGTGATCACCCCGTTTGCCCGGAACGGCGTATGTAGCAACATGCTGCTAAGACGCTGTAGCTCTTTCCATTGGTCGAGTGAGTTGTATTCGTTCAGCGGCTGTGTGGGCAAGGGATAATCCACCAACTGCTTGCCTTCGTCACTGGTAATCAAAAAACCGCCCGGCGGTGGGCTGTTGAGGGCCGCAGCGGCCTGACGGGTTTCCCGCGCCACAAAGGCAGAGGTAGCCGCGTTACTCAGGTTTTCCAGCGATTCAGCACTGACCGGACGGAGCAGAACGTTAACGCCTTCCAGTGCCCCGGATTTGGCCCGTTTCACCAGGTTGGCCCAGTTCTTGACGTTACCCAGATTGACCAATGCGTTCTTCAAGCGCACACAGTCGGCCTC
>NZ_QPKR01000065.1:0-443 GCF_003856515.1 Listeria sp. SHR_NRA_18
GATTATATGCACGGCATGGTGGCCACCGACGTTGAGCAGAAAGGCAGCGTGTTGGTTTTCCGCGGCGAGTTCTTTTTAGATCCCGAGGGGCTGCCAACGGCAAAAACCACCGCCGTATTTAATATGTTTAAGCACCTGGCCCATGTGCTTTCCGAGAAATATCATCTGGTGGATTAACTATTAAAAACGGGGCCATCTGGCCCCGTGTAATCATAGCCTTGCTGGCTTACAACAGCGGTTTCTCACCGCGTTGCCACCAGCGCAACAGCAGACGATCGGCGCTCTCCGCCGCACTGCCGGTAAAGCGGTCGATCAGGCGTTTACGGCGAGCATAGCGCACCCCTACCACCTCATGATTTTCCATCTCGGCAATCAGCAGATCGTCACTGGTGCCGACCGCGTCAACCAGCCCTTTATCTTTCGCCTGAGTGCCATACCAATGC
>NZ_QPKR01000066.1:0-441 GCF_003856515.1 Listeria sp. SHR_NRA_18
ACATAGCTCATATCGCCCAGTTCACCCACGGTAAATTCACCGTTTTTATAAGTAATCTGCGTAACGCTAGCATTAGACAGTGGCGCGACAATGGGTGTAGAGCTCATATCCGCTACCATGGCCAGAATGGCTGCGCCATGTGAAACCAGGAGTATGTTACCGCCCCCTTGAGCTGCCGTTTCCTCAGCAATCGTTTTTAGCTCGGATTGCATACGTGCTTTGACGGTGGCAAACGTTTCAGCTTCACCGCTGGTATCGACCAGAGCAACACCGCCGAACATCTTGTCAAATGGCAACTTTCCATTGGCAAAATCACCGAATAGCGCTTTTTCCGACTCATAGCTAAGCTTGGTGGCGATGGCTCCCCACATATTGGCATCGAGATCGCCTTCATAAATGCCGAAGCAGAACTCACGCAGTTTCTCGCTTTCAACGATGTTC
>NZ_QPKR01000067.1:0-438 GCF_003856515.1 Listeria sp. SHR_NRA_18
GTCCGGCACTATCTTGCCGGACTCGGCAGTCAAAAACAGACCGCCAAGACGTTTTCTATTGCCCATGTTCAACTTCGCAGATGGATTGCCGCTTATCAGCATCATGGGGAACAAGGGCTGCGGGTAGGACGCAAGCCACATTACACGCCTGACTTCAGGCTCTCTGTCGTTGAGTTCGCGCTTTCAAACTCGCTCTCTTTAGCGACAGTCGCCGCCAAATTCGATATTCCCGGTTACCTTACTGTGGAACGTTGGATTAAACTCTATCAGGAGAATGGGGCTGAAGCCCTCAACCTGAATAAGCGAAGTCGCCAAATGCGTCAGCATCCCAAAACCCCCCATGCCGATAAATCGCCTGATGAGTTGACACCCGAAGAGATGCGGGAGGAAATCGAGTTTTTACGTGCACAGAATGCTTACATAAAAAAGTTGAGAGCC
>NZ_QPKR01000068.1:0-436 GCF_003856515.1 Listeria sp. SHR_NRA_18
CTGCATGCACTGAATCCGATGTGGGCGGTGCATTTCTTCCTTGAATACAAAACGGTTTCTTTTATTGCATTAGGGGCAGTGGTGCTGTCGATTACGGGGGTCGAGGCGCTGTATGCTGATATGGGGCACTTTGGTAAGTTCCCTATTCGTCTGGCGTGGTTCACCGTCGTATTGCCTTCCTTAACCCTTAATTACTTCGGCCAGGGAGCGCTGTTGTTAAAGAATCCGGAAGCGATTAAGAACCCGTTCTTCCTGTTGGCACCGGACTGGGCGCTGATCCCGCTGCTGATCATCGCCGCACTGGCGACGGTAATTGCCTCGCAGGCGGTTATCTCTGGCGTCTTCTCATTGACGCGTCAGGCGGTACGTCTGGGATATTTGTCGCCGATGCGCATTATTCACACTTCCGAAATGGAGTCAGGGCAAATCTATATTC
>NZ_QPKR01000069.1:0-435 GCF_003856515.1 Listeria sp. SHR_NRA_18
GCTTGGGAGTGATCTTCTTCGGCTTCGGTAACGGCGGACAGCCGACGGGCTTTGCCAACTTGACGGCTCATGGCGGCTTCTTTGCCGGTGGCTGGAAAGGCTTCCTGTTTGCCCTGTGTATCGTGGTGGCTTCTTACCAAGGGGTTGAACTGGTCGGCATTACCGCCGGGGAAGCCAAAAACCCGCAGGTGACGCTCAAACGTGCGATCAACAACATCCTGTGGCGCATCCTGATTTTCTATGTCGGTGCCATCTTCGTGATTGTCACCATCTTCCCGTGGAACGGTATCGGCACCGCAGGCAGCCCGTTTGTGCTGACCTTTGCCAAGATTGGTATCGTCGCCGCCGCAGGTATCATCAACTTTGTGGTGTTGACCGCCGCGCTCTCCGGCTGCAACAGCGGCATGTATAGTGGCGGCCGCATGCTGTATGCCC
>NZ_QPKR01000006.1:0-251953 GCF_003856515.1 Listeria sp. SHR_NRA_18
CCTGAGCCAGGATCAAACTCTCTTTAAAATAAAGATGAATCTGAATACTTATTCAACACCGTGAATAAGATCCTTGCGTCAAATTGACTTCGCTAGCAAATTACTTTACTAGTATTACTTTTGGAAACAGCTTTCTATTTCCGCCCTGCGATTCTTACCTAGAAACATCACTGTCTCTATTGGTTTTATCTTTGTTTCTGTTCAGTTTTCAAAGGTCAATCTCTCGTGTTGCGTTTTGCGTTATGTGCATCAGCAACGTTTATAAATATACCAACTATTTATCCATTCGTCAATAGTTTTTTGCATATTTTTTTTATAAATAGTGATTTATTTTTATTGCTAGTTCCGAAAAGCGTTTACCTTGTATGCTCTCTGCTTCGTAAATGCCTGATAGATAGCCATTCTTGTTGTGTTCTGGTTGCTCTATCGGGAATGTTCCTAATAATTCTGTTTCTAGTTCTGTGGCCACTTTTTTTCCGCCGCCTTCTCCAAATAAATATGCCTTCGCGCCTGTTTCTGTTTGATAATAGGATAAATTCTCAATAACCCCCAAAATATGATGTTCATTCTTTATAGCCATGATTCCCGCTCTTGCTGCAACTGTCGCGGCTGCTTGATGGGGTGTTGTGACAATGAGTTCATTGCACGTTGGTAGCAGCGTATGGATGTCTAGTGCGATATCTCCTGTGCCAGGAGGTAAATCAATAATTAGATAATCGGGGGCATCCCAATGGACATCTTCTAAAAACATTTTAATCATTTTTCCAAGCATTGGTCCACGCCAAATGACAGGCTCGCCATCTTCAACAAAGGAATCCATCGAAATTAGTTGTACGCCATATGTAGTGACTGGGATAATTTTTTCATCTACTGTTTTTGGGACATCTTTTGTTCCCATCAAAATAGGCAAGCTGAATCCGTATATGTCAGCATCTAGCAAGCCAACTTTTTTCCCAGTGCGTTTTAGAGCTACTGCCAGATTGGCTGCGATTGTTGATTTGCCTACGCCACCTTTACCGCTAGCAATCGCTATGAATTGGGTTTTGCTTTCGGGAGACAGTATATTATTCTTTGCTGCTAGTAGTTGTTCTATCTTGGAAACTGGTAAGTAGGCAAGCTCAAAATGGATATCCTCACATCCGAATTCTCCTAGTAGTTCTGTTATGTTTGCAGTGAACTGATCTGTGTGAAGCTCTGGATCTGCTAACGCGATTTGTAATGCCACACTATTATTTGTGACACTTACTTCCATGATGCCTCCAGTTTCTTGTAGCGTGAACTCTAATACTGGATCTAATATACGTTCTAATAATTTTGTGATTTGTTGTTCGTTTAGCATAAATTTGCCCCCTATGGATTTACCTGACGAAAATATAAGCGCTTACTTCATTATATCATGCGCCCTTCTATTTTCGCCAAGAATTTGCCCATCGGATCTCGGTTGGCTCTTATTTTCGAACGGGATTACTGTTCTGCTTTTAGTTTGGTGATGATCTGGCTAAGTGATTGAATCAGGAATGGTGGGAAAAATTGACTTACTTCTTGATGTATTTTGTAGTCACAAATGTCTAATGTGAGATCGTAGTTGGCAACACTCAAATCTTGTATCAAGTCTTTTACATGCTCTTCATAGGTGTGTTCTTGTTCGGAATAATGAACGTAGACTTTGGGCAATGAGCCGTTCGCTTGCTTAATTTTTGCAGGTAATAGGGCGTTGAGGTGGTCAATGCTACTCTTATCTGTGTTTCCCATGATGCTTGATAGGACTGGGGCTTTTTCTGGGATGTCGCTTAAATAATTGCCTAGTTTATATTGTGGTGCACCGCTAATAATGTAGTCTGCCCTCATCTTTATGCCGAAATACAGACTTGCAAAACCACCTTTACTTGTCCCTATAAAAATAGTGTTTTTAGACTTTAGCTTATTTTGAACGTCCGCAATAATCGATTCTACTGCAGTGCGAATCTTGAAATCGCCGTTTTCAGCTAAATAATACGCGCCTCTTTGTTGAAAGCCAAAATTATCTAGAATGAATAGTTTATGCGTATCTACATCTTTAAGCGTTCGCAAGTAATTGTAGGTTGCTTTCATTCCGGTTCTTGGAAATGCGCTAAAAATAACGAGTAACGGAGCATCTTCTTGGTTACTTTTTTCTAATATATAGTTTAGTTTTTGCTTGTTTGGCGCTTTGTAAACCCGACTTCTCAGTTTGAAATATATTTTTGCGATACTTTTTTTCATGGTTAACACTCCGATTATCTAATTAATTTTCTAAAAATTTCATTCGATCTGCTTTGCTTTTTTCTCGCGTTGGAGTAAGCAAATGACTGCCAGGCCTAGACCAAGGGCGATCCAAATAACGCGCATTTCAAAAATACTACTGCTTCCGACAGATACGCCGATAAATCCTAAAAGCACTGCGGCGGGGATAGCGCCTTTTAAATTACTGTTTGTAATGTAGATTGTCGCTGCTTGATAGAGATAGTAGAGGAAGAAAATCAGAATCGGAATGAAGCCTATGAGACCGATGTCCGATATAATACTGAGCCAAAAATTGTGGGCTGCCATCGTTTGCGAGCCTGTAATGTCAACATTTGCAGTGCCATATAGCGCTTCGAACAGAAATCGTGGTGTATTCCCAACGCCTACTCCGAGAAAATGATGGTCTTTACATAGCTGGATAACAAATTTATACATGAACATTCTTTCTTCGGTTGAATCGCCTTTTCCTGTAAAAGAATCGACTAATTGTGATGTCAGATCTGAACTTACGAAGCTGGAATAGATAGTCTTACTACAAAATGCGACTGCACCAGCAAATATAGCTAATAGAAAATATTGTATCCGTAATACTTTGAAAAGTACCAATGCGACTATGGCTACCAATCCCAAGAAACCTGTTCTGGAATGTGACTCGATGACTAACAAGGTGACAATGGCGAGCATTACTAGCCAGAGCGCAAAATGCCATTTCTTTTTTGAAGACAGTAAATAAAGGGAGGCCAAGCCAAAATAAATAACAAGATACGACGCGTAGTCATTCGTGTTAACTAACCAGCCTGTTGGTCTTGAGTCTTCGTAGTTCAACAGAGTACCTGCTGAAAAACGTAAATGTTTCCCTGAAATAACTTCATATAATCCGATTCCAAGTGAGACAACATAGTTACATGATATATATAGAAGAACTTGGCGCATTTTTTCCCATGATGTAATGTAGTAGACGCACATAAAAACGATATAGCAGGTTTCTATTTGAAAGTAAATAGCGCTCAAACTAAGTGACGAATCCGCTGTCCAGAGCAAAGTTAGCACAGAATAAAGTATCCAAACTGCCATACAAATGAGCGGCACTTTAAGTAATTTGATAGTCGAGAAATCTTTTTTGCTAAACAGGAATAGAATGAAATGGATGGCTATTAGTATTCGGAATAAGAACAGACTCGGAAGTTGCGGGAGCGATGCATATGCCCCCCAAAAGCCTGCCATAATAACAGCTATAAAGAGGCCATACATCCATTTATCCACATTGATTTTATTAACATAGAGAAGTCCAATGACTAGTACTGGGACAATAAGTAACAAGGGGAATATCGGTGATAGGATGCTCAGTAGAATCATGGCTGCGATAACTATCCCGCGAAATGTAACCCTATTTTGAGATACTTTATTCATCATTACTTTCATATAATAGATACACTACTTCCTTCATGGATTTATTTAATAATAGTTGTAAGACGCCATCTGTTTTTGGTTGTAACGCTTATTATTTAACACAGCGCCTAAAATGTTTGCATCTACTTGATTGAGTAATGACTTGGATTTCCTGACATCCTCTTCACTTGTTGTTTGGCTGTTGATCAATAGAATAACACCATCGCTCTCTGCCGCGACTACTCGAGCATCCGTAAACAAATTGATAGGCGGGCAATCTAGTAAAATGACATCGAATTTTTCTTTCAAATCGGTCAATAACGCCTTAAACTCATCTGAACGTAATAATTCCAGTGGATTTGGTGGTAATGTCCCGATAGGTAAGAAAGATAGGTATTTATTTTCTAAAGGAATGACTGCCTCTTCAAAACTAATCATGTCTACCAATACATTAGATAATCCTGGCATAAGCTTTGTTTTATATTGTTTTGAGATTTTTGGATTGTAAAAATCTACATCGATTAACAGGGTTTTCTGCTTATATAAAGCGGATGTGTTCGCATAATTGGTGATGAAGAACGATTTACCTTCTCCTTTATTTGCCGATGTAACTGCGATTGTTTGTACGCTTCCTGCCTTGCGCTCCATAAATTGGATGTTCGTTTGAATGGAACTGAATTTCTCATAGGCTACCGAATTTTTTTGCATTGTCATCTCATTACCATCCGTAATGATGGTGTTTTTTTCTTTTCTTTTAATAAGCATGTAAAATAATCCTCTCTATTTTAGAGCTCTGAACTCTTAAATTTTGGTATATCGCCAAGGAAAGGTAAGCCAATAGTTTCTAATTGCTCCACGTTTTGAACGGTTGTATCCATGGAACACAAGACAAATAATAGCGTAGCGCTCAGTAAGCACCCGACCATAATTGCTAGAATGTACATAGAATTATTGCTTGGAGTTGTGGGTATAGATGATTTTTCTAAGACTGTAACTGTTGTTCCTTTAAAAATGCTAGGTATTTCTTTGCTTACAACACTTTGCATTGCAGTCGATATTTCTGATACTTTCTTTTTATCCGTATCTGTATAGTTAATCGTTAATACTAGTGAGTTCTCATTAGAGGTAATCTTAGTCTGGCTAGAAAGTTTAGCCGAAGAATCGTCTGTTTTTACATTCTCTTTGACTAAGTCCATTATTTTTCCACTTTGTAAAACGGATGTGAAGGTGTTAATTAACTGGATATTATTTCGGACACCTTCTGATGATTTCGCTTGTGCATCTGTTTGTTCTGCGTTTAATAGGATTTGGAAAGACGAGGTGTACTCAGGTTTTGCAACATAATTACTATAGGTGTAGACACTTGCCAGCGCCAAACAAACAATTAGTATCAACCATACGAAGCTTTTTTTGAAAGTTTTCCATAGATTTCCTAACGTGAGATTCTTTAATTTCATATTCATTGCTCCTTATTAACTAGTAATGGGATACTAATTTTCATTTGAGTAAATGGCTAGTAGCTTTTCTCCTTCGTGATTCCAGTTGTAGTACGTGTCGAATGCTGTTCTTCCATTTGAGCCGATCACTTTATTGCCTTCTGGGTCTGCGATGTAACTTTGAACAATACGGACCATGTTTTCGTAATCGTCTGGATTGCTCGTCTTACCGCATTGGTGCTCGGTTAACATGGCAGTGAAATCTGGGAAGTCAGATGCGATAATCGGTAATTCTGCGGCCATATATTCGAATAATTTCGTGGAATGCGAGTTGAGATTATTCGGCGTTGGATGAAGCAGACATACACCAACATGCGCCGTTGCGTAGTGCTCCCAAATATCCTTGTACTGCATTCTTCCATATAAGGTGATATTATCGCTTAAATCATTGTCCTCGATAAATTGCTTCACCACTTCTTCATTCGTAAAAATAGGGCCTATTAATTTAAAATGAAAATCGATGGTCTGCTTCTCTTTCAACGCTTTCGCTAACTCCAACATATTGAATAAGCCACGTTGTTCAATCAAAACACCCACATAGATAAGGGTGAAAACTTCTTCTTTTGCTGGTGCGGCATCGCTTTTCGGCAGAATTGGATAGTTTAATACATCTACTTTATTTAAACCTAACTCTGTGTAGTTCTCTTTGTAGGACAACTCTGCAAAAATAACGGTATCGCAGTACTTCATCAGTTTTTTCTCCACGCGTTCTACTAAGCTGGACAATGTCGGTCTTATAAAAGCTGGGAGCCACTGCTTTGTTTTTATCGCTGCTGGTAAATGTTCGTGCATGTCATACGTAATTCTGATGTCATCGCCTAAACGCTTCTTCAATGCTCGCGCTACAAACAATAATTCGGGATCATGGAAGTGGAAATACATCGCATCAGACTGGATCATTTCTTTATATAGAAAGCGCCAATGCACAAAACGGTTGTATCTTTTTTGTGGCTTCATGTAATGCATCGTCAAATTCGGGATATCCGCCTTCTCGCTAAGATGATCTATAGCATAAAAATCAACTTCTAAACCTTGTTCTGCAAGTGTTCTCGCTTCTTTAAAATAAATCCGTGTGTCACTCCATACGTGAACGGAGCTAGCCATCATAACTTTGTTTGGATTTCTAATTCCAATCCCTCCTAATTATCTTATTTTGTGCTACAGTATCCTGCTAATTGATCATTTAGCGTCATGATATTAAATTGTTCATTGATTTTTGCTCGTGCATTAAGTGATACCGGAAGCCAAGTATCTGGGTTATTTTTGATTTCTAATATTTTTTCGACTGATTTTGCAACATTATTCTCTGGTACTAGCCAGCCGCTTAAACCATCTGTGATTAGCTCTGGGATACCACTATGTTCTGTCGATAGAATTAACTTGCCTCGGCCCATAGCTTCCATTAAAACAACTGGGATACCTTCTTTATCACCGTTTGTTGCTGTTCTGCTAAGTTGAAGCATCATGTCTGCTTCTTGAATCGCGTGATTAATCTCTGCTTGTGATTGCCAACCGATGAGTTTCACTTCGTTTTCTAGTTTTTGTGACTCAATCAAAGCTTCCATTTCAGCGCGTAATTCACCTTCTCCAATGATGTCTAGGGAAACTTGATGACCGCGTTTTTTCAACTCGCCTATCGTTTGAATCGCTACATCCATTCCTTTTTTCTCTGTTAAACGTCCGATCGAGAGGAATTTCATGGTGTCGCCAGGTGGTGCTAGTGAAACCAAGCTGTATTCGTTCAAATCAATCCCCATATGATGCACACGAATTTTGTTTGAATCAGCGCCAATTTGCAGAAGTTTGTCGGCAAACAATTCGCTCACAGGCAGTAAGTCGATATCTGAATTTAGCAGTGTGTCATAAACATCGCTGCCACGGCTTTCTATGAAAGAAGTAATATCGTGACCGTGGAAAAAGACCGCTGTTTTCTCTGGAAGTAATCCTTGATCTTTCAGAAAAGCTGCGACGCTTCCATTGGGACCGTAGTGGCAAATGACCGCATCATGTTGTTCTTTCTCGATAAAGTAAGGTAGCGCATATAGGAAACGCGTTGTAAAAATCATTTTTCCGTATTTTTTATAGTTTAAGGCGTTAAAAACCGCTTTCGGCGAACGCCATACTTGTTTCAAAAATATTTTCATGCCGCCAGCTAAACGTTTGGATTTGCTTGCTGGAAAGTTTAGAAAATGGGTTTTCTCAAGTAAATTGTATTCAGATACTTGTGCATGATTTTTTTTATTATCAACTTTATTCCAAGATAGGATTTCAACATCGATACCTCTATCGATAAAACCTGTAATCTGGTTTAAAATGAATGTTTCAGATAGTTTAGGAAATGAAGAGATTAGAAATAGTACTTTCAAGTTGGATTCATCCTCTATTAGTTTTATTTTTAACGATTATTTAGTAGTGTTTTGACATACTTTCTTTGCGTTAGTAGGACACATATGCCATAAATCACTATCCCAACGCCAATGTAGATAATCAGGTTCACGATTGTATTGAAATGAACGACTTGCATGACGCCCCAAATCCCGGCGCACATGACTAGCGAATTAAAGATGGTGAGTACATGTTGCTTTATCATCTCGTTATTTTCACTGAGCGGTCCGATTTTTTTGCGTAAATCTCTGTAGCCAAGTACGGTTGATAGTACGGCTGCGAGTAATGGGGAAAGCATGATCGCATAGACGCCAATCCAAAACGAACCTGCCGCCAAGAATATGATCTGGATAATGATGACAATCAGTGAATTTTTGACGGGGGTTTTTGTGTCACCCATCGCGTAAAATGCTTTAAAGATAAACTCTCGGATGACAACGAATGGTAAGGCTAAACTTAGAAAAATAAGAAACTGCCATACTATAATAGTAGAATCATGTGTGAAATTGCCTCGTTCGAACAGCACTTTAATGACTAATCCACCCAGCAGCATCATGCCGCTAATCATTGGTATTACTAGCATATTCGAGCCATTTATAAAAAGAACTAGCTTTTTCTTCGCCTCTTCAATGCTTCTATTAAAACTGCGCGTCAATGTTGGATAGAGCATCGAGATTAGGTTTATAATAATCAAGGTCTGCATGATACTAATAATTTGGTTCGCGTAAACCATCGTAGAGATGTAACCTTCTCCGAAAAAACGAGCCAGTATATTCGGTAACAATACGGTGACTTGATAAATAACAGAATTGAGTGTGACTGGAACCGTTAAGCGCATCAATTTTTGAAATTCAGCATCGGCCCATTTGAATTTTGCTCGGTATTTATATTTCTTGTTTTTGTTACTAAAAATTAAGCCGATACATTCCACTACATAAGATAAACCAATGCATACCGCGGCTTCCATAATACTTAAGTTTGGCGTGATAATAATGTAAATATAGCTAAGTATCGCCGAAACCACCGCTACTATTTTGATGATGATGAACTTACCGTCCATTTGTAGAAAAGCGGTTTGAATGGATGAAATGAGCCTGGTGTACTGGGCAATTCCTAAAATAAAAGTCAGCATAAACGTTAGCTCTTGGAAGGTAAGCCCATGACTCGAACTTCCAGCAAAGAAATAAATACTACCGATGACAAAATATGTTAAAAGTAGAATATACGTAATGGCCATGATTGCTGTAATATACGTGTTTAATATATTCCTATCTTCTATACCGTCTTTCATCTTCGCTAAAAACGGAATCAGGACCGTTGCAACCGATGGCCCCATAATATTAACTAGGCAAACCATCGCTGTATTCGCAAAATTAAAAGCATCCATGTCATTGCTTATCCCGAAGTTCGTGGCTAATGCGGTCGTCCTTAGCAGGGAGATAACTTGGACGACCATCGTAAGGACGATAATAATAGAAAAAGTCTGATAGAATCTAATCTTCTTCAATAGTGTGTACTGGAACTTGCTTTCTCATCGCCTGTTCGCCTTCCTTCATTATCTTTATGTCCTACTTCAATCCACCGGTACCATTGGAAGTCCCAATCACCACATACGGCGGGGTTACTCTGTTTAAAACAACATCATTCTCGTTACCAATAATGCCACCCGCTACAGCAGTGTGATCCAACCATTTAATTTTTCCTCGAATTTTACTGAAAAAGTAATCTTCTGTTTTCAAATCCAGAATAGCTGTACCAATCTTTGCTTGAATATCTACGCGGTATAAGGCACGTTCTGATAGCAAGATTTTGTCGATGAACTGCTCTGAAAAATTGTTTAAACCCATATCTAGCGCAAAACCATCAGGCTGTAAATAGTTTAACCAGGTTTCATCTAACACCTTTTGGGCTGATATGGCGGATATCAATACATCCACCTTGTCTGTCCTATTCGCTTGAAAAACTTGAATGGGCAACGGTGTGTGACTCGGTAAAATATCATTTAGGACGTGCACAATTCGAGTTACTTTTGAAACATTTCTGCCAGCAAGTGTGACATGCATACCTAGTTCAGCAAGCTTCAGGGCTGTTTTGGTAGCCAAGTTACCCGTTCCATATATCATGACCCTACATTGTTCAAAATTATTTTGTAGTTCATTGATAACAATGCTCGCAGCTGCATCGACTGTAACATCGTTGGCTTTCAACGGATGAATCGCTGAGTCATGACACATTTCACTCGCGATTTCCCACAGATTAATCGCTTGTTTACGCTCCACATCAACAAAGATATGAGGAATGACACCATCCACTAGTCGTAAAACAGCGATAGCAAATACATCCGTGCTTACTTGAATATTTAATATAGAGCCTTCTGAACTCAAACGATCTGGTAAAAGTTGATTGGTATTGGTCTTGTTAGCCGTTGATGTTAGAATCATATACTCGTAATCTGCTAAGTTTTTTTGTTTTAATCGAATCAATGCTTCCATATCTTCTTCACATCGTTTCTTGTAACGCGTTATGCGTATTAGCTAATGTTAATAGCAAGCTGCGTAATGTTTCGTGCTCAATCGTTGTATAATTTTTCATTAAATGTTTGATACTATCTAGCTCTCTGATACTCGTATAGTAATTTCCTTCATACATTTTGTCGGTCACTTTACTTGAGAGCTCCTCTTGATTAAATAATTCCTCTTCCATCTTCTCTCCTGGGCGAACGCCGACATATTGGATACTGATGTCACGTTTATTTTTCCCAGAAAGTTCAATTAGCTGATCGACCATACCCGAAAGCCCAAGCTGGTCACCCATATCTAGCACAAAAATAGCATTTCTTCGTTTGAGCATACTCGCCGAAATAACCAGTTTACTTGCCTCAGGAATTGTCATGAAATAACGTTTCATCTCTGGATTTGTTATCGTAAGCGGCACACCTTGATGAATTTGCGCCCAAAGTTTTGGAAAGACGCTACCTCGACTACCCAATACATTACCGAAGCGGACAACATTACACACTGTTCTGCTTGTCATATCATTTTCAAGTGTTAATTTCTCTGCCAATCGTTTACTAGCGCCCATTATGTTCTTAGGATTAACAGCTTTATCTGTTGATACCATCACAAATTCTTCCGCAGCGTTTTGCTTACTAGCTTGGATGACATTGTATGTCCCGATAATGTTGTTCTTGACGGCTTCGTAAATATTATTTTCCATCAACGGAACGTGTTTATGCGCTGCAGCATGATACACAATATTTGGTTTGTACTGTTTGAAAACTTGTGTCATACGTAACTCATCTCGAATATCTGCAATCACTGGTATAATCTCGATATCATAAGCCTTTATCATTTTTTCTTGCTGCAACTCACTATCAATTTGATAAATACTGCCCTCACCGTGACCCAATAAAATGATTTTTTCAGGCTGACACTTAAAAATTTGATGGGCTATTTCAGAACCAATCGATCCGCCTGCACCTGTAATAAGAACTGTTTTTTGACGAATTTTTCGTTTTATATCATTGTAGTCTAGCTGAAATTCAGATCTATCTCGAATCAAATCTTTGTAGTCCAATTCTGGAATCGCTACTTTTTGACTTTCTCTCGTCGAAAATACAGATGGGAGAACAAATAACGTAACATCGTATTCTCTTAGCTCGTCGATAATCTTACTTTGCATCATCGTGTCTAATGTTGGGATAGCTAGAATAACATGCTTGATGTCTTCATTCGTGATGACCCTGCTTAAGTCTGCTAAGTTTCCCTTCACTGGAACTCCGCTCAATTCTAAATTCACTTTATGACTAGCATCGTCTAAAATGACAACTGGCTGGTAGCGACTATTTTTAGTTGTCTGCAGCTGCTCGATAACAAATTTCCCTCCAGCTCCTGCACCAATAATTAATGTCCTCATCATATTCATATTCGCTCCTCCTCGTTTATTCAACGGAATGTAAGTTCTTTATCCCGGTCTAAATTAAATGCGTATAATTCTTGCAAACCTTGTCGTAATGTATAGTTTGCTTTCCATTCTAATTCTTCTGTCGCAATTTTTGTATCTAGTATCGATCTTCTAATATCGCCAGGCCGCGGCCCTACAATTTCAATCGGTTCTGACTTTCCGAATATATCAAGAACTTGTTCATAAACATCTAGAATCGAAATCTCTGTTCCCGAGCCAATGTTAACCACTTTATTTAGCGGCTTTTGACTCGCCAATTTATTAGCTTCTACCACATCTGCTACGTAAATATAATCACGTGTACAACCTCTTGGCATGTCTGGATAAGCCATCAATATCGATCTCTTACTTTCATTTAAGTTCTTCAAGAAAATAGGAACTACACCGCTCTCTCCATCTGGAACTTGCTTTGGTCCAAATACATTGGCGTAACGTAAAACCGTATAATCAAAACCATATTTTTCGCTGTACATATTAATATATTGTTCCCCAGCGTATTTCGTTAGCGCATATGGAGAAATGAGTTGCGGTGTATCTTTTTCGGCTGACCGCTCGTCGCCTTCTAGTTTTTTCGAAAGCGCACCGCCTGATGACGCAAATACCAATGTTTCGATAGGATATTTTTGAACCAGCGCTAGCAATCTCAGCAACCCACCGATGTTTGTATCTAAATCATAGATTGGATTTTCGAGTGAGTATGGTACTGATTTCTGAGCCGCGTGATGATTGATTACTTGCGGTCTGAACTTGATGAACAATTCTTCCATTTCCGCTTCATTACCTATATCTACCTTATAAAAGTGAAATGCTGGATGATTCATTAGCTCTGCAATATTTGCTTCTTTTCCTGAAATTAGATTATCTACACAAATTGTTTGATATCCTTCAGCCAAGTACATTTGGCAAATATGTGAGCCGATGAATCCCGCTCCACCTGTTACTAAAACTGTTTTTTTCACGGCGTATCACTCCAATAATTTATTTGATTTATTACTCGATTATTTCATTTAACTTGATGATTTTTTGGTGTCGTTGTTTTTTGAACACCCTAAGTATAACGCTTCGTAACTTATGCATCTTTCAGCCCTTTGTTACTATAAGAGTAACTTTTGCGCTTGGATATTCCTCTCGATATACATTAAAATGTCCATTATTATATATACGACGCTTTTTTATAGAATAATGGACATTTAATGAACAAAGAAAATGATACCTTTTATGCAAAATTATTCACCTATCGGAATGTATTATTACTCATTATTCACCGTGAACAACATGTGTTTTTGTAGTCGATTTAACCAATTTATTCACAGCACTTTTCTCGTTACTTTTGACTTTCACTACCGCCGGCGTACCAATGGCAATGCTGTGTTCAGGCACGTCCTTTAGTACAGTCGCACTAGCACCAATAATTGTATGTGAACCAATATTTCTTCCTTGTGTAATAACAGAGCCAGCGCCTACAAACACCTGATTTTGAATGGCTACGTTGCCTGAAATCGTCGTATTAGCGGCGATGAGTACACAATCCGCAACTCGTGTCTCGTATTCCAATGTTGCACCCGCTAAAATAAATGTATGATTTCCAATCGTTCCTTGGTGCATCACTGTTGCATTTGCCGATACATACACACCATACCCAACATCCGTGGAAGGATCCACATACGCGTAAGGATGAATAATTGTCGCATATCGTTCTTCTGGAAAACCCAGACTTTGAGCCATTTCGAACTTATTTTCCGGGTCTCCGATGGCAATGATGAAGGATGTATTCTCATCTTGGTAAAGTGATTGGGCTAGCGAAATAGGTCCTCGCTCGACACCATCTTCCAAAAACAGCGATTCATACTGTTCATCTAAGAATCCCCAAAAATAATATCCTAAACCGTAGTTCTCAATAACGTTACGGATCATTCTTCCTTGGGAGCCGCTACCAATAATAACAAGTTTCTTTCTAACCTCTGTATCGCTCTGCGGAAACAAATCCATCCTGACTAACGCCTTCTTTCTTAATAATCACTTTGATGGTTAGCAAAATAATTTTTATGTCAAAAAGTAAAGAATATTGCGTCACATATGCAACATCCATTCGGAATTTTGTTTTCCAATCGATTTCATTTCTTCCATTCACTTGCGCCCAGCCCGTTATTCCAGGTTTCATATCTAATCGTTTGCGCTCTTCTTCGGTATATAAATCGTTATATTCCAGCAGTAATGGTCTTGGTCCAACAAGACTCATGTCACCTTTTACAACGTTTATTAATTGCGGTAATTCATCAATGCTCGTTTTTCGCAAGAGACTCCCTACCCGTGTTAGCCTCTGTTCATCTGGTAAAAGATTGCCTTCATCGTCATATAATTCTTTCATCGATTTAAATTTGTACAACCGGAATGCCTCCCCGTAAAGCCCCGGCCTTTGCGTCATGTAAATCGGATTTCCTTTGTAGTAAATGGCAAGAACTAGTGTTAATACAGCCATCGGAATACATAGGATAACGATGGCAATGACAGCTACGATGATGTCTATGATTGCCTTAATTCTCAACATAACTTTTTAACCTCACCCTCAAATATATACTGGCTCGTTGATTTCTAGCTCACCAGTTCCAACAGAATAGTAGCTAATACCCGCTTGCTTCATTTCCGACTTATCGAATACTAGTCGCCCGTCCAACACAACCGGATGACTCATTTGCGATGTGAATTCTGCCAACTGGATGTTCTTAATTTCATTCCACTCTGTCACAACTAATGCTGCATCTGCTTGATACAAGACCTCCGAAATGGTGTCAGCCACATGAATCGCGTTTCCAAATACAGCTTTCATATTGGCAGAAGCAACTGGATCGAAAATAGATACTTTCGCGCCACAACGTAAAAGCTCTTCAATAATAACCTCGGATGCAGCTTCACGAATATCGTCTGTTTCTGGTTTAAATGCAACTCCTAAAAGCGCAATTTGCTTCCCAACTAAGTTACTATAATGCGTTTTTAGAACCTTCACTAACTTCAATTGTTGCACCTTATTTGCATCAATCACTGACTGGATTAAGCCGAAATCATAGCCAACATTTTTAGCAATATGATTCAACGCCAACGTATCTTTAGGGAAACAAGAACCGCCATATCCGATACCCGCTTGTAAGAAGGCACTTCCAATTCGACTATCCATTCCCATACCTGCACTAACCTCACGAATGTCGCCGCCAGCTTTTTCACAAATGTTCGCAATTTCATTAATAAAGCTGATTTTAGTTGCTAAAAAGGCATTGGAAGCGTATTTGATCATTTCTGCACTTTCCAGAGCCGTTTTAAAAATCGGAATTTGAAAGCCTTGATTTATCATTTCTAATTTTTCAAGTGCTGCCGTATCATCTGCGCCAAGCACAATCCGATCGCCATGGAACACGTCATGTACTGCAACGCCTTCTCTTAAAAATTCAGGATTGGAAACAATCGAGATTCTATATGGTGTCTGATTCTGTATAAACTCTTTCAAATAACGGTTTGTTCCGACTGGGACAGTACTTTTCACGACAACTATCGTATCTTGAACAATCGATTGGGCGATGTTTGCTGCTGCTGCTTCGATGTAATCAAGATTTGCTGAACCATCTTGCTTTTGTGGTGTACCAACGGCCAGATAGACAACCGAACTATCCGCCACAGCCGCTTTTAAATCGGTACTGAATGAAAGTCTGCCAGCTTCGATATTCTTTTCGATTAAGGCTTCAATACCTGGTTCATAAATCGGTGAAATAGCTTTCTTAAGTTTCGCTACTTTATCCGCATCTATATCAATACAACAAACGTCATGTCCTATTTCTGACAGCGCCACACCTGTAACTAATCCAACATATCCCGTACCAATAACTACTATATTCACGATAATTTGCTCCTCTCAAGCGATCCTACCAAAATTTGTTCTACCTTGTTTGCAAGTTTCTCTGCACTGTAATGCTCTTCTGCAATCTGCCTTATTCTCGGTTGCAACTCTCCCAATGTTTCCTGATGTTGTTCTAAATCTATGAGTAAATCCGCCAAATCTTGTGGTTTTTCTGGATCTACGTAATGTCCAATACCATAATTTTCAACAATATCTTTTGTCCAACCATTCGAATTCACAATAATTGGTTTACCAGCTGCCATCGAATCAAAGAACTTGTTCGGTGAGTTTGTTGCCAAAATCGGTAACGGTTTGAAACATGTCATCGTAATATTGGCTAAACTCGTAATCATTGGAACATCGCTTCTCGGAACATGTCCTAAGAAAACGACATTTGTCAATTGATGCTCCGCGCAGTATGCTTCTAATCTCGGTTTACTTTTCCCATCGCCGCCGATCACAATTTTGATATCTTCGCGGTTCTGTTCTTTCAATAGTTTCGCTGCTTTCACTATATAATCCAATCCATTAGCTTCTCCCATTGCGCCTAGATGTAATAGAAGGAACTTGTTTTCTAGCTGAAATTTCTCGAGCCATACTTGCTTCTCATTCGCGTAGTCTTTTTCTGGATCGAATAGGTTTAGATCTGATAAGTTGGATACCATCGTAATCTTATTTGGATCTATACCTGCTTCGATAATTCCTTCCGTCATCCCTGGAGAGAGGCTGATAATATGGTCTGCTTTTTGGTAAACTTTTGATTCTAAGTTGCTGAGTCTATTTAAAATAAAATCGGATTTGATGGCCCCCATTTGTTTTGGGGCTTCTGGCCATAAATCTCTCACTTCAAATACAAAGGGGATTTTCAATTTCTTTTGTAGTCGTAATGTTGGTATAGCGATGGTTAGCGGTGTAGAAGTCGAGAACATGATGTCCATTCCTGTCAATTTCTTACCAATTTTGTACGCTTGTTGCATGTAAGAAAAGAAGGACCACCCTCGCTTCACTAGTCCCATATAATTGGAGTAGTTATTTTTGACTGCGATAACTTCAATGCCATCAATACGATAATACTTCACATTTTTTTCTTCTTTATATGGTGTATCTCCAGTTAAAAATGTATCTGTCGTAAGCATACATACTTCGTGACCTTTTTCGATGAGCTTCTTTGCAAACTCATAGGACCTCGTTGCTGTATGTGAATTACGGGTAGCAAAATATTGATGAAGATATAATATTTTCAATAGTTCAACGCTCCTTATTTCTTGTCTTGCGGAACAATAATATCCCATGCAGCACGTTCTTCAATGCTAAGCGGTTGATACATTAATTTAAATTCGTTATAATCTTTTGGAATTTCATAGTAGCCGTCACCTTCCGAAGTTGCGCCTGGCTTAATTGCATCTGCGTAATTGATACCACTTCCCATGTAGTAGTAGTTCTCGCCAATATTAATAATGAAATCGTTGGCCGCAACCGTGAAATCTTTAGCTGATGTGTTTTTAATCTTATAGTGGATTTTTACGATTTTATTTCCTTTTTTATTTTCTTCAGGTGACACTTCGTTGCTTACCTTTGTCGGTGTAATTTCTAATTGTTTTGTGCTTTTCATTTTATTAAGGTCTGCTTGATCTTGTTTTTTCGTCTCTGTCTGTTTTGTAGCTTGTGATGATGAATCGTTAGTATTTCCACATCCGGTCAAAAGAAGTGCTGAACAAGTTAAAATTGCTGCAGTATTTGTAATTTTAGTTAATTTTTTCATGATTAGTCCTTTCGTTGCTTCACACTACTGTTATCCGTGGAAGCTTTCCTGTTTTTAGTATTTTTATTTAATAGAATGAATTGCTTTGCTTTGATAACACAGAATTGCTCGTTCTCTAGCATTTTGCAAATTTGAGACATAGAATTCATACTTAAATTTGCATAGTTAGCAATGTCTTTTCTTGTAAAACATCCTGGTATCTTTATACGATCTCCATCTTGATATCCATACTTCTCAGCGATATCCATCAAAATATTTTTCAGCCTGGTTTTTCCAATTTGGCGCATCAGCATATATTTTTCTGCCACTAGGATGTTATAATTTTGATTATTCAAATACAGGAAAAGCCACCCTTCTTGCATGTTAAATATATTATTTAACACATCTTGTTTCGAAAATGTGTATATTATAGTTTTCGTGATTGTTCTAACATTGTACTTATTTGCCTTTGGTATAAAAATATCGTTCATCCCAAGAATGTCCCCTTCACTTGAAAAGGATATAATCTGATCTTCATACTCATAGGCAACAATTCCTTTTTCCAAAAAATGAATATGCTCGTCTAATATATGCGCTGCGTTTAGCTCTGTATTTTTTGGGATTTCCATTTTCTTATATGCTACTCTATAAACTGGATCTTCTTTCAGAAGCTCAAGTAATCGATTAGCGTTAAACCGACCTTCCACAGTCTCTCGATTATATAGCTCAGCAAAAAGTGTGCTCATTTATACTACTTCCTTCCAAAAACTTTAGAAAACTTTTGTTATAACAATTGGTTTTAGAGAGATCACACCTTGTTTCTTGAATTTGCTCAATATTAGATTGACATACTCTCTACTTGAGTTGCTAAGTTTTGCTATTATTTCCTGCGTAATACAATTCGGTAAAGCGCCTGAATTATTTGAAGTAATACACCAAGCAATAACCTCAAACACTCGTTGCTCTGCCGGTAACAACATCCAGTATGATTTAATTTGTAATAATTGCTTAAACATTTCTTGTTGTGATCTAATATGGTACTTCTCAGATGATCTCGACATATTTTCAAGTAATCGATTTAAGAAAACTTTATTAACCAGTATAATTCTGCACTCTGATAAAGCGGTCAAAGATTTCTCTGCGTTTTTGTCGATGGAAAGCCATTCTAGATCACATGATTGATTTTTGAATAGAAGAAACGCATTTAGCATACTCTTTTCTTTCGTAGGGATAGCTATCTTCTCTTCGAAATATACAATTCCTTTCATATTAAACAAATATACATCTGACTTACTCGAGAAATCCCATATGGTATCTCCTTTTTTAACATCCATCATTCGAATGTTATTAGAATGTTGGTTGTTATCATGATATTGTGTAAGAATCTGTTGTAAATTGATATCTTTTTCTAATGTAGCCATGAAAGCTCACCTCTCTTAGTTTTATCCAGTGCCATATCTGTATGTTATCACTGAATACTTTTAAAAAAAATACAATACTTCTTGTTTATGGGCACTAATATTGTACATTGTGTTACATTATTGCCTAAAATGCATTTTTTGACTATTTTTCTTACTAATGCTGCCACCATCGTCCAAGTTATCCGAAATAACGCATGCTTGAGTAAATTCATGTACATGAAAGTCACTTGTATGTTATTCTAAAGCTAAGTACTCCACGGTTTTCATTAGCTTTGCTGTTTTTCTAACACCCTCAGTATAACGCTTCCGTTGCAATACTTCTTACATCCATCCATTACTTCAACGACTAATTCCTATCGATTTTATTCCTCTAGATTCATATTAAAATGTCTATTATGTTATATTTAGGCTTCTTTTTTGCCAATCATGTACAATTTGATAACAACGATACTAGTACTCTTTTTATGAAATTAGTGCTCCAGATGACTATACATACACTAAATGTTCTTTTTGTATAACATTCCTATTGAGGGGGTAACCACTATGTACCTGAAAGAAACGATTGATAATTTCGCAACGAGTGCCAATATCTTAAAGCTACTAAAAAAAGATGCGCAGTTTAATCACCACTGTATAGAAGAAAGATTTCCAATGGGGCAAGATTTGCTATTCGACAAAAGACGGGATCATATTTACTTAATTGCTAGTGGCTATGTGAAATATACTTACGAAGGTGAAACTGGAAAAAAATTCAGTTTTTTTGTGCAAGCTGGAGATCTTCCGTTCCTCCCGCTATTTAACGAAGATGTGCCTACAAAATCGCGTTTAGAAGCATTAACCGATGTCCGGTGGTGGCGTATTGATTTTTCTTTTTTCAAACAAATGTTATTACTTGAAGATCCTAGGAATTATATTTTATTACATTATGTCGCTCGCACTCGTAGGGAGTTATATGCGTTGGCTGTAAAAGATCGCCTCAATTCAAAAGAGCGAATCTACTTTAGTTTATTATCTCTAATTGATTTAGGATTTCATAAAGATGTGAATGTCGTGGAATTACCGGTATTCCTTACTTATGAGCAATTGGCCGAGCTGTCGAATACTTCTAAGGGCTATACGTCCAAAGTATTATTAGGTCTGCGGGAAGAGAAAATTTTAATATCTAACAAGAAGCCTTGGATTATTTCTGATGTAAAAAAACTGAAAGAATTATTAGGCGCAGATAGCTTACCAGAACCGTTTTAGGATTTTAATTCATGATAAAGAAGATAATAAAGAGTTAATGTTTGCTTTATTAAAGAAAGCATGGTATATTTAACTAGACTTATTTTTGTTGGTGAAGAAATGATTAGTGAATAACTTTCCACTTCGTACCGCTAAGCAGGAATAGTAATATTATGTGCCAGTGTGCACGAGGAGGAATTTAGATATGGAAACAGGTACAGTAAAATGGTTTAACGGCGAAAAAGGTTTTGGTTTTATCGAACGCGAAAACGGTGACGATGTATTCGTACATTTCAGCGCTATCCAAGGTGAAGGCTTCAAATCTTTAGACGAAGGCCAAAAAGTTACTTTTGACGTAGAAGAAGGTCAACGTGGACCTCAAGCTGCTAACGTTGAAAAAGCGTAATTTTAGCTGATAAAAGAGACTCACTTTTGTGAGTCTCTTTTTTTGTGTAAACGAAAAGGGGATTTCAGACTGAAATCCCCTTTTCGTTTATTTATCTTTAAATAGAGCTGGCTTAGAGTAGCCTTTTCCACTTACTAAATCATATTCGATTAGCTTGTAGTCTTCCAGATATTCTTTCGCTTTCGGGGATAATTGGTCTTCAATGATGGTTTGGTTATCGCCGTTAATTAAAACATTCTTCTCTAAACCTTGGACTTCTTTGCTCATTTCTGTCAGTAATGCGTAGTACGGCGAAACTTTGCTATCTGTCAGTTCTAACATTTTAGGCACGAAATAAATCGGGCTGATTGTACCGTAGTCTTCCTTTGGTATGTCGAAGTTTGCGTACATGAATAGCGGTGTTTCGTGCATTGTCCGCTCGGTATTTTGGTTCACGATTTCTTCTGGAAATACGCTTGGCAAATGATCTCCCCAGAACACGACCATTGTTTTTTCTTTCATGTTGTCGAGTTCCGTTACGAAGTCTCTCAGAGCGTCATCGGAGTACTTGATGCCTTGAAGATAGGTTTCTACAGTTTGCTTGTTTTTCTCTGGTACGCCTTCTACACCGATTGTATTGATGTATTTATCCCAGTATGTCATGTGATTTTGCATCGTCACAAGGTGGATGAAAGTTGATGTTTTATGCGCTCTTAGTTGGTCTAATGTTTCTTGAAATGCAGATGCGTCTGAAATGTACTCGCTATCGTCCAGCGTCTCTGTGTGCTGCATTTCATCTCGACTGATGAACTTGTTGAATTCTAATGCATTGTATACGTCTGTGCGCCTGTAGAAAGATGGTTTAAATGGATGAATCGCGATTGTTTCATAGTTATTTTGTTTTAACGAACTCACCAAGGATGGGAAATTTTCTTTTTGGTATAGGAACATCTGATATGGTGATGTGATTTGCGGGTTAATATTATACATAGAAAGTCCTGTTAAGGCTTCGAATTCGATGTTGGCTGTGCCGCCGCCGTATCCTTGTGACAAACTATATCCGGATGGGTATTTCTCCATAATTTTGCGGGTTTCTGGGATTGGGTCTGATGAGGTTGTTACGCCGTGTAATCGTGTCGGATCGCTGAAACTTTCGCTCATAACGTAGACGATATTGACGTCATCCATTGGTTTATTTTTGCGGGTTGCATTGATTTGGTCTGCTATTTTACTGTATTTTTTCGTGATATCTTTGATGTGAGATTCGGTGTAGTTGACAGGTTTGTCCATAATATTTGCTGTTGCACTGTAAATGAGGCCACCAACAAAGCCATATTGTTGATAGCTTTCTTTCGGATCAACGTCTTTCCACTGGGCATCGATGTTGTACGCCTTTCTGAGCCAATTATCCGAGCTTTGGAAGTTCGTGAGTGAGAACAGGAGAACCCCGCTGAAAATGAGCCCTGCTACGCGAATAATAAGCGTTTTCCGATCCCAGTATTTGAAATCGCGGCCGTAGTACTTGGCTGAAATTTTTCGGGAGTAGCGGTCGAGTATCCAGGCGATGGCGATGATGATAGCGATTCCGAGGAAAAGGAGTATCACGAGCCAGGTGGAGAGCATCGAAAGCATAAAACGCCATTGTGTGATCATTTCGAATTCCTGTGGGTAAAGCGGTTCACCACGTTCCAAGAATTTCTGATTGTTTGCGAACGCTACAACGATGGAAGTACCGACAAAAATCGTGCTACTCGCCCACACGTTTCCGATAAGCGAAATAAGGAATAGGTAGACTAGCATAAGAACTAAGATTCCTAGCAAAAATGGAATTGGATAGGTTTTGATCATGTCAAAGGTGGCTGATAAGTTGAAGCCACTGAGCGATGCGTCTAGTAACACGTGCAAAATAACGGATAGGATGAGCCCAAGACCTAGTGTTCTGAGTGATCTAACTAGATATGGATGCTTTGGTTGTTTCCTCTTTTCTGGTGCAGTCATAATAAAAAATCTCCTCTGTAGCCTAAAAAGCTATGTTTTTTCCGCTTTCATCTTTCTTACGTATTATACTATAGTGAAAAATAGAGTACAAACGCCACGAACAAGAGCAGTGAGACATGCCTCACTGCTCTTGTTCTATATCAAAAAGCGATATTTCTTATTGATGGCACTTGGGATACCACAATTATTGGGGTAATACCGCCTGATGATCCCCTTTTATTTGCTCGCTGTAATCACCGAATCTTCCATGGCTTTCAGCAAACGCGTTACCCTTTTTTTCCTCAAAAATGCGAAAATGGTACCTACCAGCATATTGTTCATTTTCTGCATCCACTTCTCAGCTTCAATTTCTTCTTTATAAGTGACTTCACAGACATGATCACTAATTTCAGTGACTGTATACGTTGTCCGATGAAGGTTTACGCGACTTGTTGTTTCGAATTGGTAGACATTTGGAAATTGAAACTCGGTAATCTTGGTTTCAACTGCAGCTCCATTGGACATCGTTCTGCGATACTTCAGCCCTTTTAACTTTTGCATCGGCAGGTTTTTTCCAGTTGCTTGCTTGACGTCATAGATAACAGACTTTGCGATTGTATGAAAACATTCTTTTTGCGAGATGTATAGCTTTTTGGAAACGTTCATAACGCCATCTCCCTTTTATGATTTCTTGTCTTTCTTCTTTTTCAGGAAAACCATCAGGCCCCCAAGAATAACTACTAAAATTCCGGTAAACATCATTGGCAAATTAGTCGAGTTACCGCCCATCGTAGGACTGAACACGATAATAATTAAGCCAAGGCTCATTATAAATAGTCCGTTTGCAGCGCTTTTCATCATTACTCCACAGTAACCTGGAAGTAAAGAACAGCGCCAATATCCGTTGCTTTCATAACATCCTTCGCGATTCTAACCGCAGCTTCTTCATCTTCGGCAGTCGTTTCGAAGTATAGTTTAATCCCTTTTTCGTCCACCTTTTTAAAAGTGACACCATTCTCATTATAATTCTCCAATGTTTCTACAAAAAAATCTCGTTTCATAGGACTACTAATTACGATCATTTTCATTACCTCCTTCTACGTATTACCTTTATTATACTTTTCGGTGTGTGGAGTGTAAAGAATCATCTAAACACGATTTCACATAATGGTGAAGTTTTGAGTATCTTCCTAATAAATCGGCGGCAAGCGTTCGCATTCCGGGAGTTTAGCAGACTTCCGGTTCTCACATACAGTCGTATGCTCCGCTTCCGGCTTCTACAAAACTCCCGGAATACAAACGCTTTCGCTCGATTTGCGTAAGTCTAAATTCAGGCTCTTCGTTCAAAGCAAGATTTCCCATATTTCGACCTAACTTGAAACATTCTCAAATTCACTAAAAATTAATCTTTTATATTTGATCTTATTCCTAAACAAAGCCACTTCGTGCCTCCAAACCTCAGCGGGACGACAAATGCTTAGATTCTAGGCAAAAGTGAGTACCGAAGCGGAGTGTACGACTTGTACGAGAGCATCGGAACGGAACTTTTAACGACGAAGATGAGCGTTTGTCGTTCCGCTGAAAGACATTAGGCTTTCATTTCTTCTTCGGGGACACCAACCTTGTTCGCTGTAATAACGAATGGTACCCAGATCAAGAAGGCTATTACCATATTTATGAGCGATATGACAGGCGCCATCCAGTCTCCTCCGGTTGCAAGGAATGAGTTTATTAGCGGTGGCATTACCCATACCACGGCGATTTTAACTGGGGCAACGAGTCCAAGTGTTGTTGCAAAGTAAGCTACTGTTACCATTACCATTGGTGCAATGATAAATGGAATGAGGTAGATAGAGTTTAATACAATCGGTAAACCGAACATGATCGGTTCATTGATATTGAATATACCAGGCCCGAGTGATAGTTTTGCGACGGTTCTCGAGTCCGCTCGTTTAGAGAACATGAGTAGGGCGATGATAAGTACAAGTGTACCACCTGAACCACCCATCCATACGTAAGCATCGAAAGAACCACGAACCCATTGGTATGGAAGATCTGACCCTGCAACACCTTTTGCTGCTTCGTTAATGTTGTTAAGTTGTGCTGTACCCCAAAGTGATTCTAGAACTGGAGCCAGTACGTTTGGTCCGTGAATACCGAAGAACCATAGTAATTGAACTAGGAATGTTACTAATAATACTGCGCCGTAACCTTGTGACAAGGCAAGTAACGGTTCTTGAATTGTTTTAGAAATCCAAGTGATAACGTCAAGACCTGTAAGTTTTACAAATGACCAGTCGATGATCGCACAGATGTAAAGGGCTACTAACGCAGGAATAATCGCTGCGAATGCTTTACTTACTGCTGGCGGTACGGAGTCTGGCATTTTGATAGTGATGTTGGCACGCATTAATTTTGCGTAGATAATAGTAGAAATAAAACCGAATAACATGGCTGTAAACAAACCAGTACCGTTCACTTGGTTTAAATCAAGGAATCCCCAAACTGGTTGAATCATCGAAACGTCTGCTTTTGGATTAGCTGCTAAGATCGCGTTTTTGATTGGATCTACTGCTACTGTTTGTGACAAGTTCATAACGAATGCTGCAAGTGAAACAAGTGCACCGGCTAAGCGGTCAACTTCATACACTTTCGATAAGTTATAACCTAATGAGACCGAGAATACTAAGGAAACGATTGCAAGAGTCGCTGCCCAAACATATCCATTGACACCAATAAGTGGCTGCATGGCTTCGACAAATCCTGTCCAACCCCATGACGTTGGGAAATCCCTGAAAAATGCATTTAAAAGAACTGCGATTGAGCCGGCCATTGTGATAGGCATTGTTGAAATGAATGCATCACGTAACGCGACTAAATGCTTTTGCGAGCCGATTTTAGCTGCAACTGGTACGAAATACTTTTCTAAAAAATTAGTTAGTCCGTTCATAATTATCCTCCCTATTTTGAAACGATTTGTGGTTTATCGGCATTCCTCGAAATAAACTCGTTTAAACTGCTACCCTTTTTTGCTTTTCGAGTTTATTGATTTTGTCTGCTTTTTAGCGACTGAATGCGAACAACCTCCATGCGACCTGTGAATGGCTAGGGATGTCCTCCTCTCGTATTCGGATTAAGGTTTTATGGATTCACTTAACTATAATGCAAAAAGCGTGCCAAGTTTTTAAAAGGGATAAAATATACTGGAAGCGCTTCATATGACTGGATTCTTTTGTGAATATGAAGCGTTTACACACATAGGAACATTCTGTGTAAAGAGAAAAAACGCTGTACACACTTGGTATGTATAGACTTTTAATGTGATACCTATATTTCTATTTTGTAATTTAATTTCACAATCTTGATTTTATGGCGAAATTGAATTGCATAAAAACACACAAGCCGCGATGACTTGTGTGTTTTTGATGACTATTTTATGCTTCTACTTTTGTGAAGAATTGTGGTAGGTGTTCTTTGTGAGCTTCAAGTAACTCGTCTAGCACCGTTTGGGCGATGTCGCCGCTTGGAACTAGTGGGTTTAGTGTGAATGCCTGGAGTGCTGTATCGTAGCTTCCTGTTACGGCTGCTTCGATTGTCAGCTCTTCCATTGCTTTCATGACTTGCAGTAGGCCGCGTTGTGCTGGTGGGAACTTTCCGAAGTTGACTGGCTCTGCTCCGTGTGCGCGGATAACGCTTGTGATTTCGATGGCGCTATCGTATGGTACGTCGTCGATTGCTCCGTTATTGCGTGTGGATACAACCATCATCGTGCCTTTATTATTGTAGATTGAGTTGATGATTTCGCAGGCTGCATCGCTGTAATGAGCGCCGCCGCGTTTGGATAATTCTTCTGGTTTGTGGTCTAAATTTGGATCTTTGTAAAGTTCGAATAGACTTTCTTCTAAGCGTTTTACGACTTGGCCGCGACTTCCTTCTGTTTTGAATGCTTCTAGTTCTTCTGCCAGCATGTCGTCTGTCATATAGTAGTAACGGTGATATGGGCATGGCAACATTTTTAGATTACGAACTTGTTCATATAGGAAGCGCATATTTTTGATGTTTTCTACGACTTTGTCTGGGTTTGCGTCTGGTGCGTATAGGCCGTCGATAACTTGTTCTGTTAGCTCTGTGCCGTCTTTATCGAAAATGCGGTGCCAGTGTAAGTGATTGATTCCGGCAAATTTGAAGAATAGGTCTTCTTCTGGTTTTTTGAGGACGTCGGATGCACTTTTGATGGCGCCGATTGGAACGTTACATAGACCGATGACTTTTTCCCATTTTCCGTAGCGAAGAACGGCTTCTGTTACCATTCCTGCTGGGTTGGTGAAGTTGATAAGCCACGCGTTTGGGCATAGTTCTTTCATATCTTCTACGATGCCTAGGATAACTGGTATTGTGCGGAATGCTTTGAACATGCCTCCTGCTCCGTTTGTTTCTTGGCCGATAATGCCGTGTTTTAATGGGATACTTTCATCTTTAATACGTGCGTCAAGTAAGCCTACGCGGAATTGTGTTGTTACGAAGTCTGCATCTTTTAACGCGGCACGGCGATCGAGTGTCAGGTGTACTTCGCAGTCAATTCCGGCTGCTTCCACCATACGTTTTGCCATTGCGCCAACGATTTCTAATTTTTCACGGCCTGCTTCAATGTCGACTAGCCATAATTCTCTGATTGGTAATTCGTCGAAACGTTTAATAAATCCTTCTACTAGTTCTGGAGTGTAGCTTGATCCTCCACCAATGGTTACGATTTTTACGCCTTTCTTCATTTACACATACCTCCTGAAATTTTGTAAAGCGTTTTCTTATTTCTGCTCGTCTTCATTGTAGTTTATGTAATGCATTACAGGTCAAGGATTATTTAAAAACTTTTTGATTAGGGAGAAATTTGCGGTATACTGGAGGGGAACTGATGGTAAGGAGTTGGGTCGAATGGCAAATATTCAGGATATCGCAAAATTGGCTGGGGTTTCTGCGGCGACTGTTTCTCGGGTTGTGAGTGGGCGTGGCTATGTGAGTGATGAGACGCGGGCGCAGGTGCAAAAGATTGTGGATCAGCTTGATTATGCGCCGAATCGAAATGCGGTTTCTCTCAAAAAGGGAAAAACGATGATGCTCGGGATTGTGGCGTTGACGTTTGATAGTTCGATGGGCGTTTTTCTGCGGAGTTTCTCGATGGCGGCGCAGAGTGAGGGCTATAATGTGACTGTTTTTGTGACGAATGGGGATCAGGCGCGGGAACTGGAAGCACTTGAAATGTTGCGGCATAAGCAGTTGGATGCGCTTGTTTTTGTGTTGCGGGTGAGTCCTTGGGATGTGATTGAGGGCTATGCGAAATATGGACCGATTGTGACGTGGGAACGGGTGGAACTGCAAAAAGTGGCGTCGGTTTTTATGGATCAATATGATGGTTATATGCTCGGTTTGGAACATTTGTATACTAGAGGATATCGACGCATTGTGAATATTTATGGACGGATGTCTGGGAAAAATACGCGTGGCCGGATGCGGGCTTTTGCTGATTTTTGCGAGAAGTATGGGTTGGATGCGAATGAGATGGAGCATTTTTATAATAAGGGGCGGATTACGCATGGCGAGGAGATTGCGCATTGGTGGTTGGCGCAGGATGTGAAGGCTGACGCGATTTTGTGCCCGACGGATTATTTGGCGTCGGGATTCATTGCGGAGGCGCGGCGGATTGGGATTCGGGTTCCTGAGGATGTGGCGGTCGTTGGTTTTGATGATACGAATAATGTGGCGCGCTTGTTCGATATGACGACGATTCATTATCCGATTGATTTGCAGGCTGAGAATGCGTTTCGGATTATTTCGAATCGACTGGATGATAAGGATGAGCCTTTGCAGGAGCTGGAATTTCGATTGGTGGCGCGAAAAACGACATGAGAGCTGGTCTCATGTCGTTTTTTTCACATCGTGATGATTGTCAAAATTAGCGCGATAATCGCTGGCATCCCTTGCGCAAAAAAGATGCGTTTGGACACGGTTGCCGCACCATAAAGCGCCGCGATGACGACACAACTTAGGAAGAAAATCGCAATTTGCAGGCCGATAGCTGGGTCTGGATATAGCACACTCCAAACGAGGCCAGCCGCTAGAAAACCATTATACAAACCTTGATTTGCCGCAAGTTCTTTTCCATTTTCCGCTTTTTCTTTTGTCATGTTGAAGGTTTTCAATGTTCTTGGTTTCGTGAAGGCAAACATTTCGAAGTACATAATATAGAAATGCAGTAGCGCCACGATTAGAATGAAAATAGTAGTTAACATTGCCATTATTTCCTCTCCCCTTTCAAATGTTGCAACTCTTCCAGTAGCTGCCCTAATGTTTCGATGAGGCTCTGGACATCCTCAGGCTCTTTTGCCCGAAGTTGTTCCGTAGTTACTTGATAAAACGGTAAAATGGTGATACTTTTTTGCGCCGCATGAGCACCTCGTTCTGTGAGGCTGAGCACGGTTTCTCGACGATCTATTTTTGAAGTTTCCCGGTGAATCACACCCTTTACGACAAGCTGATCAACCTGGGTACTCGCGGTACTTTTTGACAGCGATAATTGCTCAGTTACTTGCTTCAACGTCCCACCCTCATGAAAACGAATGGTATTCACAATCGCCAACTGCAAAAATGTCAAACCAAGCTCTGATTCATATTTCCGAGTAATCTGGACAAGCGTATTATTGATACTAACGACCGCCTTAATAACATCTCCTGCTTGTTGTAAATCCGACAAAAAACCACTTCCTTTGACATTAGTTCCATTTGGTATAGTTCCATTATGAACTATTTTAGAATGAGATGCAACCTTTTGGATTTTAGTACATTGAAAAACCAATATTCTTTGAATACACCACCAAACCAGAGCGAAGCGAGGAACGCTCACCTGCGTCGTTAAAGCCTGTGCTCCGATGCTCGTGTACAAATCGTACACTCCGCTTCGGTGCTCGGCTTTGCCTAGCATCTGAGCATTCCTCGCTTCGCTCCGCCTCAGTTTTTGAAGGAGTGGATCGGTGCTGGAATCCTCCCACCACGTGCAATGAATTCGGCGGATGAATTTTTATTTACTTTCATAACGGGAGCTGTTCCAAGCAAACCGCCAAATTCGACCATATCACCAACTTTTGTTCCTTCTGCGGGAATGATCCGAACGGCTGTTGTTTTATTATTGATGACTCCAATTGCTGCTTCGTCGGCAATCATGGCAGCTATGGTGGTTGCTGGTGTGTCTCCTGGAATCGCAATCATGTCAAGGCCTACGGAGCAAATCGCTGTCATCGCTTCTAATTTTTCTAGGTTTAGTGAGCCATTATTGACCGCTTCGATCATGCCAATATCTTCTGAAACGGGTATGAACGCGCCACTCAGCCCGCCGACGTGACCGCATGCCATAACTCCGCCTTTTTTGACGGCATCGTTTAGAAGGGCGAGCGCGGCGGTTGTTCCGTGTGTCCCAACGGTTTCGAGGCCCATTTCCTCCAAGACGTGTGCGACGGAATCTCCGACGGCTGGGGTTGGTGCAAGGGACAAGTCTACAATGCCAAATGGTACGCCTAGACGCTTGGATGCTTCTTGTCCAACGAGTTCGCCCATTCGCGTGATTTTGAAAGCGGTTTGTTTGACCATTTCAGCAACTTTATCAAAACTCTCGCCTTTTACTTTTTCAATCGCTCGCTTGACAACTCCGGGTCCGCTAACCCCGACGTTGATGACGCAATCGGCCTCACCAACTCCGTGAAAAGCGCCTGCCATGAAGGGATTATCTTCTACTGCATTTGCGAACACGACTAGTTTTGCGCAGCCAAGGCCTTGTGTATCGATCGTCAATTCGGCGGTTTTCTTGATGACTTCGCCCATGTCTCGAACGGCGTCCATGTTGATTCCTGTTCGTGTGGATCCAATATTTACCGAAGAGCAAACACGTTCTGTTTGTGCAAGCGCCTCAGGTATCGACGCAATCAAAATCGCATCGCCTTTTGTGTACCCTTTCTCCACTAAGGCCGAGAATCCACCGATAAAATTGACGCCGACTTTTTTCGCCGCATCATCTAGTGTTTTGGCAAAAGCAACATAATCTTTGTCCGCAGAAGCGCCTGCAATAATCGCGATTGGCGTCACAGATATCCGTTTATTGATAATTGGTATCCCGAATTCAGATTCAATCTGTTCGCCTGTTTCGACCAGTTTTTCTGCATATGTAGTGATTTTTTCGTATATTTTCGCGCGTGCTTTCTCGCCGTCACTATCGATGCAATCAAGCAGTGAAATTCCCATCGTTATTGTTCGAATGTCTAGTTTTTCTTCTTCAATCATTCGAATTGTTTCTAGGATTTGTTTCGTCTCCATATCCGCACCTCCTTATAGTTTATGCATTGAATTGAATATTTCTTCGCGTTGAATGCTGACTTTGACTTGTAGATCCGTGCCTTTTTTTGCAAGTTGCTCTTTTACCTCGTCAAATGCCTTTGTCGTCGTGCTGAGGTCAAGCATCATCATCATGGTGAAATAGCCATCCATAATCGTCTGCGATACATCTAAAATATTGATTTCGAGCTCGCTAAGCTCATTGCTGACGCCGGCGATGATACCAACGTTGTCTTTCCCGATAACTGTTAAAATTGCTTTCAATAAATCCAGCTCCTTTTTTAGTTGATAGATTCTATTATACTTCTTATCGTGCTGAATTTCACTAATTTTTTGAAAATAAAATCTTGAGTGTGTATTGCGGTTTCTTATAATAACAAAAAAGTAGCACAAAACACGTCTAGAATCGTGTTTGTGCTACTTTTGCTATATCCTTATTTTTTTCTACGCAAGAAAAGCGCGCCAAGTGCGGCTAGTAAGCCTCCAAAAAGAACAGTGGATGTGGTGTCGCTATCGCCTGTTGTTGGTAATGCGTTGGTCGGTGCTGCTTTCGTTGGTTGTGCCACTTTCACTGGGACAACTGGGCTTGCGGATGGTGCTGGTTTCACGCTTGGGCTTGGTTTCGCTGGTGTTGTTGGAACAGCGGGTGCCACTGGTGAGATTGGATCTACCGGTACGATCGGTTGCGCGCCAACAAGGACGGTGATGGTGAACTGTGTTTCGTTGCCGTCGCTGTCTGTCACGCTGTACGTTACGTGGTAGATGCCTGCTACATTCGGATTGACGTCATTACTGATGACTTGGATTTGACTGGTAATGTCGCCATCTTCTAAGTCTTCTGCCGTCACGCCCGCCATTGGATCGAAGGCTTGGCCAAATGTTAGCGTGATGTCGTTCGCATGGATGACTGGTTTTTCATTCGTCAAAACGGTCACCGTGTATGTTTGTTCCGTTGTGTTGCCATCAGAATCGAGCACGCTATACGTGATATGATAATCTCCTGGTACATCAATGTTCACATCGTTTGCGATGATTTTAACTGCAGGACTCAGATCGCCATCTTCCAAATCACTCGCTGAAACACCCAACATTGGATCAAATGGAAAATGTGCTTTGACAATACGATTTGTGGCGATAATCATTGGTTTTTCATTAGTCAGAACGGTGACCTTGATTGTTCTGGTCGTTGTGTTTTTATCAGAATCTGTCACACTATACGTAATGTGATATGTCCCTGTAACAGCTGTATTCACGTCATTAGAAACAATTTCTATAGAGTGCGTCACGTCTCCGTCTTCTAAATCACTCGCCGAAACAATGGCTTTTGGGTCAAAGGGCAAACCTGCTTTGATGGTCTGATCAGATACGTGAATTTCAGGTTTATCGTTCGTTCTGACATAGACATGGCGCGTAACGCTTGTTGTATTGTTATCAGAATCTGTGACAGAATAAACCACTGCATACTGACCTTCTGATTCCATGTTGACATTGTTTGATATAATACTAATATTATCTGTTAAGTCGCCATCTTCCAAATCACTCGCTGTGATGCCGACCATTGGGTTAAATATATCCCCAACTTTCAAATAGTCATCGTTTGTCGTAATTACCGGTGCATCATTTGTCAAAATGGTCACTTGAATCGTCTTCGTTGTTGTATTATCATCTGAATCCGTCACGCTATACGTCACGTGATACACACCCACTTTTTCTGTATCGACATCGTTGCTCGTAACAATGATTTTATTAGTGATATCACCGTCTTCTGTATCGGATGCTGTCACATCTTTTTTCACGTTATATGCCTTGTGGATGTGCTGTACAACATCGGATGCTTCGATGATAGGTGCATCATTACTTGTTACTGTCACAGTGACTGTTTTTGTCGTCGTATTGTCGTCTGAGTCTGTGACACTATAGGTTATGTGATATGTCCCGACTTCGCTTGTGTTGACATCGTTTGCTATCACTGAAATTTTTGGAGTGAGATTGCCATCTTCTGTATCGGTTGCTGTCACGCCCACTTTTGGATCAAACATGCTACCTTTTTTCAAGGTCTTGTCTGTCGCTGAAATTGTAGGCGCATCATTGCTTGTCACCGTTACAGCGATTGTTTTTGTTGTTGTGTTATCGTCTGAATCGGTTACGCTATAAGTCACGTAGTACGTTCCAACTACCGCAGTATTAACTGTGTTCTCGACTATCTTGATTTTATTTGTCAAATCGCCGTCTTCTAAATCAGATGAACTCACGCCAGCAAGAGAATTAAATAATTTTCCTTTTTTTATTGTCGTATCAGAACATCTGATTACCGGAAATTCCCCAGTAACAATCATCAAGTCTGTACCAGTTGAACTAGCAGAATACTCTGCATCTTTAAATCCATCGTCCTCATATAAAACTTTTGTTTTTATATTAACTTCATTATTTGTTACGGTTAAAGCCTTAACACCAACGCTAACGACAGATGTAGAATTCACGTTTACTTTGTCTAGATGAACGGATACCGTATGAGATAAAGCATCATATGTCACGTCATTTGTCACATTACCATCCACTGACACAGAATCTGGAATATAAGCGAGTTGCTCTGGTAACGGAATTTCAAGTTTGACATTCCCCGCATCCATGCCACCTGTATTATTTAAACTAACCTCATATATTGTTGTATCATTTTTCTTGATACTTGCTTGTGCCACTGAATCACTCATCCTAAGAACAGATGGCGTCGAGAATACAATGTCGTCTATAAAATTACCGCTCCCTTTATTCCCATCAGCTGTTGAAATAGCCTCAAATTCAAAGCGAGTTACGGTCTGCCCTTCTGGAATTGTATATGTTCCTTGATAATTGACCCATGCTTTATTACCAGAGCTCATCGTTGTAATCAGTGATAGGTCTTTATCTGGGGCCCCGAATTTCACAACCGCTGTGTCAATACCACTTCTACCTCTATGTGAAACCTTCCAGCGAATAGTTTTTCCTGGTATAGTTTCTACATCTTGGTATAGTGCCGCTACAGAATCAGAGTTTAATTCCGCATGTTGATCACCATCTGCTGCCTTAACACCTCCATAATTACGCTGTATCTCTATTAAATTACTCACAGCCGTCGTATTCCAGCCAGGTACTAGAGATGCGTCTAAAAGCGCATAAGTTTTATCAATAACAGGATTCTCAAAGCTACCATTGACTAATTGAATAGTTTCATTATCAGCAGCTAATTTGGGAATTTCTAAAGGTTTGGTAAGATTGCTTTGAAGTGTAGCACTTGAAACCGCTTTTTGTATTTCTTTTAATTTATCCTCTCCTCTTGTTGAATATATCGCTAGGTTTTCTGATGCCGAAACAAAAGGCTGTATTGGTAATACAGTGCATACTAACATCACCACAGTTGTTACCCCTATTTTTTTTAATTTCATTACTATTTACTCCTCCTTATTTATCAGGACACGTATCTTTGCAATTCGTATCAATAAACAAATCATAACAATAATGCTATTTTCAAAAAACACTATACTTCCCTTTAAGAGACCTCAAATATGTATTTTTAGCGACAATTATTCTGTTTATAAATTTATACCGCAATTTAACGAAGATAACCCTAAGACCAAAATATAAGATTACCACAATTATACTTTAAATTGATATGACCTTCATGAATGAGTATAGAACTATACCCTTTAAAAAGCACATAGCGCTTGACACAATATTAGACACAAAAAAGCATTATCCAGCCTAGGTCATAGCTTGATAATGCTTAAATTGGGACTTATATTTTATCTATCTTATTAAACTCAACATTGGCTGGAATGCTTCAAAATGAATATCCAACTGCTTGTGCCCTAATTCTAATAAAATCTTTTCAACTGCACTCATAAAAGGCACAGGCCCGCATAAATAAATCGCCGCTCCTTGTTTCACCATTTCAACTAAATCAGCTTTTGTCACATATCTATTGGAAAATAAGTGATATTTCGCGCCTAGCTTCATGCGAAATTCTTCTGCAAATACGGCGTACTCTTTCGACCTCACGCAATGTATCAACTGCGCCTCGTTTGCTGCTTCTAAACTGTCAATCATCGCCGCAATCGGTGTTATCCCAATGCCTCCCGCGATGAAAACGTGGCTACTCGCCGTTTTATCTAATTCGAAATCTCCTGCTGGAAGCGTCGCAAGTATCGTGTCTCCAACTTCGTAATTCTCAAAAATATGATTGGAAACGACGCCAGCTGGATCTTTCTCATTTTCCTGTTTGATCGCGACTTGATAGCTTTTTCCATCAAACGCTTTCGTCAAACTGTATTGGCGATTGTGAAATAACTCATTCAGTTTCACACGTAGCGATATATATTGCCCTGGCGTGAAATCGACTAGTTCGCTACCATCATTTCGAGCTAGATTTAATGTAAAAATATTCGGTGCAATCTGGCGTTTTTCAATAATTTTGAAGGCGATAAAATCACGGTTTCGCTCGTCGCCCAGCGCGTCGTACATCTCCTGCTCGACTTCGATGAAAATGTCAGCAATAATGCCGTATGCTGCGCCCCAAGCGTCCAAGAGTTCTGGTGTTGCCGCGTCGCCTAAATATTCCGCGATTCCTTTTAATAAGTATTCGCCGACAATTGGATAGTGTTCTGCTTTAATCGTTAGACTGCGGTGTTTGTGTGCGATGGTTTTGACTTGTGGCAGTAGCACTTCTAATTGCTCAATATTTTCTGCTGCTAAATAAACGGTGTTCGCCAACGCTAACGGCTGCGTTCCAATTTCTTGATTCGTAAGGTTGAAATAATTCAGCAGTTCTGGATGCGCCGCAAACATCTTTTTATAAAAAATCGATGTAATCTCTTTCCCATGTTCTTTTAAAATTGGTGCTGTGGATTTCACGATTTGTTTTTGTTCCTCTGTAATCGTCGTCATTCTTAATCCCCCCTAAAAAATGGTATACAACATTTATCATACCATATCATGTCCCGCGAATCTCTCAGGGTTTTCCCTTATTTACCTTCGCGATCGAGTTGTGTTCGGATTTCGCGCGCGATGCATTCCACGGTGTAAATCGCTGGGAGCTGGGAGGTGATGTCCGCTTCTTGGTACATTTCTTTATTTATATAGTAGGCAATATTCGCATCAGATAATTTCGCCATCGTTGACTTCGCGCTATTTGTGATTGTGATAATTTTGCATTTTTGCATTTTGAGTTGGTGGATGTATTTAATGATGTCCTCGTTTTCGCCTGAAACGGAAATCGCGATCATGCATATTTTATCGGATAATTTGCTCGACAAGTGGTAAAATGGGTGATTTAGCGGGTCTTCGATGTGGAGCGCCAACGTGAACAACGAAGAAAAATAGAGCGCGCCGTACTCCGCGATAATGCCTGATGAGCCGATGCCAACAAACAAGACTAATTCGGCATCGCGCAAAATTTTCGCAGACGCAGCAATGTTCGCTTTGAATTCTGGTTGCGCCGTTCGCTTCAGGAAATCGATATACGTTGTTTCGTCCGACATGTCGACGTTGATCTTCGTCCGCTCTTGCGCATACATCTGCAACTTCACCCGAAACTCGGAAAAACCGCTACAGTCAAACTTGCGACAAAAACGCAGAATCGTAGTGGTGCTAACATGTGTCGCATCCGCTAAATCACGAATCCGCATATACGTGACGGTGTCTAAATTCGTCGCGATATAATTATAAATAGTCATTTCGGTGTCGTTCAGTTCAATCGTTTTATCTAAAAAAAGCATTTTGATGCCCCCGATCTTCTTTATATCACTATTTTAGCACGATGCCATCCGATGTGACAAGGCGTTACATAAAAGGAACAATTTCCAACTTCAAAAATCCTTAACAAATACTCGCGAATTAATAGCTATTTTTTCATTTTCAGCCTATACTATGGGAGAAGAAAGCGTTAAACAAAACATAATCAAATCTTAAATATATTGGAGGAAAAAATGATGGCTAAAGGTATTAAAATCGCTACAATCGGCGGTGGCTCAAGTTATACTCCCGAATTAATTGAAGGTTTCATCAAACGTCAAAAGGAACTCCCAGTACGTGAACTGTGGCTTGTCGACGTGCCTGCTGGTAAGGAAAAACTCGAAATCGTTGGTAATTTAGCGAAGCGGATGGTTGAAAAAGCTGGCGTGGATATGGAAATACATTTGACGATGGATCGTGAGGAAGCGTTGAAAGATGCGGATTTCGTAACAACACAATTACGCGTGGGACAATTGGATGCGCGTGTGAAAGATGAACGTATTCCGAACTCGCACGGTGTTGTTGGTCAAGAAACGAATGGTCCTGGTGGGATGTTTAAAGCGTTCCGGACGGTTCCCATTATTCTTGATATTTGTAAGGATATGGAGCGTCTTTGTCCGAATGCCTGGTTGATTAACTTTGCGAATCCTGCAGGAATGGTTACAGAAGCCGTGTTGCGTTACAGTAATATCAATAAAGTAGTTGGTTTATGTAACGGCCCAATCGGCATTGAGAAAAACATTGCGGATATTCTAGGCGTGGATCATACGGAAATTTATGTGGAATTTGTCGGCTTGAATCATATGGTTTTCGCGAAAACGGTTTATAAAGATGGCGAAGATGTAACCGCTGAGGTTGTGACTAAAATGACCGAGGGCGAATCTGGCTCAACGCTGAAAAATATTAACGCAACTGGTTGGGATGCAACGTTCTTACGCACTTTAAACATGATTCCAATCGATTACTTGCGCTACTACTGGCAAACCCGTACGCAGCTGGAAGATCAACAAGCCGCGTATGAAAAACATGGCACGCGTGCCGAAGTCGTGAAAAATGTCGAAGCGGAACTTTTCGAGTTGTATAAAGATGTGAATTTGACGGATAAACCGAAACAATTGGAACAACGTGGCGGTGCTTATTATAGTGAAGCGGCGTGTAACTTGATTAACTCGATTTATAATGATAAACGGGATATTCAAATCGTGAATACGCGCAATAATGGTGCGATTTTGGATATCGATCCTGAGTCTGCGATTGAAACGAACTGCGTGATTACGCGTCAAGGTCCGATTCCACTCGCAAGCGGTCACCTTCCTGTTGCGATTAACGGGATTATCCAGCAAATCAAGACAGTGGAACGTTTGACTGTCGATGCTGCGGTAACTGGCGATTACGATAAAGCGTTGTTAGCTATGACGGTGAACCCTCTCGTACCAAGCGATACAGATGCTCGTATTTTACTTGACGAGTTACTGGAAGCGCACAAAGAGCATTTACCACTGTTCTTCCAAAATAAATAAGATGATTCCAGGCGCGGCGTTTATAAAAACGCTGCGTCTTTATTTTATGTCGAAAAGTACACATTATCGCCACAATTTTTGTTAATTTGTTAACACTATTTAATACCATTTTGCTGTATAATAAGTGTATAAGATAACTTAGGAGTGAACACACATGTATAAAAAAATGACCACAACTGCCCTCGTTACATCCGCTCTAATGCTTGTCCTTCCTGCAAGTCTTGCCCACCACTCGGCAAAAGCGAAAACAATTCCGCATAAGAATAAACTTGCGATTTCTGGCAGTGATCGTATTAAAGGTATTTCTTTGCATGCGCACCGGTATTTCATTGAGAAGCATAGCGATTTTGATCCAATGATGCCACCGATTTCTTTAACTGCGTATGATGATGATAATCACACGGATTTAACAAATTCCATTTTCGTGACTGAAAATGATGTGGATACACATAAAGTTGGAACGTATCACGTGACGTATCGCGCCATTGCTGGTGACGGTCGTTGGAAAGAGCGTCGCGTCGAAGTGAATGTTGTTGCTAGACCGATTATCGAAGCGGAGGATGCAAGCATTACTCGCGGAACTTTTTTCGATTATTGGACGAATGTATCGGCGTTTGATGAACTTGCTGGCGATATTCGAATTTTCTTACACGTGAAAAGCAGTGATTTGAATTCGGATGTTCCTGGTAAATATTTCGTAACGTATACGGCTTCGAATTTTTACGGATTGACGACGGAAAAAACTATTTATGTAACGGTGAAATAGCAAAGAGTTTGGGTACGCGTCCTGATTAGGAACGATACTCAAACTCTTTTTGCTATACTTTTTCGATCGGGGAGTTCGTCATTTTAAAATCTAGTGGTCCCGGTTGTTTCTTTTTTACGAATAGTGATTTTAGCGTGCTGAATAGGAGGCTGCTGAGGTAGGATAGGATGAAAATGATGATGCTCATAAGTGGAATGGCCCACGATAAGTGATCTTCTACTGGCATTATTTCTGCGAAGAATCGTGTGACGTAGCGCAGAATGATGAGGTGTACGAAATAGATGAAGAAGATGTGTGGTGTGATGCTACGCGATATTTTTTGTAAGCCGGTGTTGCGGATCTGGATCTTGGTGAATAGCATGAAGAGTGAAAACGCTGCGATGACGACAACTATTGATAGGTAATCGTAGAAGTAGAGTGGTTTAAAGCTGATGTCTGCGCGATTTTCCATAGCCCAGTTGGTGAGAAAGTAGATGGCTGCTGTGCTAAGCGCGAAAAATGCAAACCAAATTACTTTTTTTAATCGGGATAGGATGGTTTTTGGTAAGCTGTAGCCAAGGATGAAGTAGCCGAGATAGAGTACGCAGCTGAGTACGTTGGCGATGATCATGTCTGTTCCTCGGAATGCGAAAAAGGCTTCGAGTAGTCCGACTGCTAGGAAAAATAGACCGAGAATGAAGAAAGCTACTTCACCGATTTGTTTTCGGATAAAGATAAGTAGTGGCGCTAGAATCTGTAACCCTATGAACATCGGCATAAACCAGAGATGTCTGCCGAGATTGTTTAGGAATAGGTTGTCGAATGAGCCCCATAATCCGCCGTCTTTTACGAATTGAATGAAGCCGTTCCAACCGCCTGCATCTAGGAATTCGAATACTTCGTAGAGCACCATCCAAACGAGTGTCGGGATGATTAAGCCTAATGTTAGTTTTTTGAAGTACATTTTTAGGTTTTTGCTTTTTCGTAATGTGAAGTAGCCGCTTAATAGCACGAATAATGGCACAGCTGTGCGCGATATCGAATCGTAAAAATTGGCGATATCGAAATTTGTGTTCATTTTAGCAGCATTTCCAAGTAGATGTGTTGCGGATACGTGGATAACGATGACCATTAAAATCGATAAACACCTTAACAAATCTAGATTGTCTTTTCTCTCCATTTCGATCTTTTCTCCCTTTTCATATTTGTTTATTTGATAACGCTTTTATGTATCATTTCTTTCTTAAGAATACTACATATTAGGAGAATACTCAATATTTACATAAAGAAACCTTGCGCCGGCTTTTATTAGCGCAAGGTTCTCTTATTAGGAATGGGCTAGTTTATCGATAAAGATGTTGGCATTGGTGTGTTCTCTGAGAACGGTTACTGGCCATTCAGCGGTGACTTTTTTTTCTAGTAAATGGGTGATTGCGACTTGTTTCTTCTCTCCATTTGCGACTAGAATGGCCGTTTTTGCTTCGAGAATGTGTTTTATGCCCAGTGTGATGCCTTTTGTGCGGTCGACTTCTTTTGTGAAGTATTTTTGGCCGACGTTTTGTGTTGTGCTGTCGAGGTCGATGATGTGGGCGTAGTTTTCGAAGCTGACGCCTGGTTCATTGAAGCCGAGATGGCCATTGACGCCTACGCCGAGTAAGATGAGTTCGAGTCCGCCGTGTTGTTTTATGAATAGGTCTGCTGCGCGGCATTCGCCTTCGAGATCGGCGGATTTGGCGTGGAAGTAGTGGTAATGGGACGGGTCGATTTGTGCTGGGCCGAAGAGTTCGGTTTCGAGATAGTTCAGGCAGCTGCCTTCGTCGTCTCCGTCTAGTCCTACCCATTCGTCAAGCTCTACAAAATAGGCTTTTTGCAAGTCGATTTCACCGGCTTTGTGGGCGGCAACGAGTCGGCGTAATGTGCCAACTGGTGTGTCTCCTCCGGCAAAACAGTATAGGCCTTCTGGTGCGCGTTGGAATGTTTCGATGACAAGCGCTGTTGCTGCGTCGCTCATCGTTTCGTAATCTGCTAGTACTTTCAAATTTAATGCGTTCATCTTGGTTCCATCTTCCTCTCTTTATTTATTGAATTGTGGTAAATACGCTTGGTGTGCCTCGAGTAGCTCATCTAAAAGTTGGTGCGCGACCGCATCACTTGGCACGAGTGGGTTGATGGTCATCGCGAGTAATGCTGTGTTGTAATCGCCTGTCACGGCGGCTTCTGCAGCTAGGCGCTCGAAGGACTTGATGGACTGGACGAGGCCGTTTACCGCGATTGGAAGTGGGCCCGTTGTTAGCGGAATCGGGCCTTGACTGGTAATGACACAGTTTACTTCGACGGCGGAATCTGGATCAATGCCTGCCACCGCGCCATTGTTGCGTGTATTGACGGTTTGGATGTCTCGCTTATCATTATAAATGGAATGGATTAAATTGCAAGCGGCTTCACTGTAATAGGCACCTCCGCGTTGTTCGAGTTGTTTCGGTTTTTCGGCCAAATCAAGATTCTTATATAGTTCGAAAAGTTCGGTTTCGACGCGCTTCACGACTTCTGCTCGGGTTCCTTCTTTGGCAACAGCAGCTTTTTGTTCAGCGAGCATGATAGATGTTTGGTAGTAATAGCGTAGATAGCCGATTGGGACCATGCCGAGCGTATTTAGGAATAGCGGGTCCCAGCCGACGTCTGCGATATTTTTTAGGGAAATGCCGTCTTCGTTTTTTGTCATTTTTTCCATGACAGTGGGCGTGACGTTTTTGCCGTCGAGATAGACGTTTTTCGCGAAGACCATGTGGTTAAGGCCTGCGAATTCTACGTAGATGCGGGATGTGTCGACGCCGAGTTCTTTGGCGATGCCTTTTTCGATGCCGATTGGACCGTTGCATAATCCGACGACTTTCGTGATATTGCTGTAGCGCAACACGGCTTCAGTGACCATTCCTGCTGGATTGGTGAAATTGACAAGCCAGGCGTCTGGGCATAGGCGCTCGATGTCACGGCAAATGTCGAGGATGACTGGAATCGTCCGCAATCCTTTGAAAAGTCCGCCGGGGCCGTTTGTTTCTTGGCCAATGACATCGTATTTTAGCGGAATGCTTTCATCTAGCATCCGGGCTTCGAGACGCCCAACGCGAAATTGTGTCGTTACAAAGTCGGCGTTTTTTAAGGCTTCTTCGCGGTCCATCGTGAGGTGAATCTGGATTGGGACGCCGGCTTTTTCCACCATTCGTTTTGCTAACGCGCCGACGATTTCTAGTTTTTCGCGGCCTTCTTCAACATCAACAAGCCATAGTTCGCTGATTGGTAATTCGTCGTAGCGGTTGATGAAGCCTTCGATTAGTTCGGGTGTGTAGCTTGATCCACCGCCGATTGTTGCGATTTTCAATGATTTTTTCATGCTTTAGGACTCCCAACTTCTTCATTTGTTAAAGCTTGTTCTTCTTTATATTTTTGCGCATCCCAGACTTTGAAAAATGGCCAGTAGATGAGCATGGCAACGAGGATATTGATGATTTGCATGATCGATCCGGATATTTTGCCACCGGTTGCTAGGAAGCCGCTGATGATTGGCGGTGTGGTCCATGGAAGCGCGATGCCGGCTGGTTTTGCGACAAGGCCGGATTCCATACCGAAATAGGTCATGATTACGAGAAGTACTGGTGTGAGCACGAATGGAATGATGAAATAGGGATTCAAAACGATTGGGACACCGAATACGATTGGTTCGCTGATGTTGAATACGCTCGCTGGTCCGGAAATTTTGGCGAGTTGCTTCATTTGCTTACTTTTCGCGCGCCAGAATAGCAGGATAACGAGGCCAAGCAAGGCGCCAGTTCCGCCGGGCACAATCCATAATTCGTAAAATTGTTGCGTAACGACGTTCGGTAATTCTTTGCCTGCTTGGAATGCGGCGCGATTTTCGTCCATGTTGGCAAGCCAAACGGGATTGGTGAAGGCGCCGATGATGGCGTCGCCGTGCAAGCCGATACTCCAAAGTAGAGCAATGATGATAACGGTTACAATCATGCCAGGTAATGTGCTTCCAATATAATGCATAGGGATACCGATGACTGTCGAGATAATTTCATTGATGCTCGAAAATGGTGTTAACTCGATGAGCAGGCGTAAAATCCAGACCGTTGTAATCGTGATAAATCCTGGAATCAGGGCAATAAACGATTTTCCGACGGCTTCGGGCACACCATCCGGCATTTTGATGACCCAGTTTTTCTCGAAAATCACGCGAAAAATCTCGGTGGCACCTAGGGCTATAACGATTGCGACGAACAGGCCTTGACTCCCGGTAAGAATCGTTGGGATGACACCGCCAACATCGTACGCCGTTTTGCTACCTTCTGGTGTGAAGGACGTGATTTGTGGAATCGTTAGGATAAAACTAACAAGGGCAACCGCTCCGCTCATCAAGGGATCGGCGGTTTTATATTTCTCAGCGAGCCGGTAAGCGACGCCAAAACAGGCTAGAATCGCCATAATATTGTAGGAAGCTTCGACGGGATACCCGAGTTTCACTTGCCACTGGGAACCAAAAATGTTCGCCATAAAGTCTTCATAACCTGGAATCGGTAAATATTGAATAATCATAAAAACAGAACCAATAATTAAAAATGGCATGGCTAGCATGATACCGTCACGAACCGATGCTAAATGTCGTTGCGCCGATAATTTCGCTGCGACTGGCGCCAAACGGTTTTCCAAAAATGCGTAAAACTTATTCATTGTCTTTTCTCCTCACCTTTTTTTAAATTGAAATGACTACAGACTCACTTCGTTTCTCTGCATATTGAGGCCCTAATTCGTTTCCTTCACAGGACCTCAAAAAAGATAGCGCTTTCTTGTCTTTATTATAGATGCTGCTCATTGGAATTGATATAGCGCATAGCCATTTAGAAAAGCGTTTGCAAAGATGAAACTTGTGTCGCGAAAGTAACAGGTTGTAACGCTAGATGTTATATGCTAGACTTTTGATATAGGTTGATTCCTAGAGGAGGTCGAAACGTTGTGCTATTTTTGGATAAGACGCCTGAATTGAGCGATGTGGACATGATGATTTATAAGTATGTCACCGCCAATTTGGACAAGGTTAGTTTGATGCGGATTCGTGATTTAGCGGATGCGACACATGTTAGTACAGCGACGATTTTACGATTTTGCCGTAAGTTTGAATGCAGTGGTTTTTCGGAGTTTCGGGTGCGTTTGCGGATGTATGCGGAACAATCGAGTGCGACGCAGGTGGACTTGGCGGATGAAACAACATATATTGATTTTTTAAAACGGACATCACAGGCGGAATTTAAGTCGCGGATTGCGCAGGCTGCCGAGTTGTTGAAAGATGCCGAGCTGGTTTTATTTGTCGGCGTTGGCTCGTCGGGCATTGTCGCCGAGTATGGTGCGCTCTATTTTTCCTCGTTGTTCACGCTCGCTTTGCACATCGAGGACCCGCTGAACCACCCATTTAATCACCTTTCTAAAGGACTTTCCGGGAAACTGTGCATCATCGCGGTCTCGGTCTCCGGCGAAACGAGTGAAGTCATTAAATACATTCAACATATCAACGCCCACCAATGCAAAATTCTTTCGATCACAAATAGCGAAAAGTCAACGGTGGCAAGACTTTCCGACGTTAATATCCCGTATTATATTCACCGGGAAACGTATCAAGGTGCTGATATTACGTCCCAACTTCCGGCGCTTTATACAGTCGAATGTATCGCGCGGGAAATCAGGCGTAAACTGGATAGTGAAGCGAAATAACACGCCAAAGAAAGGATTTAGTCACATGAAAAAATGGATACTCGGCCTTGGATTACTTCTTCTCGTTTTGGCGGGATGTGGGAATTCGAAGGCCTCGGAAAAAGAACTCGAAAATTTGCCAAATCTCTCTGGGGAAACCGCCCTCATTCTCGTTCATGGAACTGGCGGTAGCACCGATACGTTTGATGGCTTTAGCGACACGTTTATCAAGGATTACAAACTTTCGAATGAGCGGATTAAACTCGAGGTTGGGACGGATGGCAAGCTGACTTATCATGGCGTATTTACTAAAAATGCCAAACATCCTATCGTTCAAATTGGGTTCGCGGATAGTATCGATGCGTCCATTGAACAGCAAACAGATTGGCTTCGCATCGCCATGCAGGATCTCGAAAAACGGTATCATTTGGCTACGTTTGATGGTGTTGGACATTCGAATGGCGGGCTGGTCTTGTCGACTTACTCGCAGAAATATGCCAAGACAACGCCGACACTCGAGCGTTTAGTTGCGATGGGTGCGCCGTATAATGATTTGGATGAGGAGGATAATGACGGGGATTTGGCGTTTGACGATGTTCCTGTGACGACGCCTCTTTTGAAAACATACGAAGATAATCGCACTAAAATAGATTCTAATTTGCTAGTGTTGTCCATTGCTGCGGATATTGATGATGGGAGTTTTTCGGATGATATCGTCCCGGTTCTGAGTGCTTTGGGGTCGCGCCTTATTTTTAAAGATACTGCTAAAGTGTACTTGGAAAGCTATTATAAAGGCGCCGAATATGACCACAGAACGATGTTTGCGAACCCCGATATCCAGAAAAAAGTGGCTTGGTTTTTGTATACGTACAAGGGAGATAAGAAAGAAGTCGAACTTGCTCATAGTTAAAAAAATGCTTAATGTGATATTTCTCCAAACTTCAGCGTGTCGACAAATACTTAGTTTCTAGGCAAAAACGAGTACCAGCGCGGAGTGTACTAGAGTACAAGAGCACTGGAACGGAGCTTTTAACGACGAAAATGAGTGTTTGTCAACACGCTGGGCGCTGCATCCGAGGCAGCGCCATTCTCTATTCATTTAAGAATTTTTCTAAAACCATGCCGCCTGCGCCTTGAGCCACGATTTCATAGGACTCTTTCGCTGGATGGATCGTGGTTTTTATTTTTGGAAAGGCTCTCAGTCGTTCTTCTACGGTATTTTTAACGTCCTCGAAAAACGTGGCTTTTGGGACGAGGGTTCCGCCGCAGACAACGGTGTCGGGTTGGGTCGTCAAAATCAGATTAGATAGCGCGATACCATAATAGTAAGCCGCATTTTTCAGAATTTCGTGGCACATTGGGTCGTCCTGTTCTAGCGCTTGGAAAATCGTGAAGTAATCGATTTCATCTGGATTTTCTACCAGTTCCGTCAACATGGATGCCTTCCCCTGCTTCAAATCGTGCTGAATTTTAGCCTTAATCGCTGGCAAGGAGCTGTACGTGTGCAGGCAACCGTAAGAGCCGCAATAACAGCGCGAACCGTTCGTGTCGATAATCGTGTGCCCAAATGCGCTCGTCATGCCGTTACTTCCTGATGTCACAACGCCTGCCACAATTTCCGCGCTACGAATTTCAATATCACACGTCGTCATCAAAAAGCGCTCGCTCGTCTGCCAATAATGGACGCGATATTCTGCGAGCGCCGCAAAATTCACACCACTTCCAACCATGATATAAGTCGGGATTTTCGCGGCTAAATAATGCTCGATATCACTCGGCGTCACGTCTGTATTCTGGCTCACCTGATCGAATAAGTCATCGATAGAAATCCCAATCCCAAGAATTTCGGCAATCTGTTTCTCGTGTTCACTCAGCAAATCCAGCAACTGCTCCACAAACATATCGAGCGTTCTGTATATCGACATCGGCGCACCCATTTTGATTTTCTTATGTCCCATTTCTTTCAAATTGAGATCAGAAAGCACAATCGTAGAATAAATATTTGTGACTTCAATGCCTATCAAATACGCTTTTTCGGGATTAATGCGGTATAAAATCGGTTTTCTTCCTCCTGTTGAGGCACCTAATTCGCCGCTGTTAATCAGATCACTTTTACTCAGTTCATCGAGCAAGCGCGCGCATGTAGCCGGCTTCATGCCAGTCTCAGCTAGCAATTCTTCTACCGTGATGGACGCGTGCTTTCGTATCAAATTATATAGCGTCTTCAACTTCTTAATTTTTGAATTCTGCGTTGTTCGGAACGCCTCCAACATATTGCTTTCCACAGCCACGACCCCCTCTTGTATAGTAAAAATGTATCAAATACCTAACAAAAAAGCAATTTCCAACTCTTTTTATCAAAATGAAAAAAAGTTATTTACTTTCCGTTTCATCCGTGTTAAGATTATCCTGAAAGCGCTTTACAATATAATTTTGTAAATGCCTAATGATTTCGAGGAGGAAATGACAATGCATAAAACAGAACAAATTAATGAGGCTGTCCGTTACATTGCACAGTTGACAGTGGTTAAACCAACGATTGGTATTATTTTAGGATCTGGACTTGGGCCTTTTGCGGATACAATTGAGGATGCGATTCACATTCCGTACAACGATATTCCTCATTTTGCGAAGTCTGCTGCGGTTGGTCATGCGAACGAGCTAGTTATCGGTCAAATCGGTGGCAAAAATATCGTCGCGATGAAGGGGAGATTCCACTATTATGAAGGGTTCCCGCTGGATGAAGTGACTTTCCCGGTGCGTGTTATGAAAGCGCTTGGCGTGGAGAAATTGATTATTACGAATGCATGTGGCGCGGTGAATACAGATTTTAATCCTGGTGATTTGATGTTGATTACGGATCATATTAATTTGACGGCGAACAATCCGTTGATGGGGCCAAATAATCCAGAGCTTGGTGTGCGTTTCTTGGACGTTTCAGAAGTGTATAGTAAGCGGTTACGCGGCATTGTAAAAGACGTGGCTACGGATCAAAATGTGACTTTGCGTGAGGGTGTTTACGCTTGGTGGACTGGACCTACTTACGAAACGCCGGCAGAAATTCGGATGATTCGCGGTTTTGGAGCGGATGCAGTTGGTATGTCAACGGTTCCAGAGGCTTTGATTGCTCGCCATGCTGGTATTGAAACAGTTGGTATTTCTTGTTTGACGAATATGGCTTGTGGTATTTTGGATCAGCCGCTTAGTCATGATGAAGTTATTGAGACGGCAGAACGTGTCAAAGCTACTTTCTTGAAATTAGTTGCCGAAGTTGTTGCTCGTTTCTAATCACGGTTTCTTTTTATCATATTGAAAATAAGTTTTTGGAGGGAGAACATCATGGGGATTAAAACGCGTCTTCGCTTTATGTCTTTTTTGCAGTACTTTATTTGGGGGAGCTGGCTGATTACGCTCGGTTCTTATATGATTAACACGCTTGGCTTTTCGGGCGTCGAGGTTGGAATTGTTTATAGTTCTAAAGGAATCGCAGCCGTGATTATGCCTACCTTGATGGGGATTGTAGCGGATAAATGGATTAAGGCGAATTATTTGTACACCGCTTGCCATGTTATCTGTGCGGGGGCGCTGTTTTACGCGGCTACTGTGTCGGATCCGACTGTGATGTTCTGGGTGATGCTGGTGAACGCGATGTTCTTCATGCCTACTTTGGCACTGTCGAACACGGTTTCCTACTATTGTTTGGAAAAGGCTGGGATGGATACGGTAACAAATTTCCCACCGATTCGTGTTTTCGGAACGGTTGGCTTTATTATCGCGATGTGGACGATCAGTTTTGCGGGACTTGAGCTTAGTAATGTGCAGCTTTATATCGCGGCTGGCGCGTCTCTCCTACTTGCACTTTATTCGCTGACAATGCCTACGATTCCGACGGCGAACAAAAAGAAAAACCAAGGCTGGGTGAGCATGCTCGGCTTGAATGCATTTGTTCTTTTTAAGAAGCCAAAAATGGCGGTATTTTTCCTATTTGCGATGTTGCTTGGGGCGGTTTTACAAATCACGAATACGTTTGGTAACCCGTTCTTGCATGATTTCGGCTTGAATCCGGCGTTTGCGGATAGCTTGGTCGTGAAATATCCGTCGATTCTATTGTCCGTCTCACAAATGGCGGAAGTCCTGTTTATCTTGGCGATTCCGTTCTTCTTGAAACGCTACGGCATCAAAACGGTCATGTTGGTCAGCATGATTGCGTGGACGTTGCGCTTTGGCCTGTTTGCATTCGGCGATCCGTCTCCATTTGGTACGGTATTGTTGCTACTTTCGATGATTGTTTACGGCTGTGCGTTTGATTTCTTCAACATTTCTGGCGCGATTTTCGTGGAGCAAGAAGTGAGTAAGGATATTCGGGCGAGTGCGCAAGGGTTGTTTATGACGATGGTAAACGGTGTCGGTGCCTACGTTGGTGCGATTTTGAGCGGTATGGTTGTCGATTATTATACGATTGATGGCGTGAAAGATTGGCAAACTATCTGGCTGATTTTTGCGGCCTATACGCTAATTCTGGCAATTGTTTTCAAATTCACCTTCCACTACAAACATGAACCTGAGAAAATGAAAGATTTAGAGATTACGCATTGATTAAAAAGCATGATAGCAGTAGCTCAAAATTCGGAGCTGGCTGGTATCATGCTTTTTTTACTTCTCGCGGACGACTAGGACGTCGCAGATTGCGTGTTGTAGGACGTATGCGGAGACGCTTCCCAGCACGATTTTTTCGATGCGGTTGAGGCCTGTTGCGCCACAAATGAGGACATCGGCGTCGAATTTGGCGGGAATATCGCGGGCGAGTAGGGTTTTTGGATTTCCGATTTCTAGGAACGTGTGTACTTGCTCGATACCGGCTTCTTCGGCGAGTTTTTTGTATTCGGCGAGTCTGGCAGTGGATTCTTCGTGTGCTGCTTTTTCTAGTCCGCCATCGTATGAGATGTTCGGCGAGAATGACCGGATGTCTACAATGCTTGCAATTCCAAGTTCTGAATCTGTTGCTTTGGCTAGTTCTACGGCTTTTAAAAAGGCGATTTCGGCTTGTGTTGACCCATCTAAAGCTACTAAAATACGTTGATATTTATTTCCCATCATCATCCACTCCTTCCTTACGACAATACCCGCAAACTACAGTTTTTATGCATCGTTTTGAGATGTTAGCTGGCGCTGTTTCGTGTATTCCTACTTTGCGCAATCTGTGCTATACTGAATCTATATTTTAGTAAAAAGGGGATACATTATGGATAAAGAGGATCGATTAAATCAACAGATCGCTCTATTTTATTTTGCTTACAAGACGTTTGTTGAAACGGCGGATCGGCTCATTGGAAAGTATGGCATTACGCGGACGCATCACCGAATTTTATTTTTTGTGGCGCATTCGCCGGGTGTTAAGATGAATGAGTTGTTGACGTTGCTCGAGGTTTCGAAGCAGGCGCTACATCAGCCGTTGTTAGAATTGAAGGAAAAGGGATACATTACCATGGAGCCGTCTGCCAAGGACAAGCGTGTGCGTTGCGTGTTTTTGACGGAGGCAGGAGCTGCGATTGAGGCTGAGCTTGGGGAGGCTCAACGGCGTCAGATGGCGGCTGCGTTATCGGCGAGTGATGATCCAGAAGGTAAGGTTTGGACGCATATTTTAGAGCAGTATGCAAAGGAACGACCAGGATTAGCATTCTTTAAATAGGAGCGTGATGAGATGGAGAAAATATTGTTTATCCAAACTGGTTTTGGTGTGGATGTGCATGGCCAAGATATTACGAAAGCCGCGATTCGAGCGGTGAGAAATGCCATTTTTACGAATTCGATGCCTGGTATTGAGGATTTGTTGCCGGGTAAGGATTTGAATAATATGGTTGTCAACGTGAAGCTTGCTTTGCCGACGGACGCGGAATTGCTTGATGAGAACGCGATTCGAGCGATTATTCCTTATGGGACGGTCACGGTGGAAACGATGCCGGGTGGAATGTTGACGACGAGCGGGATTTTTCTTGCAGATAAAGCGGATAAGAATGATTTGATGTATATCGTGAATGCATCCGTCGAAACTGGCTTTTAATTCAAAAAAGGAAGGCAGAAACCGGTGAGTTATCACCAGTTCCTGCCTTCCTTTTTGCTTAGTTCAGCAAACCTTCTTTTTGGAGGTAGTTTTTGGCTACTTCTTCTGCTGATTTGCCTTGGACGTTGACTTCGTAGTTCATTTCACTCATTTCTTGGTCGGTGATTTTGCCTGCTAGTTTCTCTAGTGGTGCTTTTAATTCTGGGTATTTTTCTAAGGTTGACTTGAGCATGAGTGGTGCGCCTTGGTATGGCGGGAATAGTTGTTTGTCGTCTTTTAGTACTTTGAGTTTGTATTGGGCGATTTCGCTGTCTGTGGAATAGGCGTCGAGTGTGTTGATGTCGCCTGCTTTCAGTGCGGAATAGCGCAGTTTTGGCTCCATTGTTTTTAGGGAGTCGAATTGCAAACCGTATCGTTTTTGCAAGCCTTTGTAGCCATCGTCACGATCGGAAAATTCGAGTGTGAATCCTGCTTTGACGGAGTTTTGCACGGCTTTTAAATCGGAAATAGTTTTCAGGTTGTAGGCTTTTGCGAATTCTGGTGCGACCGCGACGGCGTATGTGTTGTTGTATTTCATCGGTTTTAGGAACGCCATATTCTCTTTCGCCAATCCGTCGCGCGCTTGTTCATACACGGCTTGTGGGTCGTGATTTTTCGCTGGTTCTTTGAGGAAGGTTTCTAAAACGGTTCCTGTGAACTCTGGATAAATGTCGACGTCGCCTGATTTTAAGGCGTTGTAAACGAAGCTGGTTTTACCGAGATTTGGCTTGACGGTGACGCTTAAGTCGGTATCATTTTCGATGAGTTGTTTGTACATATTGATTAGGATTTCGGGCTCAGAACCTAGTTTTCCGGCGATAACAAGCTCTTTTTGCGGGCCGGTGAAGTAAGGCACGATGATGATGCTCGCGGTGATAACGAGTGCGCCGGTAATCGTGATGAGTGTGCGTTTGAACGTTGCTTTTTCCATATAGCGCAAAATGACGTCGAACAGGATCGCGAGTAGTGCTGCTGGAATAGCTCCGAGTAGGATTAAGCTGTTGTCGTTGCGGTCGATTCCGAGTAGAATCAGATCCCCTAGTCCGCCGGCTCCGATGAGGGCAGCCAGTGTCGCAGTTCCGATGATTAAGACCATCGCTGTACGGATTCCGGCCATAATGACTGGCATCGCAAGCGGTAATTGGACTTTATATAATTTTTTCCATTTGTTCATTCCCATTGCTTCGGCGGCTTCCATCAAAACTGGATCAATTTCTTTAATACCAGTATATGTATTCCGCAAAATTGGTAGTAAGGCATAGATAACAAGCGCGATAATCGCTGGTACTGTGCCGATTCCGACTAGTGGAATAAGTAAACCGAGCAAGGCAAGTGATGGAATTGTTTGTAAAATAGCGGTCACTTGGATGATTGGTTCTGCCGCGCGCTTGTGACTCGTTAGGTAGATTCCAAGCGGTACAGCGATGAATACGGCGATAAATAGCGACACAAAGGATAATTCAATGTGCTGGACTAAAGCGGCCCAGAGAGCGTCCTGTCGTATCTGAAACGTATCGATTAATTGACTCATACGCGCTCAGCCTCCCTTTCTAGTTGCTTCGCCAAGAATTGGATGACGTGTTGCTGTGTGATGGTTCCAACTGGCTTGCCGTCTCGCGCAACGGATACGTACGCCTGGTTTGCTAGTTGTTGTAGTAACACTTCCACCGCGATGCGTTCTGCAAAATCGGCTTCTCCATCTATAGATTGCGCCTCGAAATAGCCTTGTTCCACCATGTCTTGTACGGTGAATTTAGACGACAATACGTGTTTGTTCACGTTGCCTGATTCCAAGAAATTCTGCACAAATTCATTCGCTGGGTTTTGCAAAATTTCGTTTGGCGTGTCGCATTGCACGACTTCCCCATCTTTCATGATACAAATTCGGTCGCCTAGCATCAGCGCTTCTTGCATGTCATGCGTGACGAACACGATGGTTTTTTTGATTTGGCGTTGTAAAACGATGATGTCTTGTTGCAGTTTCTGGCGACTAATCGGGTCAAGCGCGCTGAACGGTTCATCCATTAAAATGATTTCAGGATCCGCCGCTAAAGCACGAACGACGCCAACACGTTGCTGTTCCCCACCGGAGAGCTCAGACGGTTTCCGATTCCGATAACTTTCCGCGTCTAGTCCAACGCTATTCAGCAATTCGGTAATCCGATCATGCGTTTTTTCCTTCTCCCATTTCTTCAGTTCTGGCACGACCGCGATATTTTCCTCAATCGTCATATGTGGAAAAAGCGCAATTTGTTGCAGTACATAGCCAATATTCCAGCGCAATTCATGAATGTTATAATCACTAATTCGCTTTTCATCGATATAAATTGTGCCCGTTGTCAGTGGAATAAGCCGATTAATCATTTTCAGCGTCGTCGTTTTACCGCAACCACTCGGTCCAATCAATACGAAAAACTCGCCATCTTTTATGTCTAAATCGATATTTTTGACGGCATGTTCACCATTTTGATATTGTTTCGTTACATTTTCGAAGCGTATCATGGGTCACTTTCCCTTCCATTTTGTCATTAAAAACATGTTTATTATCTTACCCTAATTTTCAAAACTAGAAACATTTGTTCTTAATTCTACCACTATCGACTACAAAATTACACAGTTAAGCATTTCGTTGACAAATCAACTAAAATTGCGCATAATAAACTTTATCACAGTGAAGTAACTCTTTATCAAGCAATAAAACAGACAAGGGACAACTTGAAAGGGGAATGACAAAATGGCATTACATGGGTACTACTATTATATTGACGAGCCGGGAATGCGCGAAATAAAAGCGGGATATGAGTCCGTGTTTACGCTACCGATGCTTCTGTCACTAGATGAATATTGGGAGATTATTCATTATATTTTTTGCGGGAAAACCAAAAACGGCAAATCTCCGTGGGGCTACATCGTCCCACTTAAAATCGAAAATGAAATTCGCGACTCTCTAGCAACCGTTTACTTCATCTATCCAGAACAAGTGCGCATGGCAAAAGACGCCTTATTCAGCATCACCGAAGAAGAATTCGTCGCAACATACAGCTTTAAAGAACTGAAAAAAGCCGGTTTATACGGGATAACTTGGCGGACCAAAAAAGAGAAGCTAGAGAAAGAACTACGAATAAATTTCCAAGCCTTGCGAACATTTTTTAATAAAGTCGCACAGAGCGATGATTGCATTATATTTTATGTTGTATAACACGAAAAGCTGAAACAGCCCGTTAGCCTCGACAGAAATTGTTAGGGGGCGCAGTAAAAGTCCTCCTTTGACTTTTGCGGAGGCCACGAAATTTCCGAGAGGCTGGCTGTTGAAGCCAGATCCGAAGGCGCCGGAGTATGACGCAGAGCAAGGAAGGCAGTCTCATTACATTCCACTACACACTGAGCTCCTAAATAAGCAAAACCACCGATTCAAATTTTGCAATCGGTGGTTTTTCTCATTCCTACTATTCCGTAATAATCGTATGAATCAACTTCGGCGCCTCAGCCTTATCGCTCACTCGAATATTCTCGTAAATCTTCGCCTCAACAGCTTTCACATCTTCCTTATTCGCGTAAATCGTCACAAGCGGCTCACCTGCTGCCACCTTATCCCCGACTTTCTTACGCAACATGATGCCCACTGCCAAGTCGATTTCGTCCTCTTTCGTCGCGCGCCCAGCTCCTAAAAGCATCGCAGCAATGCCAATCTCATCCGCCACAATCTCAGACACAACGCCGCTTTCCTTCGCTGGCACATCGATTTTGAACTTCGCTTGCGGCAATTTACTTGGATCATCCACAATCGAACCGTCGCCGCCTTGATTATTCAAGAAGTCCTTGAACTTCGCCAAAGCTTTCCCGTTCGCCATCACTTCTTTCAACATCTCGCGAGCTTCATCCAAGTCCTTCGCTTTCTTAGCCAAAACAACCATTTGACTTCCTAAAATTAAAACTAATTCCGTCAAATCTTCCGGTCCTTCGCCTTTTAGCGTATCAATCGCTTCTTGTACTTCCAAAGCGTTCCCAATCGCAAAACCTAGTGGCTGCGACATGTCGGAAATAACCGCCATCGTTTGGCGACCTACATTATTCCCAATCCGAACCATCGCGTGCGCCAAGTTTTCCGCATCTTTGTCGGTTTTCATGAACGCACCAGCGCCCGTTTTAACATCCAACACAATCGCGTCGGCGCCTGCTGCAATTTTTTTACTCATAATCGAGCTTGCAATAAGTGGAATCGAGTTGACCGTACCAGTTACATCGCGCAACGCATACAATTTTTTATCAGCGGGAGTTAAGTTCCCCGATTGGCCGATAACCGCGACTTTATCACGGTTTACCAAATCTATAAACTGCTCTTTCGTGATCTCCACATGGAAACCTTCGATCGCCTCTAATTTATCAATCGTGCCTCCCGTATGGCCCAATCCGCGTCCAGACATTTTCGCAACGGGCACGTCAAGCGCTGCAACAAGTGGCGCCAATACAAGCGTCGTCGTGTCGCCCACACCTCCAGTCGAGTGCTTATCTACCTTGATGCCTTCAATCGCGGACAAATCAATCGTTTCGCCGGAATTGACCATCGCCATCGTTAGATCCGCGCGCTCACGGTCCGTCATATCTTGAAAGAAAATCGCCATAGCCAAAGCGCTGACTTGATAATCAGGAATCTTGCCAGCCGTATAACCATCAACTACAAATTGGATTTCCTCTGTTGTTAACTCTTTACCATCACGCTTTTTCGAAATTACGTCTACCATTCTCATTTTAGTTCACCAATCCTTTTTTATTTTAAGTCGTTTAGGAAACTTGTGCCGTATTCAGGCATTTTCACTTTAAAATTATCTGCGACGGTCGCGCCTAAATCTGAGAATGTTTTGCGCAAATCAAGTTCTTTGCCGCCGTCTTTGAATTGTTTCGAATAAGCTAAAAGTGGCACGTATTCGCGTGTGTGGTCAGTGCCGCGGTATGTTGGATCGTTTCCGTGATCGGCCGTGATAAGTAGCAAATCGTCTTCTTGCATGTTCGCGAACACTTCTGGAAGTCTTGCGTCGAATGCTTCTAGCGCGTCACCGTAACCGATTGGGTCGCGACGATGTCCAAACAACGCGTCAAAATCAACTAGATTTAGGAAACTCATGCCGTGAAAATCTTCGGTCAGCAGGTCGATAAATTTATCCATACCGTCCATATTTGATTTCGTGCGAATCGATCTCGTAACGCCTTCATCATCAAAGATATCTGAAATTTTTCCGATTGCGATCGAGTCTAAACCGCCATCTTTCAAGTGATCCATCACCGTTTTGTCGAATGGTTTTAGCGCGTAATCGTGACGATTGGAAGTACGTTCGAATGTTTTCGCCGTTTTACCAACAAAAGGACGAGCGATAATGCGGCCTAGCATATAAGGCTCATCGCGCGTAATTTCTCGGCAATACTCACAAATACGATACAATTCTTCGAGTGGAATCAGTTCTTCGTTCGCCGCAATTTGCAAAACAGAATCCGCCGACGTGTAGACAATCAAAGCACCTGTTTCCAATTGTTCTTCACCAAGCTCTTCCATGATTTCCGTACCGCTCGCCGGTTTATTCCCGATCACTTTGCGACCAGAGAAGTCCTCAATTTTTTGGATCAATTCATCTGGAAATCCGTCTGGGAAAACGCGGAATGGTGTGTCAATATAGAGCCCCATGATTTCCCAATGCCCTGTCATCGTGTCTTTCCCTGCGGACGTTTCTTGCATTTTTGTGAAGTAGGCTTGTGGCTTGTCTGCAACTGGTACGCCTTCGATTTCGCGAATATTCGAGAGGCCAAGCATCGCCATATTCGGCATTTTTAGCCCTCCTTTTTCGCGTGCGATGTGACCTAACGTATCAACGTCAAAATCATCAAATTGTGCCGCGTCTGGCGCTTCCCCAATACCTACCGAGTCCATAACTACAACGTGAATTCTTTTAAATGCCATTTTCAAAAACCTCCTTAATAGATTAAGCCAACGATTGTGGCTGTTAAGAAACTAACTAATGTGGCGCCGAATAACAGTTTTAAGCCGAATCTGGCAACAACGATACCTTGTTTGTCGTTCAAGCTTTTGACTGCTCCAGCGATAATGCCGATTGATGAAAAGTTTGCGAAAGATACTAGGAATACGGATACAATCGCGGTTGTTCTGCCTGAGAAGTTGAAATTACCATTCTTCAAATCAGTCATCGCGACAAATTCATTGGATACCATTTTCGTTGCCATAATGCTTCCCGCTTTGACCGCTTCATCCCACGGTACGCCGACTAGGAAGGCAAATGGTGCAAAAACATAACCGAGTAATTCTTGGAACGAAAGTCCGAAAATACCACTGAAAATCGCGTTGATCATCGCGATAATTGCGACGAACCCGATCAGCATCGCAGCAACCGTGACCGCTACTTTGAAACCGTCCATAATGTACTCGCCTAACACTTCGAAAAAGCTCTGTTTCGCTTCTTCTTTGACTTCGAGAATATCTTCTTGTTCGGTGACTTCGTAGGGATTGACAATCGAAGCGATAATGAAGCCACCGAATAGGTTAAGAACTAGCGCAGTGACGACATACTCTGGCTTTAAGAGTACCATATAAGAGCCGACGATGCTCATAGAAACGGTTGACATCGCGGAAGCACAAAGCGTATATAGACGATGTTTTGGCAGTAAGCCGAGTTCTTTTTTCACGGAAATAAAAACTTCGGATTGACCAAGAATCGCGGATGCAACAGCGTTATAGGATTCTAATTTCCCCATTCCATTGATTTTACTCAGCGCGAGACCAATATATTTGATGATAAACGGAAGGATGCGCCAATGTTGCAAGATCCCGATGAGTGCCGAAATAAAGACAATCGGCAATAACACACTTAGGAAAAAGGACATTTGACCGGTGTTCACAATTCCCCCGAACACAAAATTCACACCTTCTGCAGCGTACGATAATAATTTACCGAAACCGTCTGCAATCCCGCCGATAAGCCAGTTCCCTGCGCTCGTGTTCAGCAAGATAAATCCTAAAATAAACTGTAAAACAATCATGATGATGATCGGTTTGAACTTCACTTTTCTGCGATCGTTACTCGCGATCCAAGCAATTCCTAGCACGACAATCAAGCCAATAATACCAATTAGATATTTCATATGAATCCCCCAATAATTTAAAGTATGAAACAATTATTGCTATGTTCAGTAAAACGGTTTACTGATGGTAGTTATACTTTTTCAGCAAGCGGTTACATTTAGCTTTCGAAAAAGTAAAACGGTTTACTTTGAGTAGTATATCATCAATTTCTCCCCAAGTGAAACAATATCCTCTTTCAGCGTGTCCACAAGTGCTCATCTTCGTCGTTAAAAGTTCCGTTCCAGTGCTCACGTACTTTAGTACGTTCCGCTCTGGTACTCACTTTTGCCTAGAATCTAAGCACTTGTGAACACGCTGAGGTTTGGTGGGATATCTTGTTGGGTGGGTTTTCTGTGTTTCTTTTTGTTTTGCGTTTTATTTTGCCAACCGTTTTTTTGTGCTTTGGCGGGCTATGAGGTCTAGTGGCATTTTTTTGTTGGGCATTTTTTCGGTTGGGTTTTGTATGGCTTTTAGTAGGTATTTGGCTGCGGTTTTGCCGATGTCATAGATTGGTTGGCGGATGGTGGTTAGTGTCGGCGCCATGTATTCTGCGAGCTCGATGTCGTCGAAACCGATGATCGAGAGGTCGTCTGGGATCGTGATTCCGAGTTCGAGTGCGGCGCGGTATGCTCCGACTGCCATCTGGTCATTGGTCACGAAAAGGGCGGTGATTTCTGCGGTTTCTAGTAGTTTTTTCGATGCGATGTAGCCGCCTGGCATCGTTTGGTCGCCTTCCATAATCCACGTCGGTGAGCCTGTTATGCCACGGTCTTTTAGCGCGGCTTGATAGCCTTGTAAGCGTTCTTCTACGGAATAAAAGGAATCGTCTGACGTGATAATCCCGATTTTTGTGTGACCAAGTGATAGGAGGTGTTCTGTTGCCATGTATCCGCCTTCATAGTCGTCGATAAAAATATTGCCTTCCTCGCGGTGGTGCCGTTTGCGATCGAGCAAAATGTACGGTTTATGTAGCGCTTCCAGCTGTGCGAACACGTTTGACGCTAAAATATTTGGACTCGCGATAATCAAGCCATCTACGGCCCGATGCAAAAGTTCTTCGACATACAAGTCTTCGCGTGTGCTGTCCTGCGACGAATTGCACAATAAAATCATGTAATCATGGGCGTTTAAATAGTCCTCGGCGCCCTTCACCATCTGCGAAAAAAATGGATCCGTTACTTCCGGTACAATCATGCCGATCGTATTCGTCCGATTCGTCACCATATTTTTCGCAAAAAAGTTCGGTTTATAGGCTAAATCTTTTGCGGTTTGAAACACTTTATTACGCGTTGCTTCACTGAAACGACTTCCTTTACCGTTTAGAATTTGGGAAATAGTCGTAATGGAAACACCCGTTTTTTCTGCAATATCTCGAATCGTTGCACCCAATGTGGCTCGCCTCTTTTCACAGGAAAAATTACTTCTCCTCCATCATGCCACATTTCGGTGATTTTGTTAATAGTTATCTTTTGGATTTGCGTCATTTCCTGAAACAATCGACACGCCCGCGCTTGCTCCGATACGTGTTGCGCCTGCTTCAATCATTTTATCCACGTCTGCTTTTGTGCGGATGCCGCCGGATGCTTTCACGCCGATGTTTGGTCCAACTGTTTTGCGCATTAACGCGATGTCTTCCGCTGTTGCGCCGCCTGTTGAAAATCCTGTTGATGTTTTGACGAAATCAGTTCCTGCAGCTACCGCTAGACGGCATGCGCGTTCTTTTTCTTCGTCTGTTAATAGACACGTTTCGATGATAACTTTGACCAGTGCTTTGCCTTTTGCTGCGTCGACAACGGCTTTAATATCAGACTCTACTAATGCATCGTTTTTGTCTTTTAGGGCACCAATATTGATGACCATATCGACTTCTGTTGCGCCTTTTTGGATAGCGTCTGCTGCTTCGAAAGCTTTGGTAACGCTTGTGTTAGCGCCAAGTGGGAAGCCGATAACGGTACACACGTCCACGCCAGTTCCTGCTAATTGTTCATGTGCTAGCTCGACCCAAGTTGGATTGACACATACAGACGCAAAATTATATTGTTTCGCTTCTGCCGTCAGTTTTAGAATCATTTCCTTCGTTGTTTCTGGTTTTAAAGCTGTGTGGTCGATCATTTTGGCGATATTCGTCATGATTAATCTCCTCGCTTTTCTATTATTTGTCTTCATCATAATACATATATGAACATTTGTAAAGATATATATGAAATTATGTTCAAACTACTTATCGAACTAATTCTTTCGCGGTGAATTGGTCGGTGATGAGGACGTTCGCGTATTCGCCTTGAAGTGCGCCATGAATCGCGGCAACTTTTCTTGCTCCGCCTGCAATCAGAACCGAGCGCTCTTTTTGCTTGAGTGAGTCGAGTTCGATACCGATTGTACGCGCATCGATTTCCACGCTACAAATTTGGCCGTCTTTATCGTAAAAACGAGAACAAATATCGCCGACTCCAATCGATTTCAGCAGCTTTTTCTCGGCTTCATTGAAATAGCCAAGTCGGAAAAGAAGCGCTTCATCGCGGACGGTGCCTACGGTAAAAACGGCGATATTGGCTTGTTTCCCCATCTCGATGATGTGATGAATATGCCGATCTTGTTCCACCATTTCCTTGACAGTCGCGTTGTCGAAAATCACGGGAAGCGGTAAGTGGCGCGGCATCGTTTGGAAGTTTTCGGCGAAGAGGGAGATGGTTTCGGACGCGTAGGTGTTGACATTGGAATGGCTAATCCCGCCTTTTAGTTGAATAACTTCGACGCCGCGCACGTCTTGTGGGCTGATTTTTTTCGCGACTTCGTACATCGTTGTTCCCCAGCTTACCCCAAGGATATCGCCATTTTTGACCGTTTCTTCGAGGTATTCAGCGCCTTTTTTGCTGAGGAAGTCGGTGATGGTTGTGTATTCGCTAGTCGGTGAGAAGACGACGTGTGCTTCTTTTAAGTTATATTTTTCTTTGAGTGCAGCCTCCAATGCGTCCAAATCAGCGAACGGATCGGTGACTTTGATCTCGACGTAACCACTTTCTTTGGCAAATTGCAAAAGTCGCGATACGGTTGGGCGCGAGATGCCTAGTTGGCTGGCGATTTCTTGTTGGCTATAGTCGGATTGGTAGTAAAGTCGCGCCACTTCAATGCTTAGCTGCTGTTTCTGTTTATCCATTGGGTTTCCTCATTTCTTAAAATTAGAACTATGTATGTGCCACGTATATAAATTTTAATGCCTATGTCTGCCTTTATTATACCAGTTAATGCATCGACGCCATAATATTATAAACCTTGCATTTTCTGTAATGTATACTATAATGATAAGTTACGAAAGGGGAATCATCAAAATGAAGAAACTACTAAGTCTCGCGATTTTAGCAAGTTTAGCGCTCGTCGCATGTGGCAATGAAAAAGCAGAAACGCCTCAAAATGAAGATTTACAGAAAGCAGAGGCAAAAATCGAAGCGTTGAAGAAAGAAATCGCTCAGGTGAAGGATGAAAATACCGTTTTGAAAGAGGATAATGCGAAAATAGCAGCTTCTAAGGAAAAATTGGAGGCCGAAACGCAAACAAAAGAACAATCCTCAGTAACAGAGACGCCTAAACAAGAAACCAAAGAAACACCCATAGCACCAAAAACGATGCAGCCAGAAGTCGAGGAAAAAGCAACAGAGCCCGCAAAAGAAACGAGCGCCATTACTGGCCGCGAAAAAGGGCAACTCATTGCTGCTCAAAAGAAAAAACTGAATAATCCTAACCTAACACAATCAGAACGAGAAAGTATCATCGCAGAAATCAAGCGTCTCGGTCAATTGCCGGTATCCCATTAAGAAAAGAAGTGAGTTGGTCCCAGCCTCACCTCTTTTTTGCTTGAACTCAGATTGGGCCTTATTGCATGGTCCATGACGGCTTGACTTGACATATTCGTCGCGTTCGCTATTTCAAGTAAAAATAGGCCGCTTTGTTGTTGCAATCGCCACGTTATCCAGCCATTGTCCGTTTGCGTCGCGGCTTCTTTTGCATTGGCCAAAATCGCTGATAGGAACGTTATTAATTCGCCTTTTTCGATAGGTAAATCAGATAATAGTACTTGAAAATCGATGTTTGCTAGTTGTAATTGTTCTTCGGTCATCGCAAGCCATGCCGCAACATCTGGTCGTTCATTTTTTGTGAGTTGGAATAGCGTGTGGCTCGCGTAATTGGTGGCGCTCGGTGTAGGTAGTGGCTTGCAAGGAGGTATAAAAAGAGTAACGTCCAGCCGATTAGTGGGCTTCCGATGACGAGTACTAGAATAAGCCCTACTAGTCTGAGCCAGACGACAACGGCTATGTTCTTCATTCCATTGGCTAATATTTCGTTCTTATTGAGGGAGATGATTTACGACCAGTTTGTATGGACGCATCTATTGGGAACACTTTCTTCCAACCTCCTTTTAGCCGGGATTTTCTTGTATGTAGCTAAACGGATCTATAGTAATAATAATTATTTGTTAGCTAAATAACAAAGCCGGAAAATGCACCATCAAAACTTAATATTTTCTTTCTGTTTTCTGCAATCCCTCTTTAATTTTGTACCCTAGACTAGACCGTGTAACACAAACTAAAGATAGGAGATGAAAACATGCGTATGAGAAAAATTTTGTTAGGTTTGACGGTCATTTTTGCAGTAGCGGGGTTGGTAGCGTGTGGTGCGCCAGATAAAAACGCGGCGGCCACTAAAAAAGAAGAAACGAAGCAGGAAACGGAAAATGCACAAGTCAAAGCAGCGCTCGAAAAACTGGAAAAAAAGTATGGAGCGACATTAGGTGTTTACGGGATGGATATGGGAGGCAAGCAAACCATTAGTTTTAATGCAGAAGAGCGATTTGCTTATGCCTCCACTTTCAAAGCGATTGCTGGCGGGATATTACTTAAAAATTTGACGGATGAACAGCTGAATAAACGGTTTACTTTTTCAAAAGAGGATTTGGTGGACCATTCTCCGATTACGGAAAAACATGTGGACAGCGGGATGACGATGAAGGAGCTTATTAACGCGTCAATGACTTACAGTGATAATACGGCAGCGAATCTGACGCTTCAACAGCTTGGTGGACCTAAAGGCTTTGAGAAAGAGCTCGTGAAAATTGGTGATAAGACGATGAAACCTGTTCGCTTTGAGCCTGAGCTAAATGATGCTGTGCCTGGTGATATCCGTGATACGACGACTCCGGAAGCGATGGCTAAGACGTTTGCCTACCTCCTAACCGAGGGGAATCTGCCGGCGGATAGATTGGCATATTTTAAGCAGACTTTGATTGATAACACGACTGGGGCTACATTGATTCGTGCTGGTGTTCCGGCTGGTTATATTGTTGGTGATAGAACTGGCGCTGGATCTTACGGCACCCGGAATGCTATCGCGATGATTTATCCTAAAGACAAGGACACAAAACCGCTCGTGTGGGTTATTTATTCTAAGAAAACGGGCAAAGACGATGAATATAACGACCAATTGATAGCGGATGCGGCGAAGGTACTTAGTGATTATTATTCTCTATAGGAAAAAGGGGAACAGAAATCTACAACTGGATTTCTGTCCCCCTTTTTTAGTGTGCGCTGCTGGCTTGTTTGGCTTTGTATAGAACAAGAATCGCAGCGGCGAGTAGGATAACGCCCATCACGGCTGGCGCGGCGTGTCCAAGTGATACGTAGATCGCGCCGCCTAGTATTGGACCAATGATTCTCGCTAGTGATTGGATGGATTGGCTGCCACCTTGAATCCGGCCTTGTTCGCTGGCATCGGCGGATTTGGATAGCATGCCGTTGAATGATGGTCCGAAGATGGAATCGCCAAAGCCGAATATAAAGATTCCAACGATGAAAATTGGTGCCGATGATGCGACGGTTGATGTCGCGATGAAGGCGTAACCGATGAGTTCTGCGGTCATTCCAAGAAGCGCGATTTGCTTGTCGCTGAGCTTTTTCAAGAGTTGGGGCATGATGAAAGCTTGTGAAATGATGTCTTGGAAGCCCATGATGGAAAACACGAGTCCGATGATGGCTGGTTTCCAGTTGAAAGTGTCGATAGTGAATTGGGACATGATGGCTTGCATGGAACCGCTCGGTATCCAAAGTAGGAATGCCGCGATGAGAAGTCGGTTTAAATTTTTGATGGATAGGATGTTGAAAAGTTGGATAAATGGATTGAGTCGGGCTGGTGTGATTTCTTGGAGTCTATTTTTGGCGTCGAGGCTTTCTGGCATGAAAAAGTAACCGTAGACCATGTTTAAGAGTGCGATGATGGCGCCGAAATAAAGTGGTGCGGTGTAGCCGAAATGGGTTGCGAGTAGCCCGCCGATTGTTGGGCCCATGATGGAACCTGCGCCTGCCATTGCGCTTACCCAGCCGAAATACTTGGTGCGGTTTTCTGGGGGCGTGATGTCGGCAAAGTAGGCAAAGATGGTGCTGATGCTACCGCCTGTGATGCCTTCGATGATGCGTCCGGCGAATAGAACCCATAGCGCGCCACCAATTCCGAAAACAAAAAATCCGATTGCGGCTCCGAGTAGGCTGACGATGAGTATGGGACGCCGGCCGTATCTGTCACTGAGAGCTCCGAGCACGGGTGCTGAGAAGAACATGCAGATGGCGTATACGGACATGAGTAAGGTCACGACCATCGCTTGGTCTCCTGGATTGGTTATATATGGCTGTACTAAAAACGGGATGACTGGCGTGATGATGCTGAATCCGATTCCGATAAGAAATACGGAGATAAGACCGAATACTAGGGCGTGTTTATTGACTGTTGGTTGGTTGTTGTGTGATTTGATTTGTGGCATGATTTCGCTCCTTAAGCGTCGTTATTTTGTTTCTCTGTCAACAATAACTTATTTTTGTTTCCTTGTCAACAAATTATTTTCGAAATAAAAAACAGCTCTGGTTCCAAATGAGGGGTGAGCTGTTTCATATTTTATCATCGGTATTTTGTTTCTTTATTTCGGCATCCAAGTGATTGCTGTAATTTTTTAGAAAGTTTAGCGTGGCCTGGAATTGTTCCTCTGTTATTTGCTCGAAAACGACTTTATCTCGCTCTTGGAACTCTTGATGCAACCTTTCATGGATATCAAAAACTTCTTGTCCTTTTGGAGTCAGGCGGAAATAGATTTCTTTCTTGTTTTCTGCTTTTTGGTAGCTTTCGATGAGGCCTTTTTCTATCAGTTTTTTCGTCAATTTGCTGATTGCGCCTCGGGTCATGTAAAAGGCTTCCGCGAGCTTCGTTACGTTGGGATCAGCCATTTTGCCGATGTACTCAACGCCGTGGACTTCTGACGATTTGTACCCCTTGAGGCTAACTTCCATTTTTGACTTGTTCAGCGAGGCCATCTTGTTAAATACTTCTCTGGCGCCTGACATGATTTCGTCTTCTTTGTTCATCGTTTGCCCTCCTTCTTGCGTTAAGGACAATTATAGCTCGTTTTTGTTTCTTTTTCAACAATAATATTTAAAAGGCGGTTGGATTGGATGCGGTCGGAATCCAGGCTTCTTTTAGCGGCACGACTACGGGCGGAACGGTTACATCGCCGGATATCCGTTTTAGGAATTGGCGAGTTCGTTCCTGTTTTGGTGCGCCAAATAGTTCTGCTGGGCTTCCTTCTTCTACCACAACGCCGTCTGCCATGAACAGGACATGATCGGAGACTTCTTTCGCGAATTGCATCTCGTGCGTCACCACAACCATGGTCATGCCTTCTTCCGCGATGGATTTGATGACTGCCAAAACTTCACCGACGAGCTCTGGATCAAGCGCGGAAGTTGGTTCGTCAAACAGGATAACTTCCGGGTTTAGGACGAGTGCTCGCGCGATGCCGACGCGTTGTTGCTGTCCACCTGAAAGCTGACTTGGATAAAAATCGAGCTTGTCGCCGAGTCCGACTTTTGCGAGGATGGCTTCACTGCGCGCACGAGCTTCAGCTTTTTTCACTTTTTGGGCGACGATAAGGCCTTCCATCACGTTCTGAATCACGGTTTTATGCGCGAATAGGTTGTAATGTTGGAATACCATCGCGGTTTGTTTACGCAGGGCAATGATGTCTTTTTTCGTCGCTTTTTCGGTGGCTACAGTCACATTGCCGATTTCGATTAGTCCACCATTTGGTTTTTCTAAGTAATTGAGGCAGCGCAGAAGCGTCGTTTTTCCAGAGCCGCTGGGTCCTAGAATCGTGATTACCTCGCCTTTATTGATCGTTAAATCGATGCCTTTTAGCACCTCTTGTTCGCCGAATTGCTTTTTAATTCCTTGTAAGCGTATCATCCAATCCCTCCCTGGTTATAGGCCGTGGCTTTGCGATCGATGCGTGACGCGACTAGCTCGATGATGATCGTGACGCCCCAGTATAGCAGGCCCGCCGCGATAAATGCCTCGAGAAACTTGAGGTTGCTGGAGGCGACGATCTGCGCGGTTCCCGTGATTTCTTTGACGGACACGAGGAAGGCAATGGACGACGCTTGCAAAAAGCCAACCACGATATTCGTCAAATTGGGAATCGACTGCGCGAGTGCTTGCGGTAAAATGATGCGCGTCATCACTTGGAATTTGGTCATCCCGACCGAGTAACCCGCCTCGATTTGGCCACTTGGGACAGCGACAATGCCAGAACGGATAATCTCGGAAAGGTAAGCCCCAGCGCTAAGTGACAAAGCGATAAGTACAAAAATCGTGATCGGTACGCCGTTGATGTTGAACGACCAGTCGTAACGCTTCGCTAAGCTATCGAGTAGCAGCGGCAAGCCGAAATAAATGAGCATAATATGCATCACGATTGGCGTTCCGCGGACAAAAGATACATAGCCATTCGCCACATGATAGACGCCCTTGACGCGATAAATACGTGCTAGCGCGACGCCAAGTCCAATCAAAAAACCAACAATCAGGGGTACAAATGTAAGCATTAAGGTAAGCGGGAGCGCCGTCAAAATTTCTTTAAAAGCCTCCCAAATAAACGGATAATCGAGTTGCATCGTGTGTTTCGCCTCCTCTCCTAATCTAACGCCATAACTGGCGCTTTATGCCGATTTGCGCGTTTTTCAAATACTTTTGCAGCTTGTTCTAAGATTAAAACAACCGCATAATAAATGATTGACATCGCGATGTAGACTTCCAGCGCGTGAGCCGTCGCCGCAATCAGTGCTTCCCCGCGCCCCATCATGTCCATCAGCCCAATCGTGAACGCGAGCGATGTGTCTTTCAGCGAACTAATCACCGAATTCGCGACATTAGGAAACGCGATACTTGCACTCTGCGGCAACACAATTCGGAAAAAGCTCTGCATCGGGCTCATCCCAACCGACATCGCGGCCTCCGTTTGCCCATAATCCACGCCATTAATCGCGCTCCGGAAAATCTCCGAGAAAATCGCCCCATCACGCAATGCGTACGTCACAATCACGAAATACGCCGGCGCCATCCGCGAAATATCGACGCCAAACACGAGCAATAACGCTGGTAACCCGTAAAAAACCAAGAACAGCTGAATCAACATCGGCGTCCCGCGAATAAAGGAAAGAAACACGATGACCAACTGGCTCAAAACCGGCACACGAAACAACCGAATCACCGCCAAAATAAGCCCTAAAAATAATCCAATCACCGTCGCATAAAACAAAACCTGCAACGTTATCATCAAATATTCCAGCAACGTCGGAATAAAATCAAAAATCAAATGCCAATCAAACGCCTTCCCCATTCGCGTTCCACCCCTTATTCTTTAAAAGTCTACTGTATAGTCAGCACCAAGCCATTTTTTGCTCAGCTTGCTAACCACGCCTTCCTCTTTCAATTCCTTCAGCGCCCCGTCCAAATCATCCGACAACTGCGACTCATTTTTGCGTAACAAGAAGAAAACCTTCGAGTTCAGCACAGGATCACCGACCACTTTTTGCTGAGCATCGGCCTGTTCATTCAGCAATTTCACCGCAAAAGGAGTCGTAATCGTAGCGTCCGCGCGCCCCGTTCTAATTTGATTTGTCGCGTCATTATTTCCCGTACCCGAATACACGATGTTAATTTTATCCCCATGCTCCTTGTTATATTTCTCCAAATACACCGCCGAATTACTCGTCGCACTCACAATCGCCGTCTTCCCAGCGAGATCCGCAACCGACTTAATACCCGTATTCTTCTCGTTCACCGCCACCTGCAGCGGAAAAACATTATATGGCTCCTTATTAAATAAAAACTTCTCCTTACGCTCATCGTTCACTTCCATTTGATGCGCCACGAAGTCGATTTTATTAGTCTGCAAACTCAGTAATAAATTCGAAAAATCCATCGTTTTAAACTCAAACTTGTACTGCGGCAACTTCTTATCCAGCGCCTTAACAAGCTCCACATCATACCCCGTCAAATTCCCCTTATCATCAATAAAGCAGATATTCGGGAATTGCGTACCAGTCCCAACCACAATCGTTTTAACATCCTTGCCATCTTTTGTTAGCGCATCACTCGACGCCCCCGTATCCGTTCCAAGCCCGCAACCCGCGAGCAAAACACCACTTGCCACAACTAACAACGCACCAAAAATCCACTTTTTCATCCAATCTCCCCTTAATTCGAATTAACTAGCACGTCCACATCGCCAAGCTCCGCAAACAGTGATTCATCCAACACTTTCCGTAAGAAAACAATATTATCCCCTTCATACTCATGCTCATAAAACCCAACATACCCACGATGCTCATAAATCGAAACAAGCCAAGGATGCCGCGTCGCCGTCGCTAAATAAACCGCCGGAGCCTTAATCTGCGCCACTAAAACCTGTTCCTCCACATAATCCAAAAGCGCCGTCCCAACCCCTTGCCGTTTGAAATCCGGGTCCACCGCGAACCACCAAATAAATGGATACGGCTGAATCGAGCGTTCCCCTAAAGCCCACGGAAAAGCCACCGTCACCGTCGCAATAATCCGCCCATCACGCTCCAACACATAATTCGCGTTTCGCCGAATATTCTCCTCGACCGTCGCCAAATTCGCCGTCGCGCCAACAAATTTTATATCCATATCCTTCAGCGGCTTGTACCCACGAATCGAGACATCATGCACGACCACCGCATCCTCAAGCTTTGCTAACCGAATAACATCCCCCACAAAAATTCCTCCTTAGTTTTGCGACTCAACTTTGTCCGCGTAACGACTCTCCTTAAACGGCAATCCCAAATTTCCACGCAACGTATCGCTCTCATATTCCCGATCATAATACCCACGCGCCTCCAAAATTGGAATCACTTTTGCAACAAAATCGTCCAATCCCTCACCCAAAACTGGCGCTCCGAAAATAAAACCATCCGCAGCCTCGCCATCAAACCAAGCGATCAACTCATCGGCAATTTTCTCCGGCGTGCTCACAAAAGCCGATTTTGGCGTCGTCACCCGCAGCGCCACCTCACGCAACGTCAAACCCTCACGCTTAGCATCCGCCTTAATTTTCTGCGTCGTCGCCCGGAAACTATTCTCACCAACCGTCCCAATATCCGGAAACGGCTCATCAAGCGGAAACTTCCCGAAATCAAAATGATCAAAAAAGCGACCAAGATACGCGAGCGCCTCCTCATCTGAAACCAAATTCTTAATCTTCTCATATTTCGCGTCCGCATCCTCCTGCGTCACCCCAACAATCGGCGCAAACCCAGGGAAAATCTTAATCTCATCCGCGTTACGACCATTCGCCACCGTCCGCGCCTTCACATCCGCATAAAACGCCTGCGCCTCCTCGAGCGAGCCACCATTCGTAAACACCGCGTCCGCCTCTTTTGCAGCCAAATCCTTACCCGGCTCCGACGCCCCAGCCTGAAAAATCACCGGTTGCCCCTGCTTCGAACGCCCAATATTCAGCGGTCCCTCTACCGAGAAAAACCGTCCCTGATGATTCAAACGATGCAGCTTCTCCCGATCAAAAAACTGCCCCGACTCGCGGTCCCGCACAAACGCATCATCCTCCCACGAATTCCAAAGCCCTTTCACGACCTCCAAATGCTCCACCGCAATCTCATAACGCAGCGCATGTTCCGGATGCGTTTTCTTACTATAATTATTCGCCGAACCCTCGAGCGGCGACGTCACCGCATTCCATCCAGCCCGACCATTACTAATCAAATCCAGCGACCCGAACTGCCGCGCCACCGTATAAGGCTCACTATAAGACGTCGAAAGCGTTCCCACCAGCCCAATCCGCGACGTCACCGCAGCCAATCCCGAAAGCACCGTCAAAGGCTCAAACCGATTCAAAAAATGCGGAATCGACTTCTCATTGATAAACAACCCATCCGCCACAAAAGCAAGCGTAAACCCAGCCGCCTCAGCCTTCAAAGCCTGTTCCTTATAAAACTCAAAATTCACACTCGCATCAGCCGGCACACTCTCATGTTTCCAAGCATTCATATGCCCACCAGGACCATGCAACATCACGCCAAATTTAATTTTTCCCATTCATCATTTCCCCCTTCTCATCTCACATCCACCGTCAAAATCGCCTCACTAAGCAACTGCACCGATCGGAACCTCGCGTCCTGCCTCGCAACCGGCGTATGAATTACGAACTCATCCACATCAAACGTCGCCCGCAATCGCACTAATTCCGCCTTCACCTGCTGCGCCGTCCCAACAATAATATCCGCCACACGCTCTTCTATCTCGAAATCCGTCACACCAGCCTGTCTCGCAAATTCCTCCGCCTGCGCCACCGTCTGCACCGTCACCGAAACACCCGTCGAAAGCGTCACCCGCACCACTTTTTGCTCACCCGCAAGCGCCCGTGCCTCACCTTCCGTATCCGCCGCCAAAACCGGAACCGCGATAATCAATTCCCCATCCGGATTCGCCGCCCGAAACGCCGTTACTGCCTCCTTAAGCGCCACCTCATCACTATTAATAAATTTCGCAAAACAATAATTCACACCCTGCGCACCGGCCAATTCCGCACTCGCCACACTCGCACCCAGCAAGAAAATCTCCGGTTTCGTCGGTGGCTCAGGGCTCACCCCAACACCAGCCAACACATGATCCGCAGGCACCTCATCATCCACGAACTGCCTCAAAAGCACCAACTGCTCCTCAAAATCCGTTTTTCCCGACCGTCCAAATTGCAAAGCCTTCGTCGAGCGCGGCAACCCACCAGGCGCCTTTCCAACACCCAAATCCACTCGATTCGGCGCTAACGTGGCGAGCAGGTTAAAGTTCTCCGCGACCTTATACGCACTATAATGCTGCAACATCACGCCACCCGAGCCAACCCGAATCCGCTCTGTTCGCGCCAACAAATGCGACACCAAAACCTCCGGCGAAACACCAGCCAACAACTTCGTATCATGATGCTCCGACACCCAAAACCTGTGATATCCCCATTCCTCCGCCTTTTCCGCCAACGCAATCGTCTGCTGCAACGCCTCATACCCACTTTTGCCATCCGCAATCGGGCTCTGATCTAATAAACTGAGTCTAAATCCCATTTCTCCGCCTCCCTCAAAGCCGTCTCAAGTGCCGGCAACCCGAGCTCCGTCACGCCCCAATATGTATTCCCCCGACCAATTTCGACCACAGGAACATAACGCACTCCGTACTTCGCCTGCAAAATTTCCCGCTGCTCATCATGATCCGTCACATCCACCACCTGAAAATCGCGCCCCTCCTTCGTCAAATAATCCTTCACCTCCGCACAATAATCACAACCCCGTTTCGCCCAAACCACAATCGCTAATTTTTCCGCCATCTCATTCGTCCCCCTTTTAAATTATTTGTCCAACCTCACGCCGACCGACCGCCACGACCAATTCCGCCAACTGCCCACGCAATCGCTGCTCCAACTCCACATCCCGAATCGGCACAACCGCCGCCTTATCCACCTGCGCGTCCACCACATAAACCCCTTGTAAAACCTCACCCTTCAACACACCAAGCAGCGGCTTCAATGCAAAATCAATCGCCAACACATGCCCGTTGCTCCCACCAGACATAATCGGCAGAACAACCTTATTTTTCAAAATATTCTCCGGCAACAAATCCAAAACCGCCTTCAAAACCCCCGTATACGAAGCCTTATAAACCGGCGATCCCACAATCACACCATCCGCCGCCTCAATATCCGCGACCAATTCCCCAATCCGCGCATCTTTGAAGTCCGCATTCACCAACGTTTCCGCCGCAAAATCCCGCACCGAGTGAAAACTAGTTTCAATCCCATCCCCCTGCAAAATCCCACCAGCATACCGCAAAACCTTATCTGTCCCCGATTGCGCCGATGGACTACCAGACAAAATCACGATTCGACTCATCTCATCCCCACTTTCTTTTTAAAACATATATATCCGATGCATTTACTATGAATTAAGACAAAAAAGAACCTCCCTTCCGAATTTGGAAAAGAGATCCCTCTTCTCCCTATTTGCCAGGCCAGAAACGCTCGCCTGCTGGAATGAGCACCGTTCTATCACTAGAGGTTGCTGTGGGATCAAAGGACCAGGTTCCTCCCCCAACTCTTAATAAGGACTGTATAATTTTTATGATTGGATGTATCTTACCATCCCTAAAATCAGATGTCAACAAATAATTTGTCTTTTTAGACTAGTTAGGTTTTTCACAAAAAGGATGAGACCTTACCCAATCTAATATTCTCAGTGATACAATTTATCTAAATATAACTTTTTTATACCACACTAGTAGCTTGTCGAAAAATCAATATCTATTTATTCGGCTTCTTTTTTTCAAATAACCTTACTATGAACAGACAACTCAGGAGCACTAACGGAATACTCACAATAAACCATAAAAAAGTTCTTGGAAAAATTTCATAATAATAATACATGAATACTGTTACCCAAATAAATAATACAGCATACTTCAATATATTTTTCACAAAATCACCTCTTGTATTATGTATATCTGCACAGCCATTATCCGCTCATTTATTCATCTTGTCCAGTCATTAGCTATCTAAATTATAAAGCGCTTTATAAACGGGACATGTCGAAATATATAATAATACAAAGCATAGCCAATAACTCCGCCACAAACATTCAACATAACATCATTAATATCCGTTGCCCGCCAGACATTGAGCATCGTTAATTGCCAAATATACTGCAAAATTTCAATGACTACCGACGTCGCTAAAATAACCATAATGACACGTCCAAATTTCCGCATACTTCGAAAGTTAACTGGCAATAAAATCGCGAAAGGAATCATCATAACAAGATTTCCACCCAGATTCCTAACGATTATTGAAAAATCCGCATCCAACAAACCGAAAAACTGCATCGGATTTAGGTTAATCACAATCTCGCGATACCGTTGCTCATACTCCCCGACAATGATATTTATTGGGAATAAAGTCACAACAACCAACACACCTAAATACAAAACAAAAAATAAGCGACTGATTTCTTTGTGCCAATCCAATTTTTTATCTTTGAGAATAAGTACTCCTCGTATTATCACATAGACACACACGCTTAAAAACATTGGTATTAAACCATCTATTGTATATTCTTCGTATCCCATTTGCATCATTCACTCTCGATTATAAATATTTTGTATCATGGCTGTTTTACTAATAAAATACGCCAAAACAAACCCGCTCACATTCAAAATGACATCCGTCACATCCATAAAATGATTCGGATAAATAAATACAATATCCAAAAATAACTGCATCGATTCAATCATAACAGAAATAAGTAACCCGATACAAATAAAGTTTCCAAAAGATATGCTCGGCTTCATCGCACCTATATAAATCCCAAGTGGAAACAGCAACATCACGTTCCCAACAGCCTGATACCAGTCTGCCATCGCCCCATCCAAAAGTTGCTTAAACGGAACAATATTTATATAATCCATCACTGCATAATTCCCTGCATCCAACAAATTCCCGAGTATCGTAAATGGAAAAATCACAAACTTAATCAAAAATACTAAGTAAACCCCAAGCAAAGCCGTTGCAAAATAATATCTATCCAACTTCTTCCCCTGCAAAAGAAATCCCAACGTTATCGCCATCACGACAAGCAACGCAATCGCTAAGATAATAATGAAAAATGGATCGTATGTTATGTCCATGCCAGTTGCTCCTTTAAAAATAATTTAATTAATAAAAACCTTCCCTTTAAAAGATTGATTATTCGGTAGAATGCTAGACTTCATGTAGACTCTGTACACGCCACGACCTTTTACATAGAGTTTTGCTGATGTATCTTTTACATGAGAATAATTCCATGAAGCATCCGTCTTTGCCCAACCAATATAACCAAGGCTTTGCTGCAAAGTTAATGTAATATGAAATTTCCCAGTTGGCCATTTTGTTGGCGTTGTTGTCACTCTCACAGAATTACCGGCTCCCATCTCAAAGCTTCGCGTGAATAATCCGCCTTTAAAATCATATGATCCGTCTACAGATGCTGCAAGTGCCGATATTGGCAAGATAAAAACCAGTAACACCGCAACAATAGAACTAACAATTTTCTTTTTCATACTCCCTACTCCTTTTTAGTTTTATTTATAACAACCAAATTGTATCACACAAATAACAATCGAGTCAAATTGAGTTGAAAATATGCAAAAAGCCCCTCAAAAAGGAGCCAACACCACCATCAAATCTCTTCCACAATCGATGTCCCAGAATCTCTCTCTAGCCCATTCCATTGCCATTTCTCGTGCATACGAAGTTTCCCATCTGGTAAAAATTCTGGTGTCGAGTGGCACGTCCCGCTTCGAATCTTTTTGTGGACGCTTACATGATTATAACGGAAATCAATCGATCCATCCTTGTGAACAACACCAATCAGTGTGCCACGCTCAATCTCGCCACCCTCGTATGTCCCCGAAATGACATCACCATCTTGAAAATAATGAAAAACCGTTTTTTCAGATACCTCGCCATTTCCCGAGTTTTCGACCACTGTGAACTTTTTACCCTGATAATTAACGATCAGAATCCCTCCTAGTTTTCGAACTAATCACACAACTATTATAGCACAAAATGACAAAAATGCCCTAGCCAAGTGTTGCATGACTAGAGCCTCATTTTTTATTACTCGCCTAAATCCTTTACCCAATCATTCATTGCACGGCGTGGCTTCGCATCAGGAATCTCGTTGACCCGCGTAATCTGCAAGCAACCAACGATCTGCTGACCATCCAGCCCCAGCTCCGTCACAACCTCCGGATCAAAAATAAAGTTATTCGTCCGCCATAGCACGCCAAGACCTGCTTCCCATGCCAAAAGTTGGATATTCTGAATAAACGCACTCGTCGCAGCGATTGCCTCAAAATCCTTCTTACCGCTCCCGATAATGTCCGTCGTCACGATCAGTGTATAAGGTGGCGCCACAATCTTGCGCTCATTCCCAGCACGAATCTGCTCGCGTCGCTCATGCGTCAACGGCTCGCCCTGCATCCGCTCCATCGAGTTCACAATCGCCTCCACAAAACGGCGCTTCTCCTCTTCCGTCGACAAAACCGCCACATGCCACGGTTCCATTTTACTATGAAACGGTGCAAAAGCCGATTTCTCCAAAATGTCATTAATAACCCCGCGCTCGATTGGCGTCTCGTCCACCTGCTTGATACTACGGCGTTCCATTATAATTTCTGATATATTTTTAGCCATCAATAGTCCTCCTAGTGATAATCATTCTCACTAAGTATAGCACGCCAAACCTCTGCTTACCACTATCTAACTTTCCAGAATTTCCAACGTGAGGTCATTTTTGGATTTATGCGCCACAATATAATCGATATACTGCGTCATAAACTCCCCGTTCGCCTTCTGCCACAACGCATAACCCGGCGTCTTCTCCACACCATTCAAAAAGCTCTTATCCCCCGTGAAATACGCAAAATTGACCTGTTCCATCGTTTTTGCCATTTCCTCCACATCGTCCGGATCATATTTCCCTGTTCGGAACAAATCACTGAGCGCCTTCGTGTAACTAAACTGCCCAAAATAAGCCTTCGAATACTGCTGAAAACCGAGCAAATTCGGATCCTTCGAGTTAATTTTCCGCGCATATTTCTCCACATCCACACGCTGCGTCTTGTAAGAAAGCCCCTGATTCGGCGTGTAATTCACGACACCATACTGCTGCGGATACATCGCCATCGAGCTCGTCGCGACATCATAAATCGTGCGCCCCTGCGCCGTTTCCGAGCGAATATCCTGAATATGCACATGCCCACTCAAGTTGAGCGGAATATCATTTTTCGCAAAAAGCGACACCGCTTCCTTGTTCTGCACAATCGTGAACCCCTTCGTCAACAGCTCACTATGATCCAGCAAATTGTGATGCGTCACCGTAATCAGCTCTGCGCCATGCTTCTTCGCCAAATCAATGCACTTCTGAATCCAAGCAAACGTCTCCGTACTAATATACCCATTCGTTTCCGGCGCACCAAAACGCTTATTATTCTCATAATCCGCCGTATCCACCATCAAAAGCCACACATCACTAGACGGCGCCGCGAGGTAACTAAGCGTGGAATCATCCCGCATCACAGCCTCATCATACCCCGAATTATGATAAATCGACGCAAACTCATCCGGCGTAATATCCTCCGCCTTCACCTGCTTATCCCCCTCAAATTTCCGCGCATAAGGGTTCAAAACATCATGATTCCCCGGAATAACAAAAGTTTGGACACCCGATTTCTCGATATCCTCCAATTTCTCCGCCGTTTCCTCGTGACTGACTTTCTCGCCATTATTCGTGATGTCACCGCTAAGCACGAGAACATCCGGCTTCTGCGCCTTCACATCATCGACAAAAGCATCCGTAATTTCGGTGATATAATTCTGCTGTTTCCCGTCTCCCGTCGCGAGGTAGGTTTTGAACGCTTTTCCGCCATCCGTGAGCGTGTTGGAGAGATAGTGGATATCGGTAGCTTGGTAAATCGTGAGCGGCTGATTTTCCGGGATTTTTGGCGCTATATTAGGTTCAGAAGATTGTTCAGTTGGTTGCGCGCATCCAGTCAGCACAAGGCCCAGTAACACGATACATGCAAGTACGGCTTTTTTCATTTGGCGGAGCTCCTTTGTTTATATATTCACATGATTTAGTATAACATGAATTCCAGGTTTTGGGGATGGAGATTTTGTGAATAAAATTCTAACTTATACCTCCATATATCTTTATGGTATAATATCTCTGCAGACAACTAAAATCAGGAAAGGATGAGTAAGAAGTGGCAAAAAAAATACAACTTCCTAGCGGTAGATTATCTGAACATGCGACTGCGATTGGAAAAAACACAGATGCTTTGGCATTAAAATTGAGGCCGAATGTATCCTACTCTACAGGAACCGCACAAGAATTAGTCTATGATTGCATGGAAATGACACAATTTTTGCAAGCGTTTCCTACAGCCTTTTCAAAAGATGTTCAAAACCTGCGCAATGTAGAAAAAGCATTTGTTGCATCCGAAAAAGAAATTGCTAAGTTATTACAAAACGGCGAAGATTTTTCTTGGAAGAAATGATGAAGGGAGGCGCTCAGGAAGATGGAAAAAGAGAAAGCTTTACTTGAGAAACAGTTAGAACAAGCACTACAAAAACGTCGCAATTTAGAAGATATTCAGATTGGATTAATTGAGCTCAATCGCGAGAAGGCAAAAATCTTGATGAATTTCAGCGATGCCTGGCAAGGAAATCAGGCCAACACAACAATCGGGAAACTACAAGATGAAATGGAAGCAGAGTGGCGGGAAACACGTAAAAATGCGAATGCACTAGAAGACCAATTGGTAGAAGAACAACGACAAATTCGCATCCAACTAGAACGATTAGAGGAGAATAACACCAATGGCGCGTATTGATATTGCAGAAATACATAATTTTGTGACCGTATTCATTGCAGAATCCAAGCGTGTACAAATGGAATTAGACCATCAAAAGACTGCGATTGGGCATTTTTTATCCGATTCAGATATTCAAGGAAACATCGGTGACCAAGCAAAAGCTTATTACCGAGATGTATATTATCCACTTCTAGATGGTACTAAAACAAGTTTAATAGATGCCGAAGAACGCCTGAAAAAGTATATATCCGATTTCCACGCGCAAGTAGATCCATCTGCAAATGCAAAACTCGATTTAGCTCGCATGTATGAATTACAAGCAGACATGCGAAAATATGAAAACAAGATAGAAAATTTAAAAGCAAATGTCAATTCCACAGCAAATAGTATGGCTTCCATTGGGAAAAATATTGGTTTACAATTAGGGATGGAGACAGCCCTCGGAAATTTCCGAAGACAAGAACAAATATTAGAGAACTACGAACAATTTGAAGCCACACATCGAAATGTCCTTCGTGACGTTTTAGAAAAACTCCATCAAGTAAAACAAAGCTTGGCGCAAATAGAAAGCGGGATTGCTTTTGATACGGTTTCCCATACATTCCATTCTAAAAAAATAAAACTAGGCGCCCTAGAATCTAAAAAAGCGAAGAAATCGTTTAACTTTGATAAATACGACAAAACGTTACAAGGAAACTATTGGGTACTGACGAAGAATGGAAAAACAGATGCAGATTGTGCAGAAGCAACGATTGCATATAACGAAAGTTTGGCGGATGGCTCTGTCAAACCTGTTAAAACTGAGCAAGAAGATATCGATGCTAAAGTAATGAAAGCAGCAATAGATGGGATTTACTATTATACAGATGAGCCTATTACAAAAATGCAGAGTTTCTCCATTATAGCTAGTGTTGCCGTGGGTGCGATCGCCTACAAAAATAAAGGCCTTCTATACTCAAAAAGTAACCTAAGTAAAGTTAAATCTAACCTTCAAATCAAAGAATTCGGGAAAACTATTGTTATTCAAAAATCTATTAATAGTGGTTTGGTTAGAAATTATATTCGAGATGTAGAACAACAAACAAGCAGAAAAATTGCTAAGATTCAGGTAGATGCACTTAAAGATGCGCTACGAACCAAAGAATATACTAAACTAACGCCCGCTGAAACCACAAAGCACCGAATTAAATTCGATTCCGCAAAAAATAAAATAATCGCCGATTGGGAGACTAAGCTAGCACAAGAATGGCCAAAGTATACTGATAATGTTTTCTCAGAAAAAACAGGAAAAATCATTCGACGTCCAGGTGAAAAATATGATGCACATCACTTAATTGAAAATACATTCGGTGGTGAACATGAGTGGTGGAATATACATCCCGCTAAATTCCCGAATGAGCATCAAGCAGGTATTCATGGTGCTGGTTCACCCGCACGAGAATTATTCAAAGGAGATAAAAAATAATGGCATACGAATTTATAAGTAATGATACTGAGAATGAATTTTACCCACTTGATAAATCTGAAATCGCACAGGCCGAAGATGAATTAGAGTTGAACTTTCCTCAGCCCCTTAAAGATTTTTATTCTGATATTGGATATGGCTTCCTAAAAAGCTCTAATTCAAATGTAAATAGATTGATGGACCCCGAATCCGTAAGAGATTTCCGATTACGAAGAAATGATTTCGAATTTTTCCCAGACATTGAAATTTACGATGAATATGAGGAAAATAAATTAATATTTTTTGAAGTCAGCGAAAGTGCGCTAATGTCGATTGGAACTACAGATAATAACATCTATTATTACGATATACCAATAGCAGCTTCATTAGAAGAGTTTTTACTGAAAATGATGGAAAATGATAGATATTATTTCGAGTTACTTGAGGACTAATTAGAGATCAATACCGTTATACAAAGATACGCGAGGAATTAATCAAATAATATATCTTAATTATTTTCTTAAACCTGTTTTCTTACTTGTTTTGTATACTCTGGCATGATTTTATATTATGATTGGAGTAGTAAAAAGAATAGGGAGGAAAAGATGATGAAAAAAAATATCCATGTCGTGGGTGCAGTCATCATACAAAATGATAAAATACTGTGTGCCCAAAGAGCAGAGAATACATCGCTTGCACTCCAATGGGAATTCCCAGGCGGCAAAATTGAAAAAGATGAAACGCCTCAAAATGCATTGATTCGTGAAATTCAAGAAGAGATAGATTGTCAAATAACTATCGGCGAACAGCTAGAACACACCATTTATGAGTACGATTTCGGCATCGTCCATCTCACAACATTTTTGTGTCACTTGATTCAAGGCGAACCAAAGCTTTTAGAGCACAACGCCATCAAATGGCTAAAACCATCTGACTTAACCTCTCTTACTTGGGCCCCTGCTGATATTCCAGCGGTTCAAAAATTACAGCAACTTACCTTCTCATAAAATTAATTCAGCTTGAATCACATCCTTTCGAGTCTATTTACTCGTCAAGATATGATTCAAGCTTTTAATATGTCAGCTCACCATATAATTGTTGTGGGACTGGCTGATGAAAGCGCCAAATTACATTCATCGGCTTATTGCCATTACTACTAACAAAATCAACTCCACCTAAATAAATAAATGGTTCAGTCACACCATCTTCTTTAGCTTTTTTCCTTACAAATAATTTCACTTTTATTCCCAATGTTTGGTGATTAATAAATTGTTCTCCACGAGGCGAAGTTTCACTTGTGTTATTTTGTGATTGCCAATGGAACTGGCTCTTATCGATAAAATAATCATTGTATTCCAAATGAGCTTCAACCTTTTCTTTATTCAGGTTAACATAAAGGTAAAAGCAGTTATTATAAAAGTGAACACCTTCTTGATCCATTGCCGATTGATATTTATCAACGCCTTCAAGTATTGCTACATCTTCTTTTTTATATTTTTTATAGAGCTGTAATTTTTCATCAAGAAGAAGAGTTTTTTGGCCAAATTCCTTTTCATAGCTATGCACACCATAGTCAAGATAATCATTTAGCAGTTCTTTAAATTCATCAGCCATTATCATGCTTGATAATTCTTGATCTAAATGTATAGTTCCGTTATCATCTTGGAAACTTCTCTTTAAAAGCTTATTATCCATTAGCCTATTTATTGCAAATCGTATAGAAGCCTGTTCCTTTTCTGCTATTTTTATCGAATATACATACTCTACATAGTTCTGAACTAACTCTAAACTAACCTCATTCTCTTTCAACAAAATAACTAAAGCGATGTAATCATAAAATTTACGAATAGGAATTAGACTTGAGATACTATCAAATAATTTCGTCAACACACTACTTTTGAAAATTGCGCTGTCAATAGAATCCGCCAATTCCGTTCTCTGCTTTATTGTATGGATATTTTTATATACTGTACCTGATAATAATTGCTTAATCTCTGGAGCATTTTCAAATTTAACAAAGTCGAGTATTTGAACAGTTCTATTACTTCCCGTACTTTCCTTAACTACTTTATCAAAATCTTTAAATATAGACTTAATATTATCCGCGGTGTTAAACTTCGTTATATCGAGAGTTTGCAGTATCTCTTCTTTTACAATTGGAGACAAATCTATATGCAAATTAGCATTTAAGTCTTTAAAATTACTCTGTATCATATACCGTACTTTATTTTTATCTATATATCCCCGTTCTCTATTCCCCATCAATGCCACTGGAATTAGATAACTCTTCCTGTGATTCGCAACAAAATCAAGGACCGTGACATATTCTTTGTTTGGTGATTTCCGCAACCCTCGGCCAAGTTGTTGTGTAAAAACAATAGCAGATTCAGTGGGACGCAAAAATAAAATTAAGTTTAGTTCTGGGATATCAACACCTTCATTAAAAATATCCACAGTAAATATAAACTGCAATTCATCATTTGGATTACGGAGTCGTTCAATCATTTCAAATCTTCTATCGCCTTGGTCGTCACCAGTCAGGCATATACTTTTTATACCTTCTGAATTAAATTGCTCACTCATAAATTTGGCATGTTCTTTATTAACACAAAATCCTAAACCATGTAATGTATCACCACTATACTGATATTTTTTCATATTTTTTAATATCAATTCTATTCGTCTGTTGGTATTTAATTTTTTAACTAACTCATGTTCATCTCTGGATATTTCATTTAATTCTAATACCGTATTATCTGAGATACCAAAATAATGAAAAGGTGCTAATAGCTCTTTTTCTAAAGCTTCTTCTAATCGTATATTAGAGACTACATTATTTTCCACCAAATCATATATATTTACCTTATCGGTCCGCTCAGGCGTTGCAGTTAGCCCCAACAAAAATCTAGGATGAAAATGCGCAATCAATCGTTCATATTGCGGAGCTGCTGCACGGTGGAACTCATCAATAATAACAAAATCAAAATGTTCCTTTGAAATAGTTTCTAAGTCTTTAGCGAGCGTTCTCATCGATGCAAATGTAAACTTAGCTAACTCTTTTTTCCCACCTACATAATAAGAAAATGATTCAGAACCATCCTCAAACACTTGGCGGAATGTCCTATGAGCACTTTTTAAAAGTTCTATACGATGTGCCACAAAAAGAACTGAACTAGCTCCAATATCCTTTGCAGCAAATGCAGCCAAGTAGGTTTTACCTGTTCCTGTGGCCGCAATGGCAAGCCCTCTAGTATGCCCATTATCCATAGATTTCTGTATATTTGACAGAGCTTCATCCTGCATTGAATTAGGTCTTAACTCACCTGAACCCAGTGTTTGAGAATTGTTAAAGCTAGCTCTATATGTTGATTTCCCATCTTTAATTTGGCAATATTCTTTATAACCCATAACATATGCTTCATCCAAACATACAATATTATCATGTCTCCAAAGATGTTCGAATCTCAGCTGACCTGTTTCTACGACACTATCTGATTTTTTTTCATAAGTACGTAAATTCCACTCCTCTCCATTTTTCAATGCTGCTTTTGAAATGTTAGAAGATCCTAAAATGATTGAGTCAACATCATTTTTACGATAAAAGATATAAGATTTAGCATGAAAACTGTCTACACTACTCTGCGGTTGATAAATTTTTGTTTCGATATTTGGATACTGTAACAGTGTTTCCATCGCACTTGGTTCTGTAATATTTAAATATGTAGTGGTAATAATTCTACCTTTAATACCTGCTTGTTGAAGCTGATCTAGCGTACTCACCAACAAACTCAATCCAGAAGTACGTATGAAGCTAACGACAATATCAAAACTATCACATGTTAGCAATTCTTTCTTCAATACATCTAATAACTGCTCTGCTTCATTGTACATCAATCTAGTTTTTCCATTTTCTGATGCTTTTAGTGATATTTCGTTAAAGAATTTACTCTGTTGTTTATCCATTTTAGAAAGCCCTACTTCACCTTTTAGAACCTCTAAGTTTACTTGCTGTAATTGTTCTTCAATGACATACTCAGCAGCTGGTTCCCTAACCTCTTGAGCATCTCCACTATTACTCTTATAAAAATTTTCATCCATTTTGTTCTCAATCCACCTTGTTAGTAAATTTCCATTATTCTTATTATAGCTTATTTGACTATTTTTTACCTCTAATCCATGTAAATTTGTTATGAGAAATAGGTAAACAGCCCTCTATTTGTAATTTTAGTAATATTTCACCTGTCTTACGCTCTTTCAGATTACATAATAGAAAGCCCAATAAATATTACCGTAATCAAAAAGACCCGAGCTGAACATTTCCTAGCCCAAATCTCTATTTATAAACATTAATAATTGATATAAACACAAAAATAGCCCCAACAATCTCGCCAAAACGAAATTGTTGGGGCTATACGGGTTCAAGACCCTTGAAACGGCTGCTGCTTTTGCACCTAGTGCACGGACTCAAAGGCCCTCCAATAGTTCCATAGTATAACATCACGCTCGTCATGTCAATTAATTTCCGCCTTCCATCTAAGCTCAATATGATAACTACTGCTATATATTACAAAATACACGAATCAGGGCTTATTGTGCTATGATAAGGAATGAAAAAGGAGGAATCCCAATGCAAAAAGATATCCATGTCGTCGGCGCTATCATTCAAAAGAACAATAAAATCCTCTGCGTCCAACGTGCTTACTCTGCTGTTAATGGCGCGGATTGGGAGTTTCCAGGCGGTAAAATCGAACCCGGCGAAACACCCGAACAAGCGCTCATTCGCGAAGTCCAAGAGGAAATCGGCTGTGTCATCACGGTGAATCAAGCGTTTGACCACACCGTTTACGCCTACGAATTTGCCAATGTTCACCTCACTTGTTTCCTTTGTGATCTCATCACTGGCGAACCGATTTTGCACGTCCATCAGGCGATGAAATGGCTCAACACTAACGAATTATCTGACTTGAAATGGTCGCCTGCCAATCTCCCAGCCGTCGAAAAACTCCAGAAAAAAGATGTCTAATCGCGCTGACTAGGCATCTTTTTCTAACTTATCTCCGTGCTTTGCTTACTTTCAATTTCTTTCCTTTTACCGTAACGGTTTGCATCGCCTTCACGACTTGCGCGCCTTTTCCGTTCAGAATTTCCACAAACGACACGTTATCCTCAATCGTGATAATCCCGATATCATCCGCGCTAACGCCGTCCAATTTCGCGATTGTCCCGACGAAATCCACCGCGCGTAGCTTCTTCTTTTTGCCGCCGTTAAAATAAATCTTCATAATATCTTTACTCAGCGCCGCGCTCTTGTCCTTCTTCACGACTGGTGCTTCTTCCATTTTCTCGTCAAAAGCGGGTTTTCGCGCCGCCACAATCGCCTCATTTGGCAAATCAACTTGCGGGATTTCAAAGCCAATGTACTCCTCGATTTCACCGATAAAACGATTCTCAAACGGCGTCACAAAAGTAATTGCCTTCCCGCTTCGCCCAGCGCGCCCTGTCCGGCCAGTCCGATGTACATAGCTCTCTTTTTCAAGTGGCACGTCGTAATTCACCACAAGCGTTATGTTCTCGATATCGATCCCGCGCGCCGCCACGTCTGTTGCCACTAAAAAGCGAAACATGCCGCGTTTAAAATCGTTCATCACGCCAAAACGATCTTCTTGCGTCAAACCACCGTGAATCTTCTCAGCCGGGTAACCCATGCGGCGCAGCTGGTCATACGTGTCATCCACGCGCTCCTGCGTCCGACAAAAAATAATCGCGCTCTCTGGATTCTGCACAATCAACGTATCGCGTAACGCGACCATTTTGCGATCATCCTTCACCGTCACTTTTTCATGCGTAATATCGGCCGTCGTCAGGCCAGTGGCAGCGATTTCGACGTGCTTCGGTGCCTTCATATACTTGTCGCTCAACATCGCGATATCCGCGGGCAAAGTCGCCGAGAAAAGCATCGTCACGCGCTCCTTTGGCAAAGCTTGAATAATCGCCTCAACCTGCTCAATAAAGCCCATGTTCAGCATCTCGTCCGCCTCATCGATGACCAAATAGCGCACCTTCTCCAAGCTCAGCGTTCCTTTTTCAATATGATCCAGCGTCCGGCCAGGCGTCCCAACAACAACATGGCTCTTCTGCTTCAATTCCAATTTCTGTTTCGCAAAAGGAGACTTCCCAAAAATCGCCGTCGCCTTGATACGTTTAAAACGACCAATATTAGTAAAATATTCCTGAACCTGCGCCGCCAATTCCCGCGTCGGTTCCAAGACCAGCGCCTGCGGTTTATTCTCGCCCCACTCCACGAGCTCACAAATCGGAATCGCAAACGAAGCAGTCTTCCCACTCCCAGTCTGCGCCTTCACGACAACATCCTTCTCCTCCAAAACAAGCGGCACAACCTCGCGCTGCACCTCCGTCGCCTCCGTATACCCTAACCCAGCAAGCGCCTTCTCAATATCCGAACCTATATTATCAAATTTCATATTTCTACCTCTTTCATATTTCTACATCATATCTGTATGGTGTTTTGTTAAGTATAACATGAAAAGCTGAGGGAGCCCGTTAGATCCGAAAAAAATTGTTAGGGGCCGCAGGAAAAGTCACAAAAGGATGGCAATATCACTACGTTCTATTGCATATTGATTCACTAAATCAAAGCATACGACGCTTTGAAAGTTCATCAACAACTTTTTCGGAGGTCACGAAATTTTCGAGGATCTGGCTCCCGAAGCTGGATCCGGAGGCGGCGATCGTGACGCAGAACAAGCATTACACACTCACTTCTATCCTTATACATATTGCCATTTCCCCACTCGCATAATATACTAAAAAGAAAACCGCTCTTGAAAGGAGCAACACAATGAAGAAAAAAACACTCATTATACCAGGCATCATCATTCTATTTTTTGCAGTAGGCATTTTTTGGACTGTCCATGCTTTGGACCAGGCGCCAAAATCTGAACCGCTCAAAAATCTCACCCAGAAATCCGTTCAACAGCTATCCGAACAAACGAAATCAACGCTCCAATCCCTGGCTAATTCAGGCGGAGACACCACTTCACAAAAACAATTAACCGCGCTAATAAACAACACAAAACAGTACAAACTAACAAGCGACGCCAACAGCACATACATCAAAAACCTAACCGCTTGCCTAGAAACGCTCCAACAATACAAATCCGGAAAAGCCGATAAAAAAGCGCTCGGACAGGTTTATCCAACTTTTGTCACGATTGAAAAAAAGCTTAGCGATATTACCAAAACCACGCAATACCAATGGTTCTATGCAGCTGCAGCGAACTACGAACAAGGTCTCAAGCAAAAAGGCGTCATCACGCTAACCATGGTCGGCGACAACTCGTTCGGCACCTATCCCGAAACGCCTGAACACCTCAAATTCGACAATGTTTTCAAGAAAAATAACGGCACCAACACGTACGTCTATCAAAACTGCTTACCATGGTTCAAATCTGACGACTACACCGTTATCAACGCCGAAAGTGCCTTCACGAATGCGACGAAAGCCGAAGTCAAAATGTGGCGTATTAAAAGCGATCCAGCGCATGTCGCGTTCCTGCCAGCAAGCGGTGTCGATGCCGCCAATCTCGCTAACAACCACACGATGGACTACTTCCAAGTTGGCTATGACGACACGCTAAAAGCTTTTAAAGACAACGATATTCCCGTTTTCAACAAAAATATGCCGCTCATCACCAAAATAGGCGGTATCGAAACTATTCTACTCGGTTATGATTGCCGCTCGAGCCAACAATCCGCGAGCTATCTTGCAAAAATCGAAGCGGACGTAAAAAAGTATAAAAAACCGAATAATCTCGTTATCGTCAACATGCATTGGGGCGTCGAATATCACGAAACACCCGTCGATTACCAAACCCAATTCGGCCATGCCATCATTGACGCCGGCGCGGATATCATCATGGGCTCTCACCCTCACCGTCTCGAAAGCGTAGAGAAATACAACGGCAAATACATCGTTTACAGCATGGGCGACTTCGCTTTTGGCGCCGATCCAACTCTACTTTCCCGCATGACCTCGATGTTCCGATTGCGCTTCACAGAAGATAATGGTAAAGTAGTTCTTAAAAACATGTCCATCGTCCCAACCTACGAAAACTCGGACGGTAGCCTAAACGAAAATAACTACCAACCACTTCCCGTTTTTGGCGACGATGCGAAGAAAATTGTGAACGAACTCATCCGAATAAGTAAACCAATACAGGGCGGCGTAACAGAGTACGACTACTTTGATCCGTTTATATGAAAAGTTGAGACGGCCCGTCAGATCCGAAAAAAATTGTTAGAGGCTGCAAGAAAAATCCGCTCTTGATTTTTTTGGAGGGCACGAAATTTTCGAGGATCTGGCCGTTGAAACTGGATCTGGAAATACTAATCATGATTCTCAACATGGGCCTATCACTACCAGCACTTCCCACGCTTAATAAGGATTGAAGGAAAGAACATTCTCTAAAAACCAGAAAGAAGGAACCCAATTTGAAAGAAATATTTCAACTGCTAAAAAAGGGAAACAAATCGGCACTCACCGCGGCAATCGTCAACGTGCTTGTCTCCATCATTAAAGGAACCACCTACGTTTTCACAGGAAATGTCGCCATGTTCGCCGAAACGTTGCATAGTCTCGGGGACGCGGCTAACCAATTTTTCGTATTCGTTGGTTCGGCACTCAGCAAAAAACGCCCAACAAAGCGCTTTCCAAATGGTTTTGGCCGTGTCGTGAATCTCGTGCTTCTCGGCGCCGTTCTTATCGTTGGTATCATGGCATTCGAAACGATTAAAGAAGGCCTCGCGCACATTTTTCATCCGACAGAATCGACTGGTTTCCTCATTAACCTTCTCGTTCTGGCCGTTTGTACCGTTCTAGAAGGCTTCGTGCTCGTGAAAGCGATGCGTGAAATCGCGCATGATGTTGGTCTGGAATCGCGTGGCCTCAAGCTTTTCAAAGATAGTCTCGCGAATTTTGGCAAGGCAAAAGCGGCGACTCGTCTCGTTTTCCTTGAAGATTCAGTCGCAACTGGCGGCGGACTTCTAGCGATGATTGCGATTATTATTTCCTATTACACGCCTTACCATCAAGCGGAAGGGGTCGCTTCTATCCTCATCGGTGTCCTCATGTTCCTCGTTGTCGGCAAGGTATTCCTCGATAACGCGGCCGGTGCGATTGGCGAGTCTGACGAAGTGATGCAGGTTCAAATCGGCCAGCTTGTCATGACAGATCCCGACGTGCAAGATATCCAAGTCATTACGGTTCTAAAAGAAGGCGATTTTTTCCATGTCGAAGTGGAGGTCGAACTCGATCCAGAAATGACGCTTGCTCAGGTTGATGATGTTAAAGATCGCCTAGAAGAAAGTATCTTGACTGTCAAAGGTGTCGTCGATGTCCTCGTAACGTTCGATGAAGACGACACGATCACTAATTGGGAATACGGCGATGGTCGGTGATTAGTAGTAGCAAAAATACGGTGAACAGGATTTTTTCTCTGCTCACCGTATTTTTTTTCGTTCTCAAAATAGGTCTACAAACAAAGATAACGCTATCATTTATTCGCCCGAAATTTTTTCAACGTTTTTCATTGACTCTTTTCCTAATTTGCCATATAATAATCAAATAGTTAATTAAGTGAACTAATTACTTTTAAATCAAAAGGAGATTGAACATGACACAAACAGCACACGCGGAACAACCCGTTGATATCCACGGGAAACCTTATAATCGTATGTTACTAATGACAGTAATGCTTGTGGGGGCATTCGTTGCTATCTTAAACCAAACGATTCTATCAACGGCTCTTCCACACATTATGGTCGATTTAAACATCACAGCCTCTACAGGGCAATGGCTAACAACAGCATTCCTACTTACAAACGGGATTATGATTCCGATTACGGCTATGTTAATCGGTAAAATCAACTCGAAAACACTATTTTTAACAGCAATGATCGTCTTTACAGCTGGTACCATCATCTCGGCTTTCTCAGATAGCTTTGCATGGTTACTTGCTGGACGTATTGTACAGGCAGCTGGGGCCGGAATTCTAATGCCTCTGATGCAAACGATTTTCCTACTTATTTTCCCTCCGGATCGTCGTGGGGCAGCAATGGGTATGGTCGGACTAGTTATCGCTTTTGCGCCAGCTATCGGGCCCACTTTATCAGGTTGGATTGTTGACAGCTATGATTGGCACATGCTTTTCATCATCTTGATTCCAATCGCAGTACTTGATATTATCTTCGCCTTTTTCGCGATGAGAAAAGTCGTGGAACTAACGAATCCGAAAATCGATATTCTCTCGATTGCGCTTTCGACGCTTGGTTTCGGTGCCCTGCTTTACGGCTTTAGTAGCGCGGGTACAGACGGTTGGACAGACGGCCTTGTGCTTACGATGTTCGCAGTTGGTGTTGTTGGTTTAGTCGTATTCGTATGGCGCCAACTGAAAATGGAAAAACCGATGCTCGAACTTCGCGTTTTCCAATCACCAGTTTTCACACTTTCAACGATTATTAGTGCGATCGTGATGATGTCTATGATCGGCGCAGAAATCGTATTACCACTTTACATCCAAAATATTCTCGGCGAAACCGCGCTGCACTCCGGATTACTACTACTTCCAGGTGCGATCGTGATGGGTGTTATGAGCCCGATTACCGGTATTATTTTCGATAAAATTGGACCGAAACTACTCGCAGTCGTTGGTATGACATTACTTGTCGCGGGTACGATTCCATTCATGTTCTTAACAAAAGACACGTCTACTATGTATATTATCGTCTTCTACGCCGTGCGTTTCTTCGGTATTTCGATGGTTATGATGCCGATGTCAACAGCTGGTATGAACTCGTTGCCACTGAACATGATGAGTCACGGTACCGCGGTGAACAACACGATTCGCCAAGTTGCCGGTTCAATTGGTACAGCGATTCTAATTACGGTATTAAGTAACGTAACGAAGAGCAACATGCCTGAAAAAGCTTTAGCGATGGCTGATCCGCAAGCATTCCAAAGCCAAGCATTGACAGCGAACCTTGACGGTATGAAAGCAGCGTTCCTCGTTGCCGTAGCCTTCGCGGTTGTCGGTTTGATTCTAAGCCTATTCGTGAAAGATATCCGTCCTCAAGGTAAAAAAACAGTAACAAAATAAGCTAAAAAGAAACGCATACGCTGAGAAATTATCAGTGATGCGTTTCTTTCTTTACCAGCTCCTGTTAATAGAAAAAGTATGCTAAGATAGTAAAAAAGGTTTTTAACTTGAGAAAAGGGTGTTTTGGATGGAATTTGTTTTGATTTTGTTGCCGATTTTCGGAATTTTCGCGATTGGCTTTATTGGTCAGAAAACGCTCAAATTCGATATTCCGAATTTGTCGAAGTTGACGCTTTATTTGATGTCGCCGTTTTTGGCGTTTAATACGTTTTATACGAATCCATTGACGATAGACTATGCGTATTTACTGATTTTCGTTGTCGGGCTTTGTTTATCGATTATTGTGATTATTTATGTGATTGCGAAAGTGATGAACTACGATATTCAAGATGCGTGCGCGATGATTCTGGCCTCGGCGTTCATGAATAACGGAAATTACGGGACGCCTGTCGTTTTGCTGATTTTTGGCGCGGCTGGACTTGATATCGCGGTTATTTTGATGGTGTTGCAACAACTCGCGATGAGCACGATTGGGGTCTTTTTCGCAGCTCGGGGAAGTTCGCAAAACGCCAGCATGAAAATTGTATGGCAACGCGTGGTTCGGATGCCTGTCGCTTACGGGGCACTACTTGGGATTGTCCTGCAACTCGTTCATTTCCCAGTCCCAGCCAGCGTGATGACGTGCGTAAAATTAGTCGGGGATGCAGCGATTCCAACGATTATGATTGTACTCGGGATGCAACTCGCGGTCATTTCGTTTCGCCGTATTGATATCCCTAAAGTCTCGATTTCGCTTATTTTGCGACTCCTCATTTCTCCACTTATCGCCGTTTTATTTACGCTGATTCTGCCGGTAGACACGATGACGCAACAAATCATGATTTTGCTTGCCGCGATGCCAACTGCTGCTAACACAACTTTGCTCGCCGTGCAATTCAATACCAAGCCAGATCTCGTTTCCAGCACAACTTTTATCAGCACTGTTCTCAGTATTGTCACAATTCCAGTCGTTTTATGGATACTTTTCCCTTAAAAATCGTGACAAATAAAATACGGTGTGATATAGTAAAAAAACTGAATGAATATGGATAGCAAAAACTATCTCTATGCAGCTATGAAAACACCGAACCTGTTACTAGGCAAGGTGTTTGTTTTCGTCTTTCCGTGTAGCCCTTTGTGATAAAATGAGCTAGGAGTGTGTCGATTTTTGAAAAATTTAATCATTGCTTCGGAGTACCGTAAACTTCATTTGCTACAAACTTTATTTAAGTCACCGAGCACCTATCAAAAAAAAGAACTTGCCCAATTACTGCATTGCTCTATCAAAACGTTGGAAAGCGACATCGTGTCATTACAAGAACTGTTTGATAAAGATGTGGCTTATGTCTACGAAGATCGCCATAAAAACATTCTGCTTGATGTCGGTGAACATGTCAATTTCGCCTATCTTTATGCATTTGTCATCAGTAATTCCCATCTCTACCTACTCTCCAAGGACATTTTTGTTGGGAAAAAGATAAATCTAGCTGAATGGGCTGCTGAAAATTATACGAGCCTTCCAACGATGTATCGCCGCGTTCGCCAAATCGATGCGTATCTTGCCGAAAGTAATCTTATTTTAGAGACGCAACCGCTTGCTATCAAAGGTCCTGAGATTAATTTACGTTTCTTCTACTATCAAATCTATAGTAAATCCTATCCATACACCGAATGGCCGTTTCCAGACATCCCCTACGAAACTATCAACCAATTTATCCTCCAAGTCGAAGCTTTTTATCACATTCACTTTTCTCTATCCTCACGAATCAAATACGCCATTTCAATTGCTATTTCCTTGACACGCGCGCAACAAGGACATCCCGTCACTCTCGATGAATCGCTCATTCACGCCTGGAATCAAGCCGTTGCGACTCAACCAGACAAGATGACCATCGATTACAGTATCCTCGAAAATATCACTGGCAACTCATTATCCGACAGCGAGCGCTATTTCACGCTAATTACTGCTTTTTGGAGCCATTTCATGTACAAAGATGCTTTCTTTTCCGATTTACGCGCGAAATATATTCCCGATATGCATGTGCCGAAAAGTATGCTAGCTTCTGAACTGACAAGCGTGTTAGATGCCTATTCCATTCCAAATAAAGAAGTGGCTATGAGAGAAACTGTGGATTTCCTCGCATGCTTCACTTTCATCGACAAAATGACAAGCTTACCCGAAATGCCACCAGCACACGTTTCACCTGAAGAAATAAGCCTGTATAAAGAAATTCGCGCCATTTTAACATCGTATGAAACACATCCAGATTTCCGTTTTATTCGGCAAAATAAATCTGAAATCGTGCGACATTTAACTAAAATATACAGCCTTTTAATCGACCAGTCAGAGCAACGTCCCAAAATCCACGTCAAAGTCATCTCTGAGAACGGCTATTTATGGGAGGAATATGTTCGACGCGAAATTAAAAAGAAATATTCAACGGACCAAGTCATTTTTTGTAGCGACACCATATCTCATGAATCCCAGTCGCACGTAGACTTAATTATCAGTGATTTCCCATTCTATGAACAGCCAGATATTCAGGCGAACGGCTTGCTTTGGAATATTCCGCCTTCCCCCACCGATTACGCGCAATTAGATAACATATTAGAACGTTGTAAAGCATAAAAATAGCAGGTAAACGGAGCTATAATCGCCATCCTGTTTACCTGCTATTTTTTTATGGAATCAATAAAATTTTGCCCGTACTTTTTCTGCTTTCCAGCAAATCATGTGCGGCTTTTCCATCTGATAACGCAAATTTCCGCGGCTTATTCACCGTTATTTTGCCGGCGCTGATCATTTCAAACAAGGCATGCGAACGCTTGATTCGCTCTTCTCGGCTTGTCAAAAAGCTCCACAAATCGCCGCCCGTCAAGGTTTTCGAAGTATCCATCAACATCCGCGGGTCAACTGATACCGGGTCGCCGCCAGACATGCCGTAAAAAACCACCGTTCCTTTATCACGCACTGCTTGGAAACTATCCATCAACGTCGAGCCTACAGAATCATACGCCACATCGATTTTTCCAGCAAGTTTCTCCGACCAATTATCGCTATATAGCAAAACTTCTTCCGCTCCAAGTTTGCGCGCGACTTCCGCCTTTTCTTCACTCGACGTCAGGCCAATCACCTTGCCGCCAAGCGACGTAATAATCTGCGTCAACATTTGGCCAACACCGCCTGCCACCGCATGAACGAGCGCCACATCCCCATACTTAATCGCGTAACTATCCTTCGCCAAATAACTCGCCGTCAAGCCTTGCAACAGAACCGAAGCCGCGACATCATCCCGAATCGCGTCAGGAATCGGAATCGCCTGCGCAACAGGCACCGCCACACGTTCCGCATTCGCAAGCGGCACATCGACAAAAGCCACCCGGTCCCCAATCGCGAAATCCGTCACGCCCTCACCAAGCGCCACAACAACACCCGCGCCCTCATAACCAAGCACGTACGGCGGCTCCCCAACAAGATGGTAGTTCCCTTTACGACGATAAATATCCGCAAAATTCAATCCAATCGCAGTCGTATCAAGCAAAATTTCGCCCTTCCCCGCCACCGCGTCAGGAATATCCACATACTGCAATACATCCGAATTCCCAAACTCATTAAAAACCAACGCTTTCATAAAATCGTCTCCAATCTCCCATTTATGTAAGAAAAGCCTGGATTAGGCTCCGGATAAAGAAAAATACGCCTACCCGTTATTAATGGATAAGGCGAGGATTCCGCTTTAAACAAATCGAGCGAAAGCGTTTGTATTCCACAATTTTGGTGGAAACCGGAAGCGGAGCATACTGGTGTATGTGAGAACCGGAAGTCCGCCAAAATTGTGGAATGCGAGCGCTTGTCGCCGATTTACTTGGGCTATCATCCCTACTTATTTATTCTGCAGCAGCTTGTTTTGCTTCAGCCTCTGCTTTTTCACGCATCCGTTCCCGAACACCTTTTTTCTTAATTTGCTTACTACGCAACTGGCCACATGCCGCGTCAATATCCGTCCCATGCTCGCGACGAACGACACAGTTAATGCCTTTACGCTTCAATGTCTCATAAAACGCATCAATAACCTCCGTATCGCTACGTTGATACTGATCATGCTCATCGACCGGGTTATACGGAATCAAGTTCACCCAAGCCAGATGGCGTTTCTCACCGATTAAAGCCGCGAGTTCAAGCGCTTCTTGCCTGTGATCATTGACATCTTTTAGCATAATATACTCATACGTAATACGGCGATTCGTTTTCTCCAAATAATACTCGACTGCTTCCATCAATTTTTCAAGTGGATATGTCTTGTTAATCCGCATCACCCGCGTACGCAAATCGTTGTTCGGTGCATGCAGAGACACGGCCAAATTGACACGAATATCTTCATTCGCAAAATCAATAATGCGCGGCGCTAGACCACTTGTAGACACCGTAATATGACGCGCTCCGATCGCTAAGCCCTTCTGGTCGTTCACAACACGAAGGAAATCCATCACGTTATCATAATTATCAAACGGCTCGCCAATCCCCATAACCACGATATGGCTGACACGCTCGCCATTCCCCTTCGAATCCAAATAAAGCTGCACGTTCATAATCTGCTCCACAATCTCGCCAGCATTCAAGTCACGCTGCTTCTTCAGCAACCCACTCGCACAAAAAGTACAGCCGATATTACATCCCACTTGCGTCGTCACACAAACACTAAGCCCGTAAGAATGCGTCATCATAACCGTTTCAATCAAGTTACCATCCGATAGTTGGAATAAATATTTCGTCGTACCATCTTTAGATTCCTGTTTAATTTGTTCATTTAGCGTATGCATCGTGAAGTTTTCCTCCAACATATCCACACACGTTTTATTCAAGTTCGACATCTGCGCAAATTCTGTGACACGTTTGACATAAAGCCAGTCCCACACTTGCGTCGCGCGGAATTTCTTCTCGCCTTTTTCCTCAAACCAGTCGCCAAGCTGCGCCATCGTTAACCCGTAAATCGAGCTTTTTTCCATTCTTTAAAAACCTCTTTTCAAAATTTCATTACGCCTTATCCAAATTATAACGGTTTTAGCGCCTTATCGCAAGGCTTCCTTTGCCGCATATTTGGCGTGAAGTTCCGCGGTTTTAAAGATTGGCAACGCAACGTCCTGCTCCCGAATCAACAACTCCAATTCCGTACATCCCAAAACAACGCCCTGCGCCCCTTTTTCGCTCGCTTTTTCAATCATCGCCAGCATCTTCGCCCGCGAATCCTCACGTATCACACCCAAGCATAATTCCTCAAAAATAATCTGATTCACCGTCTCCACATCCGCATCATCGGGAGTCTGGAGCTCGACGCCACTTCCCACATAGCGACCTTTATAAAAATCCTCCACCATCGTGTACCGTGTCCCCAGCAATAAAATTCGTTCCAAACCCTGCTCCCGAATAGCCCGAATCGTCGGCTCCGCAATATGTACAATCGGAATCCCAATCGCGTCCTCCACCTGCCGTGCCACTTTATGCATCGTATTCGTGCAAATCACAATCAAATCCGCGCCAGCCCGCTCCAGTTTCACCGCAATATCCGCCAAAACGCGCCCAGCCTCCTCCCATTTTCCCTCATGCTGCAACTGCTCAATCGTATAAAAATCCACACTATACAAAATAATCTCCGCCGAATGGAGCTCACCCAACGTTTCGCGAACCGTCTCATTAATAATCCGATAGTACTCCGTCGTCGATTCCCAACTCATTCCGCCAATTAATCCGATTTTTTTCACGACCACACACCCCTTCCTAGCCTAAACCTATGTCAAAAAGTATATCACGGAAACAATCGGAACAATATCTTTTTCAATCCAAACCGAGTTACAAAAGTGTAAGTTTTATCACGCATAATGTCATCTTAGGCACTGGTTGATGCTTACTTTTATCGTTACACTGAGAGTATAAGTCATCAATATAGGAGGAGTTTACATGGAAATAGTTCTACAAGCAAAGAATGTACGTAAAATTTATGGTATTAAAGGAAACGTCTATACCGCTTTAGATAATATCAGTCTGGAAATTACAAAGGGGGATTTTGTCGGCATCATGGGTCCAAGTGGCGCTGGGAAATCGACGCTGCTTAATGTTTTCTCCACCATCGACAAACCTACTTCTGGTGAAATTCAAATCTCCGGTCAAGAGCTGGGGACAATGAATGAACAACAAATGTCTTCGTTCCGCCGTGATCAGCTAGGATTTATTTTCCAAGATTATAACCTACTCGATACGCTGAGTGTTCGAGAAAATATCATTTTACCCCTCGCGCTCGCAAAACATCCTGTGAAGAAAATGGAAACACAACTGGAAAAAGTGGCTGACACATTCCATATTCGTGACATCTTGGATAAGTATCCCAACGAAATCTCTGGTGGTCAGAAACAACGAACAGCTGCAAGTCGCGCCATTATCGCTAATCCTAGCTTGATTTTTGCGGATGAGCCTACCGGTGCCCTTGATTCCAAATCAGCAACCGATTTATTGGAAAATTTAAAAGAATTGAATGAACAAGACTATTCGACAATTATGATGGTAACACATGATGCTTATGCCGCCAGCTTCTGCAAACGGATTTTGTTTATTAAAGACGGCACGCTTTATACTGAAATTTATCGTGGTACAACAACCCGCAAAGAGTTTTTTCAAAAAATTCTGGATGTATTGGCGCAATTAGGAGGGGATATGAATGACGTTATTTGATTTAGCAAAAAAGAACATCAAACATAATTTCATTCACTATTTTCTCTACTTCGCTTCCATGATTTTCTCTATCATGATTTATTATACCTTCGTATCGCTGTCAAAAGATCCAAAAGTCGTTGCCCGTCTCGATAATGACAGCAGCCTCGCCAGCATGTTTAACGCATCATCGATCCTCTTAATTATTTTCGTCGCGATCTTTATTTTGTATTCGAATCACTTTTTTACCCGTAAACGAAAAAAGGAAATCGGCATTTACTCTCTCCTTGGACTTCGCAAAAAAGAAATCGGTCAGATGCTCTTTTATGAAAATTTTCTCATGGGTGTTGGCGCTCTAGTTATAGGGATAGGCCTCGGCACGCTACTGTCCAAGGTATTCGTCGCGATACTACTCAACATGATGAAACTTGGCGGGATTAGTAATTTCGTCTTTTCGATGGATGCTGTGATAAACACCGTCGTGATTTTTATTATCATCACACTGATCACATCGCTTACCGGTTACCGGATCATTTACCGAACAACATTACTCGACCTATTTCACTCAGAAAGCAAGCGCGAAAAAACACCGAAAAGCAATCCTTTCCTAGCAATACTCTCGCTCGTTTTGATTTTAGGGGGCTACTTTATTGCTTTGCAACCCCTAATAACAAAGGATTCTATTTGGGGAAAACTCGAATTCGGACTCGGTATGATTCTTATTATGACCTCCGTGATTGTCGGAACAGTACTCTTACTCAACAGTTTCCTACCATTATTCCTGAACAAGATTCGTAAAAATAAACGAATTTTCTATAACGGCACGAATATTATAAGCAATTCACAGCTCACATTCCGAATCGCTTCCAACGCCAGAACGCTTGCTACTATCGCAGTTTTGACCGGCATGACACTGGTTTCAATCGGCATGGTCGGTGGCCTCTACAACAACGTGAGTAAAGACGCTGGTTTGAATAATCCTGCCACTTTTGAATATCGGATTACAGATGAAGCAATCAATCAAAAAGCGCTAACACTTGCACAAAACAACACAAAAACACCTATGACTGGGCATCAAGAAACGACTATCGACTATGTAAAAGCAATAAGTGATCGTGAAATGTCATTTGCATACGTTCCAGAAAAAGGTTTTGCAGTCATTAGTCTTACCGCTTACAATAAATTACGGACCTTAGAAAAGCCCAATGATTCAATACCAGCGCTAAAAGACAATGAAGCCATACTTATCTCGGCTGATTCGACTACTGCAAGCGATACACTAAATCAAAGCTTCACCTTAAAAAATAGCACCAATCAAAAAATAACCGTCACAAAAACCATGGCAGACCTGCCCTTTAGCACCATTTACAACCTACTTGTCGTTTCCGATAATGTTGCAAATACACTACCCAGCAAAAATAAAATGACAATCCAATCCATCATGGTTGATCAACCAAAAGATGCCATCGCACTAAGCAAACAAATAGCGAAAGTACTTCCAGAAAACGCAGCGTTCCGAAGTTATCCAGAGAATTATGAAGCTCTGATGAAAGGAACAGGCGTCCTGCTATTTATCGGCATGTTCATCGGTCTGGTTTTCCTTGCTGCAACTGGAAGTATCATCTACTTCAAGCAACTAACAGAAGCCTATAATGATATCGCAACGTATGATATTTTGAAAAAAATCGGTTTAGATCGAAAAGAAATTCGTAAAACGATCGCCAAACAAGTACTCGTCATCTTCTTAATCCCACTTATTTTAGGAATTATGCACAGCTCTGTCGCACTTGTCGCATTAGCCAACCTGCTACAAATGAACATAATACTCGCAGCCAGTATAAGTACAGGCGCCTTCACATTGATGTTTATCGCTTATTACTTCCTAACGGTAAATACGTACACAAATATTGTAATGGGCAAAAAAAAGAGAGTAGATTGATATAAAGAAAACCGCTTATTGTAGTCTGATATGCACATCAGACTACAATAAGCGGTTTTTTAATTCAATAAATAAATGCTGCAACAATCGCGTCAACCGTCGTATTTTCATGTAAATCACTATGTTGCGCGTTCGAACCCGTCACGACCTGCTCACTATACTCCGCCACTGCACTATCAAAAATCAGGCGGGAAGCAAGCGCGCTCTGCACTGGTACGACGCCATCCGATACCGAATCACCATCCAAATCCCCCGCAATCGAAAGCACCTTCAAATTCGCATCCAAATTCGAACTATCCATGATATACTGCTGCAATTCCGCTGTTCTATTCGTCACATCCACAAAATCCGTCGTCGCCGCATTATCATCCGCATCCAAATCATTAAACGGCGTTCCAATCACGACCAATTTTTCCATCGTGGGTGACGAATCATCCGCCAACTCCTCCGCATACGTCGTCAGCGCCAATCCACCGTTCGAGTGACCAATCGCATCATATTGCGTCACGTTGTACTTCTTCTGAATATCCTTCATAACCGTATCTACCCACTTCGCTTCTTGAGCAATCGGTGCATCATTATTTTCAAACACAATCTGGATAAAAGGATTCTTTGACTTGGCGCTTAGCGTTCCTTGGTATTCTAGCGTGCCATCTTTTTTCACCAAAACAATCACTTTATCCGTGGATTTGCCGTATGTAGCTGTGATTCGCGAAATCATCCCGTTGAACGAATTCGCCGTTCCGTGTGTGCCGTGAACAAGCACAATCGGCGTCGTGTTTGATAAGTCAACATCCTTGACCTTCGCCGAATACGCCTTTATTGATCCAAATAATGCAACCGCCACAAGTAAACATCCGCCAAACACCGCTAATTTCCGCCACATATCCCATCCAACCCTTCCGAAACTTTTCTCATACATTTACTTTACCCATAAAAGATGAACAATTTGTTACCAAAATATTAGGTTTTAAAGAAGTTTTGGGGATTGGGTTTGAAGGTTGGGTTTTGTGGGTTTATTGGATTTTGGCGGGTTTTTGGTTTGCTGGGGCGTTTCTGCTCGGTGATTGTTCTAGGCTATCTGCAACCTTCTATCTTATTCTCTGGTAGAATCAAAGTTCGGCTTTTTTCATGTTTCATGCACTTGTCGGTCCCGCCTACTCGCTTCGCTCCTAGCCATATTGGGGCTTTGGTTGGTTAGTCGTTTTTGTTTGCAAGTGGTCAGGGTTTTCTGCTTCCTTCTGTCTTGTTCTCTGGTAGAATCCAAGTTCTGTGTTTTTTCATGTTCACCTGCTTGACGGATTCGCCTACTCGCTTCGCTCCTAGCCATATTGAAACTCTAACTCGGCAAAGTACGCCGAGCAAGACTTACAATAATTACTTTGACACGCAGAGTAATCCGTGCTATTATTACTCTATCAGATAGAACACTGTGCGCGCAGTTGTATTTTTGAATACTTTGGAGGTTTTAAAAATGATAACTATTAAAAAACATGTCGAACAATTATTCACAGATATCCCGGTGACGGAGGAAAGTCTGTTCATGAAAGAGGAAATTCTGCACGGTCTCGAGGACAAAGTGGATATCCTTATGGCGCAAGGGAAATCGGAGGAGGATGCAATCAATAAAGCGATTGTCGAACTCGGCGATTTGACGGATTTACGTATGGAACTGGCTGAGGCTCGTGTGAAACCGCCTAAATCGTATCTCGCCTGGACGCATTTCCAATTCTCACTCGTTGGCGCGGCGCTTATCATCGGCTTGCTTCTTTTCATCAATATTTACTACACGCCAACCGTTCTTTGGGTCGTTTTCCCTGCATTTGCAATCGTTTGGTGGCCGCTCGCCATGTACTTTAGATGCCTTCGCGTCCAAGGGGAGGTCATGAATTGAAAGGTTTAGTCAGCTTCTCAATCGTCGGTAGCGCGATTTGTATGTTTTTCCTAGTCATGCTCAATTATTTCCTAACACCAACGCTCGACTGGAGCATCTATCCTTGCATCGCCCTACTTCTCTGGCCCTTATCCATGTATTTCGTTTACCGCCAAAATTTAAAACAGTTCGCTTTCTTCACTAGTTCGGTCTTCATTATCCTGCTAACTGTCATCAACCTACGCGAAACGCCGGATGTTCTTTGGGTGCTATACGCCCTTTACCCGCTTGTTTTCTGGCCAGTTTTTACAGCTTTCGGGAAAAAAGCGTACACGATGACTGCCGCGGTGATTGGCGCTACAACAACGATTATCTACTATGCGTTGCTTAACATTGCCTTTTCACCGAGCTATCCGTGGATAATCGCCATCATTTTCGCAATCGGTTGGTGGCCATTATCGCTATACCACGCCAAACACAAAAACTTTTTCGCCTTCTCCATCCAAGCAAGTATTTGGATTAGCGCGTTTGTCATCGGAATGAACTGGGCCTTTTCGCCAAGCGTGATTTGGGCGATTTATCCGATTTTCGCCGTCGTTTGGTGGCCAATCTCGATGTACTTTTTTAGTGCGAAACGTCACATAACAACTTTATAATTCGGCGCATCTATGGTACATTCAAATAGAATCAAAAACTTTATTTGAAGGAGCTATTATAAAAATGGAAAATCAACTAGACGAAAAAGCCGTTTTGCGTGCTCAGCTGACGAATCCGCGCTGGATGACATTAACGCTCGCGATTATTTGTTCGCTGTTCGCCATATTTACATTGTTAGGCGTGTTTGTACTATTCGCACTATCAACAAAAGACATTAAGCCCGACGCAATCCACGCCTTACAAATCGCAAAAATCCTAGCCTCCGTGTTCTGTGTCCTTTACGCGATATTCGCCTTACTACTATTCAATAACTACTCCAAACTAAGAAAAGGCATCCTCGTTCCCAAAATGCTCTATTTCGCGCTAAGCATCTTCGTTATCTTATCCGCAGCAAATAGCATTTTCAGTGGACAATTAGGCGGCGTCTTTTTACCCCTTATCATCTTATTATTCGCAATTAAAATCATCTTAGATCTCGGAAAAATCAAATAATCCATCAAAAATATGAAAACCTGCTGGCTCTCAGTAGGTTTTTTTGCGTCTTAAACCCTCCTAAATAAAAAAATTTTCATCTAAATACAAAAAGTAATATTTTTTACATCATAATAAATCACTCTTTTGTCACAACTAACAAAATAATGTAATCTTTTATACATATTATTCATTTAACCGCTTTCTAAATGTGTCTAATTTATGTCCACGAACGAACTTTTGTGTTTTCCCCCGCATTTTCATGGGTACTAAAGTAAAGAAACCAACCTTACGACAGAAAATGTGTCGAAAATAGGAACACGGAGGTGCAGTTACCATGAAAAAATATATTGTTGTTTTTTTCCTAGTTTTATTCTCACTGCTAGCTATTGGTGATAAAACGTTTGCCCAAACAATCGCAGAACAAAATATGTCTCTAAACAATTGGAAAGTCTCATTGGTCGGTAAAGCTTTTCCAGCCTCCAATGTTGCCTTAAAACTGACTTTGGCTGAAAAAGAACAGGCGTTACAGCAAAATGTACTATCCAGACTAAATAAAGATCCAAAGAAAAACTATCTTTTCTCAAATGTGACAGCTTGGAAAACCAATTCCACACAATCCACAATCATTGCAACGAATATCGAAAAAATGGCGACTCTATACCAAACACCAAACTCGATTTATTATCGTAATCCTACTTTAAAACAAGATATTATTTACTCTCTAACTTGGTTCTACAACAACCTTTACAGCGCAAAAGTAGGTAAATTAAATAGGAATTGGTATGACTTGCAAATTGGTACACCGATTTCACTTGTAAATACGCTAGTTTTAATGAAACCTGATATTTCTAGCACCTTTTTACAAAATTACTTAAAAGCTATCGACTATTTTGAACCTGCAACTGCTACCGCAAAAGATGTCGGCACTGGCGCAAACCGTCTCGATAAAGGATTTATTGTGACCATACGTGGTGTCCTTGGAGGGAATCAGGCTAAGATTAACATGGGCACGGAGATGGTAAAACGTGTGTATACGCCGGTCACTTCTGGTGATGGATTTTACGCAGATGGCTCCTTTATTCAACATGCAAATACACCATACACAACAGGATATGGCGCGGCAGTCTTAGCTCGTAGCGCAGATTTTTATCAATTGCTTTCTGGTACAAAATCATTTAGCAACCTGCGCTCACTTCCTATGATGTTCACTTACTTAGACACTACTTATCTTCCTGTACTTTACAAAGATGAAGTTCTGGATATGACTCGCGGTCGCGGCGTTTCTCTAAAAGCTGTTTCGAACCAACAAATCGCACAAACGATGCTTTATGACATGTTTACAATTAGTCAAAAAAATAGTAATGTCGCTTATCGCGGGAAATATGCCAATATTATGAAATCTTCAATTATCAGTCAATCTCTACATCTCGATTTCTATAAAAACCTGACTATTCCGCAAGCCCAAACGTTCCAATCCATTTTGCTCAACAAAAAAATTCCCGCAACCTACCCAAATCGGACCCAAAACAAAATGATGGCTAGCGCAAGTCAAATGGTCGATATCAAATCTTCCTATGTCGCTGGTATCAGCATGTTCTCCAAAAAAATATCCGCATTTGAAAGCATTGGAGGTCAAAATAAATTAGGCTTTTACACAGGAACTGGCGCGCTTTATCTCTATAACGGCGACGAAGCATTCGAGGGAAACTACTACCCAACCGTTGACATGACAAGCCTCGCGGGCACAACAACCGACCACAAAACAAAACCAATTACATCCGATAACGCCAAATACCTTAATACCCAAGCTTGGTCCGGCGGCGTATCCGATCAACAAAACGGCTCCTCAACGATGCACTACAATATGAAAAATGTGACCGGAAGCACGCTCGAAGCACGCAAATCCTGGTTCTTCCTAAACGGTAAAATTGTGGCATTAGGCACCGGCATTACTTCAAAAGAAAACCTAAGCACCGAAACCATCGTCGAAAACCGTAAACTATTTAACACAAACCTCAATACCTTCGTCGTTGGCGGTCAAACCATCAATCTCGGCCAAACAAAAAACATCACGACCAAATGGGCCTATCTAAACGGCGCCGTTCCTAGTCAAAATATCGGCTACGTCTTCCCAACAGCCACCAACGTCACAGCCTACAAAAAAACGAAGACCGGCAACTGGAACACCATAAACACGCGCAACCGCAACGAAATAGTCAGTGCAAACTACACAGGCATCACGATTTCTCACGGCAAAAAACCGACCAATAAATCTTACAGCTACATCATCCTACCGGGTAAATCCAAACAAGCAACCGAGGCCTACAGTAAAAAAATCGACATCGAAATCCGCGCTAACAATCTCAATCAACAAGCCGTATTCGATAAATCACAAAACCTCTGGATCGCAAATTTCCGTCAAGCAAGCACGCTAAACGGCATCGTCGCTCAAACACGCGGCTCCATCATGATCCGCAAATCCGCGACACTACAAAAAATCACCCTTGCCGATCCAAGCATGGAACAAAGCAAAATCGTATTTTTAGTACCAAAAGTCGCAGGTCACAAAGTCAAAAGTAAATCCCCAGAAGTCAGCGTCACAACATCCGGTAAAAATTGGCGTATCCAAGTAAACACAGCCGCCAAAAACGGCAAATCATTCAGCGTTAATTTTGGAAAATAATATCGAGGGTGCCGTATCTAAGAAGATACCGCACCCTTTTAATATGTGACGAAATCAACACAGTTTAACCAAAAATAGCAACTGCTGACTGGAGTTTTTGTATTTTTTATACCTTTAATTGGTGCTATCATTATACGAGTAGCGACTTGCGAGTTACTACATATAAAGGAATTTCTGTTAACTGAAAAAGCCCGATAATATGCCTATATATTTACCTCGAGGAGCATACCTATCCCTGCCTAAAGATACAGTTTTTCTATACAAATTGGAGGACAAATAACAATGAACAACACTATCAAAAAATGGGCAGTAGTATCCGTCGCTGCAACAATGCTGACAACTTCTGTAATGGCTACCATCCCAATGGGTGCACACGCCGCAGAATCAGTAGTAGCTACTAGCGCACAAAACAGTAACGCCATCACAGCACCACAATTACTAAACGTAACAAAAGATGGTTTCTCTGGCAAATACGGTTCTAACATCGCTTCTGTTAAACTTATCGTAAATGGTAAAGTTTCTAAAGTAGCAACATTGTCAAACGGAACGTATTCATTCAGCGGCTTACTAAGCGGCAAACAAATTCGTAGCACAGACATCGTTTCTGTCATTGGTTACAACGCATTCGGTTCAGAAATGCACGAGCTAGAAATGGAACCAGGATATGCAGATGACGTTGTTATTCCACCAGTTGTAGCATCAATCAACAGCTACTCTATCACAGCACCAGACTCTCTTAGCCTATCGCAATCAGCATTTTCTGGCAATTACGGTTCAGATATTGCTTCTGTTAAACTTATTGTCGAAGGAAGAGTGGCACAAGTTGCAACTTTATCAAACGGAACTTACACATTCCATAACTTGCTAAGTGGTCAAAGAGTTCGCGTTACTGATGACATTAGCGTCATTGGCTACAACGCACAAGGCCAAGAAATGCACCAAATCAGTTTTGATGACATTACAAAATAAGCATTAAAAATAAGCAGGCGTCACGCATCCATTCTTTTTGGAAGATGTGACTCCTGCTTTTAATTTTTCACAATACAAGCGATAAAGGACGCATAGTCCGGCAATTCCAAAATCGTCTTATCATCATGCTCATTAAGCACATAATACAAATAACTGAAAACTTTCAACTCCGTACTCACATTCGGATTCACACAGGCAAACAAGGCATTTTGCACAGCCATCCCGTCAACGAGAACAGGCCTCGCCAAGTGCACAAATACAGCAAAAAAAGCTTGATTTCTTTCCGTCGTACAATGTGGCAACGCAAGATGATTAATCACTAAATTATTCCCTTTTTGCTCACGTTCCTGAATTTTAAATGCTTCATCTGGGGTTAAAACAGCTTTTTCCACGAGCTCCGTACATATGCCACGCACAACAGTGTCCCAATCCTCATCCACTTGGTTATCATAATCCATTGCCAATTCTTCAGGGAAAAAGGTACATATATTTTTGCGAACATCAATTTTTTCCAATGTATCTTGAATCGCCTGTAACTCCATTTTAGTAATAATTTTTTTGATGTCGATACATGCCACATCTGCGTCCACATCGGGATATACGGCATGATTATTCAACAGTAATTTGATATCGTGCTGCTCCAGCTTTTGCTCCAATTCTTTTTGGTGCATGACAACAATGACTTCCACCGTCTGGATTTCTCGCTCAATCATCTGCTTATTTATGCTAGCCACTGCATACTGGTCCGAAAATAAGATAACTTTTGCCGCTGCCTGCCTTCCTCGCTCCATCGCACATGAAAAATATAGACCAATTAAGTCGATATCATATAATTCGATGCCAAACGCTTCATTAACACTAGCAACAAACGTAATGCTCAAGTCAAAAGCCAGTGGATAGACCGCTTTTATATTTGAAATATTGTGCAACTTGCGATCATGCAACATAATCGGGTACGCAATACTCCGCTTCAAGTGGCCAACCAGCTGCTCTGCCAACTCCATATCATACACTAACGCACTATACTGTTCCCCCTGTTGCTGCAAAATTTCCTGCATAGCACTAGTCGTAATCAACTGACTTTTCTGCTGTTGCCTATCAAAAAACAGAGCTAATAAATGTTGCGCCCCAGCCGGAATCTCCAATCCTTCCAAAAAAGAAGTTTCCCCGGTCTCCCCATCATCCCCCAATACCATAGCCGCCAAAATCAGACTCGCTAAATGGGCGGAATGAATATTCGGATAATACCTAGCAACATCCAACTCCCTAATCCTTTGCAATAGCGCATCAAAATCATCTTTTGGAATCCCCAAACGCTCACAGAAAAAACTCGGGTTCTTATCAATCAAATTCGCAAGCAAAATCATTTTTCGAAATAGCGGCTCGTCCAAATAATGCCCATAATTCGGCCGCGATTTAATCTCCAAACGGTTCGCATAATGTCCCCGCAAAAAGACAATTTTCTCCGATATCATCGGTTTTGACAGGAATAAAGTGGTCGCTAAATCATCGAGTGTCCGAAAATCATGGCGCAATAATTCCAACAAAATAAGCTCATCGTCATACATCGACTGGTGCAAAAGGCTCCGATAAGCCATTTTATCCTCGATGTGCAATTGGTAACCACCCGCTTGGCTAGAACGTATCTCTCCCACTGATTGGAGCAAGTGGTTCATCTGAGAAATATCCCGCAAAACCGTTCTTTTCGAGGTTCCTGTTAATTTTGCCAGTTCTAAACCGCTTGCTTTGCCGTTTTCGAGACGTTCCATGATTTGTATTTGCCGCTGATTTAGCATCGTTTTTTACCCCCTTAATGTCAAAATTGCTTTATGCATCCGTTCTAAACCATCAACTAACTTGCTTCGTGAACACGCCACATTCATTCGTAAAAAGCCTTGCCCTCCATACGTTTCGCCTGGCATAACTGCTACTTTCCCAACGTGAATCAGCGCGTCCTGTAAGGCTTCTTTAGACACACCGAGCCTAGAAATATCCAGCCACGCTAAATACGTCCCTTCTGGTATCTCAAAATGAATTTCCGGCAGCTGATTCACGATATAATTTTTCAGAAAATGCATGTTGCTTTCCAAATGGACGACCAATTCATCCACGTAATCCGCGCTTTCATTATAGGCTACCATCGTTGCATACATGCCCAAAATACTGACAGACGAAAGCGCATCACGTTGCTTCAACTGCTTCAAAAACGCGTCACGAAGCGCCTCATCCGGAACCAATAAATAGGAACCCATCAACCCAGGCGTATTCATCGTCTTACTCGCCGACGTACAAATACACATATTCACAGGATTCTTGGTTAGACTCAAAATCGGCGTATAGCGCGAATTCCCGTAAACAATATCCATATGAATATCATCGGAAATAATAAAAACCCCTAAGCGCTCACAAATTTCAATAATCGCCTCTAATTCCGCTTTTTGAAAAACCCGTCCCGTCGGATTATGCGGATTCGTCAGCAATAAAATCTTCGCCCCCCGCAACTGCTCCTCCAACCGTTCCAAATCAATACAATACGTACCATTATCCCACAAAAGCTCATTTTCAACTAGTTCACGATTATTTTCCCGAATCAGGCTATAAAAAGCATCATACATCGGCGAAAAAACCACCACACGATCCCGTTCCGCACTTTTCAAACGTATCAAAACCGAAATCGCATAACAAACTGTCGGGCTATACAGCACCCAATCCATCTCAAACTGTGCATCAAAACGCGCCCGATACCAATCGATAATACTCCCCTTAAACGCCTCATGATTCCATCTCGAATAGCCAAAAACACCGTGCGCCACCCGTTCCTGAATCGCTGCAAGCACTGGCGTCGCAACCCGAAACTCCGTATCCGAAATCGAAAACGGCAGTAAATCCGCCTCGCCAAACCGATCCTCAATATAATCCCACTGCGTACAATATGTATTTTTCCGATCCACGACCTCATTAAAATCGTATTTCCCCATCCAAATCTCAGCTCTTTCCTATTTGAAAAGCCCAGCGCGCCCGCCAAGCCTTTCGATTTTTATCCAATATAGCGACAAATCGACGCATGTTTTTCTGCGTTATACGTCACTAAAAAATGATCTAGCAACGTCGCCAAACTATCATAATCCGACCTCGAAATCATCGACGAGTTAGCGTGCAAGTAACGCGTTGGCAAGCAAAACGCCACAACCGGACGACCGCCACCCATCACATTATAGCGCCCACCATCCGTAGCACCCGTTTTCATCGTACAAAACTGCAACGGTTCCGCCATATTTCGCGCCATATCAACCAAATCCTGCTTCAATTTTTGATGCGGAATGTAGCGTTTGTCAAAAAGCGCCAATGCCGCGCCAGAACCAAGTTTTAGCGGGAATTTAATCCGATCAAAGCCCGGTGTATCACCAGCGACCATCGTATCGATAACAATCGCAATATCCGGCGCAATCGCCTCGGCCGACGTCTGTGCACCGCGAAGCCCGACCTCTTCCTGCACCGTCGCCACCGCATACAACGTGATTTCCCCGTTCTCACACCGTTTAAAAAGCTCCGCCACAAGCGCGCATCCAGCTCGGTTATCCAGCGCTTTCCCCAAAATCCGATCCTGCGTCAACTCCGCAAAATTCGGCTCCGGACAAACAAAATCACCAACCGCGACGCCCATCTCCGCCACCATTTCCGCCGAGTCCGCACCGATATCAATAAACATCGCGTCATGCTCCATCGGGCGCGCCTTATCCGCCTCACTCAGCGCATGCGGAGCAATCGAACCGATAATCCCAGTCACTTTTCCAGTCTCCGTCCGAATCTCCACACGATGATTCAACATACTCTGATTCCACCACGAACCAACCGTATCAAATGACAGAAAACCATCCTCCGAAACATGCTTCACGATGAAACCAACCTCATCCATATGCCCAATAATCGCCACTTTTGGCCCCTTAGAACCCTTACGCGCGATAAAGCTACCCAAACCATCGAATGTAATTTCATCTGCCTCATTTACCAATTCTCGATATAAAATTTCGCGGATTTCTTGCTCATCACCACTAGTTCCCGATGCCATCACCAGTTGTTTCAGTAAATTCGTCTCCATCTTTTCGTTTCGCCTCTTTCCGTTTTAGCCACCATGTTTTCAGTACAATAATGAGGAAAATATTCAACGCCAGTCCAAACGCTAAAACAAGATAGAACCAGTACCACGGCGACATCAAGCCGATTAGCGGGTCAAACATTCCAATTCCGGGTGCTAGCCTTTGAATTCCAAACATAATCGTCAACATCCCAGCAATACCACCACTTAGCGTATTTGCCGTAATCATTGGAAACGGAGCAGCAAGTGCATACGGAATCGCAGGCTCCGTCGCAACCGTCGACCCAACAATAATCGAACTGATCGCCGCACCTTTTTCCTGTTTCGTAAATAATTTTGGCGCGATAAAAGTCGAAATCCCGGCAGCCATCGGAGGCATCAACGCTACAACACCAACGATCGCGTACCAATCATAAATCCCTTTGTCGAGCAGCGAGAAGCAGAAGAACCAGGCCGTTTTATTCACCGGTCCACCCATATCAAACGCAAGCATCGCGCCAACTAAGAACGCCGCAGCCAATTTCATTTCTGTCGGAATCGTGTTCAAGAAATGCAGCATCCCGTCCATCATGCCACCCATCACAGGCCCTAATACGTAAAATGTCAAAATACCAAAAATAAATAATGTCACAAACGGAATCAGCATCGAACCTAAGAGCGGTTGCAACGCCTTGCCCAGCTTCACTTTTCGGAAGTATTTCACAAAATAACCAATCGCGAGTCCCAGAACCACCGCACCTAAAAAGCCAGCACCCGACTCCGTTCCAAGCATCGTGTTATCATTCGCCAAATACGTGACCAGAAACGCCGGTGCAAATGCCGGTTTATCACCAATCGAGCTCGCAATATACGCACCCATAATCGGAATCATAAACTTGAATCCTAAGTAACCGATCGTCTCAACGACCCAAGCAAACGACGGATCACCATTCGCCATATCCACATACGGCATCCCAAACTGCACAAGCATATTCGCAATTGCAACGAGTAAACCACCGCCGATAACAAACGGCAATGCAGCAGAAACACCCGCCATCAAATGACTCATCACACTTCCAGTCGGCGCATCTTGATTTCCCATTTTAATGTTGTTATCCGCTGTAAATAATGTCGCTTTGCCTTCCAAATCATCATAAATCGTCTCAATCTGCTTCAACGCCTCCGAAACCTTCAGCTCCACAACCTTCTTATTCGCAAAACGGAATCGGTCTTCCTCACTAATCGTCCGTCCCAGCGCCAGAATCACGTAATCTGCCGCCTTAATTTCCGCCGGTGTCAAATGATTCTCAACACCACTCGCGCCCTGCGTCTCCACTTTTATCGTGTATCCTAGCGAAACTGCCTTACGTTCCAGCGCTTCCGCCACCATGTATGTATGCGCAATGCCCGCCGGACAATTCGTAATCGCTACAATGTTTAAACTTGTCATCATGCCTTCGCTCCCTTTTTATGAAATAACGCCTTGAACTAGCGTCAAAATCTCGTTTTCCGTACCCGTTTTTAATTTCCCTACAAATTCAGGATCCATCAATTTCCGACTCAGCTGCGACAACAACCTCAAATGCTCCTGTCCACCAGTTTCCGGCACAAGCAAGCAAATCCAGCAATGCACAGGCTTTCCATCCATCGCTTCCCACTCCACTTGATTCCCTCCACGTCCTACCAAAACGCCGACCTCCGTTACAAAAGCTGATTTCGCATGTGGAATCGCAATCCCGCCGCCAAATCCAGTAGTCGACTCCTCTTCCCGCAAACAAAGATCCTTATAAAATCCCGCCGCGTCCGTCACCTTCCCGTTCGCAACAGCCAAATCCGCAAATTCTCGCAAAATTTCCGCTTTCGTCTTTCCCTGCATCTCCAAGTTTATCCCACTTATCGTCATGATTTCCATTTCCACTCAGCTCCAAATCCTATTTACTTGCCACTTTGACACTGCTTCCTTGTCCTCTTTTAGTATAGTTGATAACGCTTACTAAAAAAACAATAGAAATGTCACACCGGTGATGACAGAATGCGCAGGAACTAAAATAAAGTTACAAAAAAGACTTTTCGACTCCCATCTTAACACTTCTCATACTAAAAATAATCTCACTTTCCCACATGTGAAATCTTTATGAACTTTTAAAAGCATATTGTATACTATATTCATCCAATTTGCTTTTCTGTTGCAGAAACGCGAACTTATTTTCCTATTTTAGACCCAAACTTATTTTTCTTTCAAATAACCAATTAATACTTTTATGAAATTAAAAAAGCTTAAATCGCTATACAAAACGTACCTATTGATAATAATCAACACATTTATAAAAGCGGACAAAGCACCTTATCTATCTTCCATCTCACACTTTCCATCCCGTTGCCTTTTACTAGTTCACCCGCTAAACTAAAATTAGAACCACAAAGGGAGGAATTATTAATGAAACAGTTTTTCAACAAACGTTTCGCTGCTCTAGTCATTATTTTTGCAGTCTTTTTTGCATCTTTTGCACCAGCAGCAAACGCTAGTATCCTGAATCCGGCTATTTACACAGTCTCTGGAACAGTATACGCAGACACAAATGGCAACGGCGTGATGGAATTGCACAACTTAGATTTACCACTCGCTAACATGTCGGTAACACTTCACAAAACACTGGCTGACGCACAAGCAGGCACGAACATCGTTGCTACCGCTAAAACAAATGCAGTCGGTGTTTACAACTTCACGAAACTTGCAAAAGGAAATTACTTCATCAAGTACGGCACAGAAACAACTACAAAACCAGTTGTACAAGCCAATTCAGCCACAGACGCAGCTGGCAAACAAATTCCTGGCATCGCGGCAATCACAATCAACACATTAAACGTTGTAACGTGGGCAGACTTAGCAACTAAGAAAACAACAAACCTAACAATGACACCATTTGAAGACCTAAACGGAAACGGCACGAAAGACAGCAACGAATCCATTTTAGATGGTAAAACACTTATCTTCATTAACTTAGAAAAAACAGCAGACCTTATTTCAAGCGGTCGTCTATCACAACTGGACTTAAACTCTAAAATTATGGGCGCGCTCGGCGGTAGCTTAGACATCGAAGACGCAATCCTTTTCAGAACAAGCAGTAAAGGCGCAGCAATCACAATGCCAAACGTTGATCCTGGCATGTACGTGATGGTTCGCTCGCCGTTTAACCTAACCATTGGCGACCTACTTGGCAACATTGACAAAGTAACGGCCATCATCAACATCATTTCTGGCGGAGACATCCAAGGCATCCTAGACACCCCAACATTGCTCGACACAGGCGACATCTCAACAACACCGAACAACGACTACATCAAAGCACTTGCAAACTTCCTACCAAAAGCAATTAAAGCCGTAGAAAAAGTCGATGTAGAAAAAGTTCTAGGTACAGACGCTGCAACAAGTGTCAACACAACGCTTGCCGACGTTCAATCTTTAGCAACACTTCTAAACCACATCCCAGCCATGCGTTTTGCAAAAGTCGACATCTGGGGTAACTCGTACGACCTAACAGCTCTGAAATTCGCAAAAACAACAGACTTCCAATTCGGAATCCGTAAACTACCAGTCATCACTGGCGACCTTTTTGTGGATAAAAACAAGAACGGCAAAAAAGACTTGCTAGAGTTTGGTAAAGCAACAAAAGTAACAGCTTACGATGCAAACGGAAATGTTATCCAGTCCGTAACAACATCATCACTTACTACTAAGTTCACACTAGACAAGTTAGCATTTGATAAAACAATCTACCTTGGTATCGATGGCACAAACAGCTATAGCCCAGTATACACAGGACCAGTTCCTGCCGCATTACAAGGCCTACGCTTAGTTGGCGCCTACACGTTTGATTCGAAAGCTTCTATCCAAGAAATCAAACAAAACATACCTTTACTACCTTAATAAAATAGACAAAGCCATTACTCGATGAACTCACGTCGAATAATGGCTTTGTTTGCGGTTTTTAAGGCTGATTTGCTGTTTTTATAGGCTATTAGACTTTTTTGTAAAATAAGCACTTTTTATACATTCTATCTGCTATAATATCGATAGAGAAGTGTGAGACGGAAGGCTAGTCTATTGGAAAGGGTGATGCCTTATCTATCTTAATTTGTCGTTGCCCCCAGAAAGTGCAACAAGTGTCTGTGTATGAAGCTCTGAGCATTGCAATATCCTTTGCCACGCTCGTTCTCTACATCGATCGTGATAAAGACAAAAAGAGATAACCGTCCCTACTTTGACCAAAAAGTAACGGTTATCTCTTCGTTATAATACGGCCACCGTTTCAGACGGCTCTGACTTGAGGGTTGTGTTGACGCACGACCCTCTTTTCGTATTCATTATAGCAAATCATCTGCATTATAGCAAATCATTCTTTCCTAAAACAAACTTCATGAATTAGTCTTCTAATTTCGTAAATTTACGTTTCAAAAGCATATAAACTGCTGTTAAAATGGCGCCAAGTCCAGCTGTCATTGGGATGATTGGCATTGTGTCGCCTGTTTTCGGCAAGTCTTTTGCGTTTTCTGATTTAGTGGCTTGCGTATCTGTCACGCTTGGAGTATTTTGGCTATCTGTTACCGCTGGAGGCGTTGGCTTATTGTTGTTTCCTTTTTCAGGTGTTACAAAGACTCCTTTATCTGGCTGTTTGTCTGGGGCTGTTACTCCCGGCGCTGTTGCAGCCTCGCCAAGCGTTACATTCGTTGCTGTTGCCCAATCATTTAGCGGCGTGATTGTGTAAACCGTATCTTTTGCTAGCTCACCACTCACAAGGTCAAAAATGCCAGTCGTGCCTTGACGTGAAGAATAACGATATTGCGCTACTAGTGTCGTACCGTCTGCGCTTTTTAGTTCTACTTGGCGTCCTGCAAGTAAGTCCATACCTGGATCTTTAGCTAATGTTAGCTCGAATGACTTGGTATCGATAGCTTCTGCCTTCGCGATAACTAGCGGTGCGATTTCTTTTGCCGTGAAAGAATCATTGGTAACGTCTGCCCAATCAGAAGTAATCGTGTACGTCACGCCTGGTGTTAATTTTTCACCAACTGGCAAACGGAATTTCGGTGCTTGGCGACGGTCGGATGCTTGCGTAAATGGTACATAATTTGCCGTATACACATCACCATTCGTTCCAGTAAGCGTCACGCTGCGGTCGCGCAAAGAAGAAATAACTTGGAATTGCTTGCCACTCGCGTCACGATTATCATCATCAATCACAAACGCTTGGTCGCCGCGTCCGCCAGCATATGCCGCAATAATATTCGCGTAATCAACCACGCCATCCGCTTGGAATGACTCGATTTCAAACGTATCGTTCGTTACCTGCGCTGAATCTCGCATATTGATTTTAGCCGAACTACCAACAAAAGTCTCAACTGGTGTTCCTTTATAGCTCAACGTGTACGTTTTTCCAGGTTCTTGCACCGTCACAGGCACGATGTAAGTGCTCTTAGATCCGGATTTCAAACGTGGTACATTCACGATACTCAAACCATCACTAAATACAAAATTTTTCTTGATTGCGTCTAAATTACTGTCCGCCACCTCATCTGCTGAAAGCGCCTCTGGAAAAATAATTTGTAGCGTCATCGCGTTTAAGGACTCGATTTTGTACGCCGCTTTTTGGCCTAATGTCACATCTGTAGTGGCAGCCCAGTTATTTTGTGGTACAATTTCATAAGCGATTGCTTCATTCAGCATACCTCCACCAGTCACATCAAAAGTACCTGTCGCACCTTGGCGTGAAGAGAAACGATAGCTCGCTGTTAACTCACTGCCATCCGTGCCTTTTAGAACGACACTGCGTCCAGCTAGCAAGTCCATACTAGGATCCGCTGCTAACGTCAGTTTGAAGGAAGTCGCATCAACAAATTCTGCTGAATCAATGGTTAATGGCGCCATAGCACGTGCTGTAAAGGTAGGATTCGCAATGGTCGCCCAGTTAGAAGTCACTGTATACGTCACGCCCGGCGTCAACGTTTCCCCAGCAGGTAAGCGGAATTTCGGCGCTTGACGGCGATCCGATGCTTGCGTAAATGGTACATAGTTTGCCGTATAGATATCACCATTCGACCCAGTCAGCGTCACGCTTCGATCACGTAATGACGAAATCACTTGGAGCGCTTGACCAGCCGCAGTTTTGTTATCATCATCGACTACAAACGCTTGGTCCCCGCGCCCACCAGCATAAGCCGCGATAATATTCGCATAATCCACCGTACCATCCGCTTGGAACGATTCCAATTCAAACGTATCACTCGTCACTTGGTTCGTATCGCGAATCCCAACTTTGACATTGCTTCCCGTGAAAGTCTGCGTCGCGCCACCCTTATAGCTTAGCGTGTAGGTCTGCCCAGGATTCTGAATCGTCACAGGAACGATATACGTATCCGTGGAACCCGATTTCAAACGAGGTACATTAACAATACTAAGCCCACCGCTAAACTCAAAATGTTCCTTTATCGCGTCCAAATTACTATCCGCAACATCGGCTGCTGGTAACGTCCCGTCAAACTTGATTTGTAATGTCATCGCGTTTAGCGAGCGCAATTCAGTGATTGCCGCCACACTTGCCGTGGTTGCACTCGTCCCCGCAGCTGATACACCAATTGGCGCTACTTGAGGCGCCACACCCGCGATAATCGTCGTGGCTACTAAGATAGAAGATAATACTTTTTTTGATTGTGTCATTTTTACATTCTCCTTTTTATTTCGAAATTGATACTCTCTACATCATAGCGCTCAATTCTAAACTCAAAATAAGCTGGAGATTAAATAATTATTAACCGACATTAAATTCCAATATCATTTTTTTCCCACCTCTAAAAGTTTATGATAAAACACCTAGTATCCCAGTTTTATAGCATATACTTAGTATGTAAACAAGTTCACAACCCTCCAGACATAACCCCCTTTTTTCCCTTCAAAGCTCTCTAGTGCGTGCCCCCTCTCCGCTAGAGAGTCCTTAGTACAGCTATCATATTTTAGGAGGAACTCTGCATGAAAAAACTAATGACCCTATTTTTAATCGTACCGTTACTGGCCTCAACGCTCTTATTTCCAGTACACAGCGATGCATCTGAAATGAACTTCTCCGTAAGCGCAAACATCCCAGAAAACCAAATCGACAAAACGAAAAGCTACTTCCATCTGAAATTAGCGCCCGGAAAAGAGCAAACCGTCGATGTCACGCTGACAAATGAGACCGATCAAGAGCTTACCGTCCTGACCTCTGTGAACACCGCAGTGACGAACGATAACGGTATTGTGGACTACAGCCAAGAAAACCCGAAGCTTGATAAAACGCTGAAATATCCGATATCTGAGCTCACAGAATCCGCGGGTGAAGTCGTTCTTCCAGCCAACTCAAGCAAAAATTACCCCATCAAAATAAGCATGCCAAACGAGGCTTTCGACGGCACAATCCTTGGTGGCATCTATTTCAAAGAAAAGACACCCAAGAAGAAAGAATCACAATCTAAGGACATTCAAATCGAAAATCAATACGCGTACGTCATCGGTATGATACTCACACAAAATGATACGCAGGTCAAACCCGATCTTACCCTAAACGCGATTACACCAACGCAAATCAACTATCGTAATGTCGTGACGGCGAACTTGCAAAATACCGAGGCCACGATTCTCAAAGATCTAGACGTCGAAGCACAGATCTATAAAGGCGACGGAACAAAAGTTTTGCACGAAGCCTTTAAACAAAACATGCGAATGGCGCCAAACTCCAACTTTAACTTCCCAATTAGTTGGGGAACGCAAGAATTCGAGCCTGGAAAATACCGCCTAGATATGATAGCAACGAGTGGCGAAAAATTTTGGAAATGGTCTGAATATTTCACAATAGACGGTAAGACTGCAGATGACTTGAACGAAACCGCACTTGATATCGAAAAAGACTACACGTGGTTATACATTATCGGCGGGTCGATACTCGCACTGCTGATTCTTCTCCTTGTATTCCTACTTGGCAGAAGATCCAGAAAAGACGAAGAGGAAGAATAACGCCCAAAAAGCTACCAAATCCAACAATGATTTGGTAGCTTTTTTTGATATGTTCACCGACTTGGAATCAACGACGTATAAATAATCTCATCCGCCACCGTCTCATCTTCCAGTAGCTTCAGCAATTTCTCCGCGGCGACCGCACCCCACTTATACTTCGAGTACTCAATCGTCGCCAATCGCGGTTGCAAATATTGCCCGACTTCTGTATTATCAAAGCCAATAACCTTCACATCACGCCCAATCACAAGCTTCGTTTTCGCAAAATAATTATACATACCAATCGCCATTTCATCGTTTAACGCAAAAACAGCTACTGGCTCGCCAACCCATTCCTGCTCAATCTGCTGCGCTGCTTTTTCGCCCGTCACTTTTGAGAAATCGCCAGGAATCACAATAACCTCCTCATCCCGAAAGCGTTCCAACTCAGAAAGCGCCGCACGTAATCGCTCCTCGCTATCATACGTGTTGGTAGGCCCCGTCACAATATAGAACTTGCCCGAAAAACCGGTTTTCAAATAACCGACAGCAAGTGTTGCCCCCGCCTTGTTATCGAGCAAGACCTGCCGCACATTCGGATGTTCCACTTCACGATCCAGCACGACAATTTTATGACCACGATCCGCATACTCCAACAATTCCTCCGTCGAAAATCCCATATCCAAAATAATCGCGCCATCAATCATTCGCTCCGGTAAAAAACGATGCGCCTTCATGCCACTGCAAACAATCAACTCATAACCCTTGGCCAAAAGCGTATCCGTAAGCCCATGTAACAACTCACCATAAAATACACCGCTATAATTCGCCAAATAAATACCAACAATCTTCGTTTTCCGTGTTTTTAGCGTCCGTGCTGCCATATTCGGAATGTAGTTTAACTCATCCGCGATTGCCACAATTCGTTGTCTCGTTGCGTCCGTGACTTTAGGGCTGCCGTTTAACGCATAAGAAACAGTGGAAATCGAGACACCCGCTTTTTTCGCTATATCTTTAATCCCAACCACTGCGATCCGCTCCTTGTTTCCTTTTCTTTATTATGCACTATTTTACAGCCATATGTCTATTTCCTACCTCATTTAAACCAAACAAAATGCAGCTTGTAAATGCGTTCCAATAAATACATTAAAATCACCTGGATCACTTGTAAAATCTAGGTTTGGTTTGTAATAACGCAAATCCTCTTCCGTCAAACTAAAAGTCACCGTTTGATCCTCGCCTGGCGCCAAATTAATCTTCGTAAATCGTTTCAATTCCTTGCGCGGTCTACTCACTTTTCCGACGATATCCTGCACGTAAAGCGCTACGGTTTCTTTTCCAGCAGTTTTCCCGGTATTTTTCACCGTCACCGAGATAGTAAGCGTATCCGTTTTTGTCATCGTATCACTCGAAAGCTCGAGATCACTATGTGCAAAAGTCGTGTAGCTCAGCCCAAAGCCAAAATCGAACAGTGGCTGATTCGGGATATCGATGTATTGCGACACATAATGCTCCTGCGCATCCGCCGCGTCCGCGGGTCTCCCCGTGCTCAAATGATTATAGTACACCGGAATTTGCCCTGTTGTGTATGGGAACGACATCGGCAATTTCCCATTCGGGTTCACGCGACCACTTACAATATCCGCCACCGCATTTCCAGCCTCCGTCCCAGGGAACCACGCCTCCACCAACGCGTCACTTGCCTCAATCAAACCATGCAGATCAAGCGGTCGACCATTGAAAAGTACCGTCACGACTGGTTTTCCAAGCGCGCGAATCGCGTCAATCATCGGATACTGCGACTCCGGCAAACGAATCGTCGCGATACTGTTCGCTTCGCCACTTCGATTCGCCGACTCGCCAAGCGCCAGCACAATCACATCCGCGTCCTGTGCCACACGAACCATTTCCGCAATCTCGGTTTCCGTCACGTTTTCCGTATCCGCCGCACCAGCAACCTCCACCTGATCAAACTGCGCCTTCATGCCATCCGCAACCGACACTGCGTCCTTCCTATCGCCCAGCCACGACCATGCACCCAGCACGTCCTGTGTCTCTGCAAGCGGTCCAACAAGCCCGATTTTCGTCCCCGTCGTCGCAAGCGGCAATAAGTCCCCGTCATTTTTCAGCAACACCATCGCGTCCGCCGCAACCTCGCGCGCCGCCTCCCGATGCTCCGCCGACAAAATATCCCGCTGCCGATCCGCGTCCCCCTTCAAACCACGATACGGATCCTCAAACAACCCAACATCCCGTTTCAACTCCAAAATCCTCATCACCGCTTCATCCAACAAGCTCTCAGGCAACACACCATCCTCAATCAAACGCGCCACATTTTCCAAGTAGCACGTCGTCATCATTTCGATATCCACGCCCGCGCGCAATGCCGCCTCTGCAGCCTCCGCCGAATTCGCCGCCGTACCGTGATTGATAATCTCCTTGACCGCGCCCCAATCCGAAATCAGCACACCATCAAAGTCAAGCTCGTCCCGCAACACATCCCGCATCAACCACTCGTTCCCCGTCGCTGGCACCCCGTCCACCACATTAAACGCCGTCATCACAAGCTTCGAACCCGCTTCAAGCGCCGCCGTGTAAGCCGGTAAATAATTCTGGTACAACTCCCGCATCGACATATCCACCGTATTATACTCACGCCCAGCCTCCGCCGCACCATACGCCGCAAAATGCTTCACGCAAGCCGCCATTTTTTCATGATTTTCCGCCAACTCATCCGGATTCCCCTGATAACCTCGCACAAAACTCGCCGCCATCTCACTATTCAAATGCGGATCCTCACCCGTCGACTCCATCACGCGCCCCCACCGAGGATCGCGAACCAAGTCTACCATCGGCGAAAACGTAACCTGCAAGCCAGCCGCCGTCGCCTCTTTTGCCGAAACCGCCGCCATTTTCTCAGCCAGCGCCACATCCCAAGTAGCCCCAATCGCAAGCGGAATTGGAAAAATCGTCTTATAGCCATGCACCACATCCGCCATAAAAATAAGCGGAATCCCGAGCCGACTCGTTTTCAAATACGCCTCCTGAATCGCGATCATCTCACTCGCCGTCGCCGACCCTAAAACCGATCCCGCATTCTCCGAAATGTCCGGTGTAATCCCCATCTCCGCCATCGGCCCCGTGATTTCCCCCTCCGTAATCGTTCCCTTATAAAACATCGGTGCTAACTGCAAAAGCTGTCCAACCTTCTCCGACACCGTCATTTGTCCCAATAATTCTCCAAGCTCTACTTTTTTCATAATACACGTCCTCTATCCTAATATTTCGAAACGTTTCTATTTAATCATATCAACAGTATAAGCGTTTTCTTTTTCTCCGTCAAACAAATTTCTCTATAAATCATTATTTTGCCCCCTAAAATTACATTGCAAGCCTAAAAATAAATATTTTTTCAAATTTTCTCTTCCTATAAATGTCTCTAAATTCATCCCTGAAACCTTACATTTTATTATATTTATCACTTGTAACCGATTACATTTTGTTTTATAATGATTTCATCGAAACGTTTCTATAACAAAGCACTTTTTGCAACGCCAATTTTCAACAAAAATAAAAAGGTGGAGGAAAAAAGATGAAGAAAAAATGGAGTATGTTGTTGTTAACCATTATTTTAGTAATAGGAGCGGCACTAGCAGGTTGCGGAAATTCTGACGACGCTGCTGACACCAAGGTTCTAAACGTTTGGGCAATGGGAGATGAAGCCAAACAATTACCAAAACTCGCGAAAGACTTTGAAAAAGAAACCGGCATAAAAGTGAAGGTCCAAGCCATTCCCTGGGCTAACGCTCATGATAAACTACTGACCGCCGTCGCCTCAAAATCCGGCCCAGATGTTGTTCAAATGGGGACAACATGGATGCCCGAATTCGTTGCAGCAGGCGCACTAGAAGACTTGGCAACATACACAGATAAATATCCCGAACTAGACGCTAAAAACTTCTTTGACGGTTCTGCAAAAACGACCCAATTCGATGATAAAACCTACGCGGTTCCCTGGTACGCCGACACGCGCGTGCTTTTCTACCGCACCGATATACTAAAAAAAGCCAGCTACGATCATGCCCCAAAAACATGGGACGAACTATCCGAAGTTGCTGAAAAACTCTCGAAACGCGAAGACAATATGTATGGCCTTAACATCGACGGCAAAGAACAAAGCCTCGGCTTCATGTTTGGCCGTCAAAACGGTTCACCACTTTTCGATGACACCAATAAACCCGTTTTCAACAAAAAGCCATTCGTAGATGCCGTATCCTATCTAAATAGCTTTTTCGAAAACGGCTCGGCGCCAAAAGATGATCTCGGTCTAGATGTCGCTCAAACATTCAGTGGTGACGCGATTGTCCCTATGTTCATCAGTGGTCCCTGGATGGTAAAAGCCGTCAAAGACACCGTTCCAGATATCGATGGAAAATGGGCAACAGCCGTACTTCCCGCAAAAGAAAACAACATGTCGAGCCTCGGCGGAGCTAACCTAGCCGTTTTCAAATACGGTAAAAATAAAGATGACGCTGGGAAATTCCTCCAATATATGAGCAAACCAGAAACCCAACTCAAATGGATGGAACTAACCAATTCCCTGCCCACCGCTCAAAAATCATGGGAAAACAAAACCCTAAAAGGCGATCCATTCTATAAAATATTCGGCGAACAAATGGCGAACGCAGAACCAATGCCACTGATTCCCGAATTTGAAGAAATCGCGCAAGCCTACATGAAGAGCTTCGAACAAATCTACCGTGGCGGCGCGGACGTCCAAGACCAGATGGACACATTCAACGATGAAGTCAACACCATTCTAAAAAAATAATGAACCGTTCGAGGTGAAGAGGTCGGGACAAAACTCCAAATAAGAAAAAAATCGCCTCGCCCGTTATTTTGGGTAAGACGAAGACTGGGCTTCACACAAATCGAGCGAAAGCGTTTGTATTCAGGTGATTTGGTGGAAGCCGGAAGCGGAGTGTACGAGACTGTACATGATGACTGAAAGCAGGGAGAGGGTAGTTTCCTCGACCATGCGAGAAGTTAAGCGAAACTGCTATTGTGTAGCAGAACCGGTGGATGGATTAACCGTTCCCTGCGTTCACGCTTATATTGAGACTGTAACTCATTACATTCCGAACAGTCCCAACAATGCGAGCGCTTGCCGCCGATTTATTTGGATTATGTCCCAGCCCCCCTCACCTCAACTACATATTAAAGGAGGTTTACAATTTGCGTCGTTTTATGGATCAAAAAACACCATACCTATTCATTTCACCAGCACTTTTGCTATTAATCATGTTTTCCCTTTTCCCAATCGTCATCGCTTTTGTCATCAGTTTTACCGATATTAATCTAGTCGGACTCGCGGATTGGTCAAAAATCAATTTCATCGGCTTTGACAACTACAAAAACGTCTTATCCGATCCGATATTCCTAAAATCGATTGGGAATACGCTTTTTTATGTTATCATCGGCGTGCCCTTAGTCATCGTTTGTTCACTCGGAATTGCACTCATGATTAATTTTAGCCAAGCGAAGATTTTTCAGTTCTTCCGGCTGATTTTTTATACACCATCTATCACAAATGTTGTTGCTGTCGCAGTCGTTTGGAGCTATTTATACAATCCGCAATTCGGTTTATTCAACTATTTATTATCCTTACTTGACTTACCCGCGGTGCCTTGGCTACAAGACCCAACCATCGCCAAAGTTTCCTTGATTATACTTGCTTTATGGCGGGCAATCGGCGTTAACATGATCATCTTTTTAGCGGCATTACAAGGGATTCCGCGCGAATATTACGAGGCCGCCCAACTTGACGGCGCCAATCGCTGGAAACAACTCACCAACGTGACGGTTCCGCTATTACGTTTTGCGATTTTCTTTGTGACCGTTACAACGATGATTGGCTGGCTGCAATTTTTCGAAGAACCGTTTGTCATGACACAGGGCGGACCACTTGATAGCACGACATCCGTGGCGCTGTTCATTTATCGAAACGGTTTCCAACTAAGCAAATTCGGATACGCCGCAGCAGGCTCATTTATCCTATTCATCGCAATTATCATCATCACCATCGTTCAGTTCAAAATTCAAAACCGTCATGACGACACCCAAATGTAGGAGGAGTGAAAAATATGAATCAATATGCAAACAAATCACGCGGTGCCAAATGGCTCGTAGGTCTTATTTTAGCAGTTGGCGGATTCTTCATGATCCTTCCATTCATCTGGATGGTCCTCTCCTCTGTCAAAACCGACGCAGAAATCCTGCAAATTCCACCGACCATTTGGCCAGAAACATTCACATGGGACAACTTCAAAAGCCTATTCACAGAACTAAATTTCGGCGTCTACTTGCGCAATACACTTGTCATCGTCCTGTTTTCCTTCATCGGCCTATTCCTGAATGCCATGGCAGGTTACGGTTTCGCCAAGTTCAAATTCCGCGGTAAAAATCAGATGTTTTATATGGTTCTCGCAACGATGATGATTCCCGGACAAGTCACCATGATTCCAGTTTATCTGATTCTCAACATGTTCCACCTGACCAACACGATGACCGGTATCGTCTTACCAGGCCTTGTCGGCGCCTTCGGAATTTTCCTGTTCCGCCAGTTTATGTCGACGATTCCAGATGAGCTCATGGAAGCCGCGAGACTAGACGGTGCCAGCGAATTCTTTATCTTTTGGAAAATCATCCTACCGATTTCGCGACCAGTCCTCGCCGTGCAAGGCATCCTAACCTTCATCGCTGGCTGGAACTCCTTCCTATGGCCACTCATCATCGCAAACGACGAAAAATACTACACACTTTCCGTCGGGCTATCCTTACTAAAAGGCCAATACGCCAGCAACTACGCACTACAAATGGCCGGCTCAACGTTCATGGTCATCCCGATTATCCTGATTTTCATGATGTTCCAAAAGTACATTTTGAAGGGATTCAATGTGTCAGGATTGAAATAACATCATTGTTACACGACAAATACCACTCCAAATAGTCTGGGGTGGTATTTTTTCATGCACAGGATTCCATCGTATCACTTTAATAAACTTCTCCAATCGCTAGGAAATCCTATTTGCTCTAATTCAATCCATTCTTCATATTTATCGAAAGTTTTCTCCATACGCTTTACGAATTCATTCCATATTTCTCTATCTGCGCATAAATATTTTAGTATAAGTATCGGTGTAAATATCCTTTTTGTGTTCGAATCTCGAGGCATTTCAGCTAACAACTTAGGCGTTATTGCTAAACTACGATTATATAGTCTCCCATTATGAGCACAGATGTTTCGTATCAATACAGTAGTATGCAGCCAACTTTCAATATACTCATAGTCATGTTGAAAACAACCGCGCATCCTTTTTTTAACTTTCGGTTTTAGATTATTATAAAATTTTGAGATATCATTGAAATTGCACATCTCGACGACAATCCAAAAAGGAAACTTACTATTGTAATTGTCTTTGTACCATGACACAAAAAGCTCTCTATTCCGATCCTTGATGTTGGCAATTCTATAAAATTTCTCTAACCAACTTGCATGATACTCTTCTCTCCGAAAATTCTGAGCATTCATATAGCCTAACGGAGAACAATCATGTACAAATCTGTATGCTATTTTAGACTTCACTTCTGTTTCGATATTATCAATAACGTAGAGCAAGTTATTTCTGAGCTCCTTATCAAATATATAAATAGATGCTATTTTTTCAAAAGATAACCCATCAACAAATTTATCCTTTTCTTCAAAATAAGATAACCAATACCCACTCAAACGATAGTATTGTACCTTCTCCAAGAAGTTTTCTGCAAATATTTCATCTGGGAATAACATACCTTTTTTCTTTAATATCCCAATTTGTTCTCTATAAGTGGTGGCTGGTTTATCTGTTTTTAGCATTATAGCACTCTCCTGTATATAAAAAACGACCCCGCCTGTTCCACTTCACAATCTCTAACGAAATTGGATAGGTGTGCGGAGTTTTATTACTCTAAGTATACCATGTCTCGCTGTCTTTGTCACATTCAACTGCTACATAACCACACTGATTTTGAACCCATTTCATTCTAACATCCCATAAAACATTTCCATCGCATGCTGATTATACGTCACATAATCAAATTCTTTCGTAGGAACTTCTCCATTCAGCGCTCGCAACATCCCGTCCTCCAAATGCTCTTTTGAATTTGGGATTAGCAAACCATATCCGTCCTCCAAAATACTCCGCGACCCAGGAATATCTGTCGCCACAATCGCCTTCCGCAAAATCAATGCCTCCAACAATACCATTGGCTGCCCCTCATGATTCGACGGCAAAATAAACACGTCACACTGCTTCAACAGAGGAAACGGATTGACCACTTGCCCAAGCAACGTCACATGCTTCTCCAAGCCGAGTTTCCCAATCACTTCCGCCAGTTCTTCCTTCAGTTCGCCATTGCCAATCAACACTAATTTCGCTTCATGTCGCTTTGCAACAACCTCTTTAAAAGCCTCAATCAACACCCGCTGATTCTTCTCGGGAGAAAGCCTTCCCATCGTCACAAAATAAAAGCTATCCTTATCCAACTCAACATCTGGCGCTTCATCCGCAGCCTTCAGCACCGCCTCATAATCCAGCGAATTATGCACATAGACCATTTTTTCCGAACTATTCTCCACTAAATGCCGCAGTTTTGCCTCGTTCAAATCTCGCGTATGTTCCGCCACCGAAACGATTTTATCAAAAGAATTATACAGTAAGAAAATCACGTTTAAATCTACGCGATGCTTGTAATCCACGCCTAATTTTTTACGATATTCTTGCATCATCTCGTTATGCTGATAAATCAACTTCCGATTCGCCCCACTCGTCGCCAGCAACAAGGTCCAATACTTAAAATATCCATCAAAATCAATCGCTATATCAATCTTCGTTTTCCCTAAAATCCGTCGCAATTCGCGCTGGTATAATCGTTTCACTTCATCCTCTAAAAAACCTTCTGGCCCAAACTCCACATACAACTCGTGACTCGCTGTAAAAAGCCGTTCTTCGGCCTTGCTCTCCGCGGCAGTTCGCAACATACCACCAACCACCGTCACCCGCAAAACACGCGGATCTAATTTTTCAAAATTCCGTTTACAATCATCGTGAAGCGCCTCCGTATCCATCACAATAACCCGATAGCGCTCGTAGTCCAAATTATGCAACAAATTGATAGCCGACGTCGTAATCCCATTATTTTTAAAACCACCGCAATACATCAAAATCGTCTTTTTACTATCGTTCTCACGTTTTGCCGGCAAAGAACCCGTCTCCCATTGCTGCGAGGTAATGACTGTGCCCGGTATTACGCCCTGTAAATTGGCTGGCAATTCACCATCCGTCACAATATAATCCGCATGCAGCAAACTACGCACTAACAAAGGCTCCAATGGCTTGCCGCGATAAAAATGACTATACGTTTGGCCATCTTTTTTTATAAAATAACTTGGCATCGCCCCATCCGAAACAACATAGGCCGCACTTGCCAAAGTCTTATCACTCAACGATTCCAGCGACATCCCTGCAAAAATCGGATGCTCCATTATGCCTTCAATAAAACCCTCATGATCCGACACAATGACGACGCTATTTTTTCGAATCGGTTCTTGCAAATAATACTTCAAATAACGCTCTCCCATCCAAGTTCGCCTCCTCGCGTTTCTTCCAATATTCCCGTTCTGATTTTTTCGAAACGATAAAAGGATACCAGTCGCAAAACCGCTCATCCTCCTATACGAATGCAGCATCATCATCTCAAGCCTTACATATCAAAAAATGAACACAAAAACAACCTGAAAAATTGGACCGCTAAATCCATCCTTTTTCAGGTTGTTATTCATGCATAAAAAGTATAATATTGATTACGATCCGTAACAGAAGTCGCGACCTTTTTGAGTATCTCACTAGCCACTAAGCCATCAAAAATCTTTTTAGCAGTATTCGGAGATTTCCCCAAATGCACAGCCAATTCCTTCGTTCGAATACTTCCTTTATTGTAAACGATAGACAAAGACGCCTGCTGATTACTAGTAAGCCCGTCCCAATCAATCTCTTTTTGACTCCTCCAAATGTACTTACCTATCCTCAGCCTTACGTCGATACCAAAAATAAAACATCGCAAGCGGCCACCAGAGCACTGCAAAAATAGGGAAAATGCACCACAAAACATCCGGCGAATACATCACGTTGACGACGATGAATAAAATAATCAGCAACGCCGCACCCCAAATCGAAAACCCTAAGTTCACCTTTGCCAGCGCGCGTCTTTTCTTCGTATTCGGCTTAGCAACTTCCAATTCCGCAATAATCTCATCGATATCACCAAACTCAATAATCGCCTTATTCACCGCGTCCTCTTCAGATTTCCCTTCCTCCATCAAGTCCGCCACTTTTTCCGCTAAATTGTACGTAATTTCTTCCTTAATTCGCGCCGCCTGCTCGCTCTCTGGTACATTTTCAAATAACTTCTCCACAAATTCCGATATTCTATTCACTAATCAATCTCCTCCAAAAAAAGGTTCATAATGCCCTTAATCTCTCGCCATTCCCGCGCCATCTCACTCAAATAAGCTCGGCCAAGACTCGTAATCATATAATATTTTCGCTTCCCACCATGCGAGCGTTCCCCGAAATACGACTCAATCAACAACTTCTTCTCCAACCGCTGAAACACCGCATACAGCGTCGCCTCTTTAATTTGAAAGCGATCACCCGTCCGTTCACTAATTTGCTTCGAGATCTCATAACCATAAGAATCCCCATCCGCCAAAATCCGCAAAATAATCGAGTCCACATGCCCTCTTAAAATATCACTACGAATCAAAATCACCCCTCAAATTACTCTACCAGATAGAATTATAATCTTCCTTAACTTTACCACCCGAACCCCCGTCTGTCAAAACTTTTTGCAACCCACTAAAATTCATGATAGGCTTATCAAAAAGGAGATGTTCCAAATGCAATTAAAACTAGACAAAACCAACTACACCATCGCCAAATTCCATCCAGACTTCCCAGTACCTACATGGTTCCAAACCGAGGCCTCCCAGTTCAAAAGCATCACATACACCGACGAAGAATGCTCCATCATCCTCCCAACCGAGCGCCTCGACACAGCAGAAGCTCAATCCACAGAATCCGACTGGTTCCTCCTAAAAATCGAAGGAATCCTCGACTTCTCATTGACAGGCATCCTAAGTAAAATCGCGACGCCCCTAGCCGAAAAAGAAATCAGCATCTTCGCCGTCTCCACCTACAACACCGACTACATCCTAATGAAACAAGCCGACTTAGATCGCGCAATCACGACACTAACAACCGCCGGCCACCAAATCACCGAATAACAAAAAAACACGATTCCCCAAAACTAGAGAATCGTGTTTTCCTATTAAATCTCGCATTCACCACTAAACCAGCAAGGACCGAGAAATGCTTAATTTCTAGGCAAAAGCGAGTACCGAAGCGGAGCGTACGACTGTACGTTGACTGAAAACAGAGAGGGGTCCTATCCCCGACCATGTGAGAAGTTATGCGAAACGCAGTGTAGAAGAGCATCGGAACAGAGCCAATTAAGGATGGCAGCCTCACTTTGTTCACCTGCATATTGGTGTTGTAACTCATTCTCATTTCGAACAACACCAACAACGAAAGTGAGCGTTTCTCGGTTCTTGCGCGCCTTTTGCGTTACTGGTTGGTGGATGTTGCAGCAGTAAGTGTCACCGTCGTTGTTTCTTTCTTACCATCACGATAGTACTTCACTTCCATCTTGTCTCCAACTTTCACATCATTCGAATACAAAATTTGGCGTAGTGTCATCGAGTTTGTTACTTTCTTACCGTTCATTTCAACGATAACATCATATTCTTTCAAACCAGCTTTATCAGCAGCTGAACCGGAAACGACTTGTTGAACCATCGCACCATAATCCACGCCATCTGGTAATTTTAACACTTGTTGTTGTTGTACTTCTGGAATCGTATCCACGTCACGCAATGTCACACCTAGCGACGGACGCTCTACTTCTCCATTTTTCTCTAACTGTTCGATAATTGGTTCAACCGTATTGATTGGAATCGCAAAACCGATACCCTCTACGTTTTCCGTTGAAATTTTCATCGAGTTAATACCGATCACTTGGCCTTCAATATTGACTAGCGCTCCACCACTGTTACCAGGGTTAATCGCCGCATCGGTTTGAATAACTTCCGCTTCCCAATCTGATGTACCGTCGCCATTTGTATCAACAGGCACCGTACGATTCAGACCAGAAATAATACCCTCCGTTACCGTTCCAGCAAATTCCGTTCCAAGTGGACTACCAATCGCAATCGCCGTTTCGCCGACTTTAAGCGAATCAGAATTACCAAACTCAGCAATCTTCGTCACATTTTTATCGCTAATCTCAAGAACCGCTAAGTCATTCCATTTGTCTGTTCCGACAAGCTTAGCTTCCGTTTTCTTACCATTTGAAAACTTGACTTCGAGTTTGTTCGCACCCTCTACCACGTGATTATTCGTCACGATATATGCTTTACCATTCGCTTTCTTATACACAACACCAGATCCAGAAGAAGCTTCCTCTTCCGCTGATGCATCTGTACTAATCGACGTTCCAGCTTGGTAATTCAAAACACTGACAACCGCATCCTGTACTTTTTCAAGTGCTTTTGTTGTGCTGGTCGTGTTTTCAACGGTTACTTTCTTCGTTTCGCCGCTACCAGTGGATGTCGTGTTCGAAGTCGTGTTGGTGTTATCATCATGAAGCGCGCCCCATGAGAAACCGAGCACGATCAACGCACCAATCAAGACCCCTAAAAGGCCTGTTAAAAAGACGGCTAGCATCGTTTTCTTCTTACCTTCTTTTTTCGGCGGCTCGCTACCATTTCCACCTCCGCCAGCACGCGTTGGAGGTACCGGTGGAACCACATTATTCCCACCACCACTACTTGCAGGTGTCGGTTTCACTTCTGGTTCACTAGCCGATGCATCAAAGAAAGCATGTGTGGAACTCGCTTCTGCTTCCTCTTTCGTCGCTGTAGCAAATGGCTCACCTTCTGGCGTTACGCCTTCTGCAGAATGAACAGCTTCGACAGGGATATCACGCGCAACTTGCGGCTCAGGTGACGTATGTACCGCCGCATCCCCGGTTGGCTCAGGTTTTTCGTAAGATTGTGACTCCGGTAACCTCTCAGGAGAAGCCCCACTTGCTAGCTCATCTTTATGTGTTTCCAAATCTTTGTTTTTCTCATCCATGCATAATTCATCCCTTTCCAAATTGTAGACGTATCCATATAGCTATTCTATACCCTAATTATGAAAAAACTATGAAATTTTATTAAAATTTTTGCTATAACTCACATTAAATCGTAAAAATCGGTGTTGGAATCTCAGGATCAGTGTCGAAAAGGTCAATTTGTTCGCCGATGATGATGCCCTCACCAGCCAATGTTTGCGAAACGGCCATTCTTGCCAAATCCTTCATATTATTATCTTTGCTCAAATGCCCGAGATAAATCCGCTTTGTCGCGTCACCAATCACTTCACTCATCGCAATACCAGCATCCTCATTCGACACGTGACCCTCATCGCCCAAAATACGACGCTTCACATTCCAAGGATAACGCCCCATCCGCAGCATCTCCACGTCATGATTACTCTCAAAAAGGTACGCATCCGCATTCGCAATATGACCTTTCATCCGATCACTCACGTAACCCGTATCCGTTATCATCACGAATTTCTTTTTCCCACTGTGGAAAATATAAAACATCGGTTCCGCCGCATCATGTGACACACCAAACGATTCCACTTGCAAACTACCGAATGATTTCACCGTCTCCATATCAAATTGAAATTTCTGTGCTGAGTTAATCTCGCCAATCGACGTTTCCATCGCGGCCCACGTCTTTGCATTCGCGTAAACAGGCACCTCATAACGCCGCGCCAGCACGCCAAGCCCTTTAATATGATCCACATGCTCATGCGTCACCAAAATCGCATCCACATCCGTCATACTCCGCCCAACTTCGCTGAACAAATGCTCGATTTTCTTGCCACTCAAGCCACAATCCACCAAAATCGTCTGATCCGCCGTCTCAATCAACGTCGCATTTCCTGAACTACCACTTGCCAATATACTAAAACGGAGCTGATCCGTCGCCTGATTCGCTGTCTTAATTTCCTTTGCAAACATCGCTTTCTAGCCCCCTTAAAAATTCCATAACCTTATTGTACAACGAAAAAAACACAATTGCACGAAAAAAGGAGAAACCTCACATTTTCCAAGGCTCTCCCAATTTCCATTCTACTGTCGCGCTTTCAGAGCAGCGTCACTTTCCTCGGTTGGTACTTCCTCGTTCGCCTGCGCATCATTCGTATTAATCACAGACCCCTCCAAACCATTCACAAGAAAAAATGTCGTCTGCTTATCGTGTTTCACCTCAAAAGCCCATACAGGCAAGTACACGTCCGAACTCGGCAAACTCACCAAGTTATAATAACCAAGCGTCGTATTCACAATCTTACTATTCTGCTTCAAATCACCATGCTGATGAAGTACCTCCAGCGCATCCGTTCCCGAAATCACATCGTCCTTTTCATCGAACATCTGCGTATCACCGAGCATCGTTTGCCGATACGAAATAACCTCATTATCCTTATTCAACGTAAACACAATCTGCCCATTCGTATTGAACAACACAGGTCGCCCATCAATTTTCTGATTAAACGTCATTTCACGATTCTCGGCATCATAATCCCAATACGTGTACCGATCCCCTTCAAAAACATCACTTTTCAAAAATGGCATCAAATCCGCGCCATACTTATCCGGGTCAATTTTGACAGGCTTAGTCAGCACCGAATAAATACGCTGATCCGCATTCAAAACTGAAATCTTCTGCCCTTTCAAATAATTGATATCCTTCTGCGTAAAAGCAATCGGCTCCGTCGTTAAATACGAGCCCTGCTCCGGATTAGAAGGAATTTTGCCATACGTGATATTTTCCGATTTCAACTTTTCTTCCAACGTCTGACTCACGAGCGGCGTCGGTGAAGAAGACATCCGCGAATCAATAAACAACACTAATAAGAAAATATCCAAAATCAAGAAGGCGATAATAAAAATCGTTTCTGTTTTCTTCCAATCCATTACGATTCGCCTCCCACTACAGGCGTCCACGTACCGTTGTATTTATAAAACCAAGCCGGCTTTAGCTCCACAACACGATTATAACTGTTATTATTTTGCTCATATCCCATCACGTATCCAGGAACAATCATCTGAATATCGTCCGGATCCACCGTCTTAATCAGGTTCTCATAAACGCTCACCGAACTCGGCAGCGTCACTTCTTTTGACTCCGTCGTAATTTGCGCACCTAACTTGAAGAACGGGCGCTGGTATTTATACACGCCTTCCGTCCCCTCCGTCACCAGAATCTGCGACATGCCATCATCGTTAAACACCGGCAATCCCTGCACAAACAACGAAAACGCGGTTGTCGAGCTATCCGCCGAGTAACCAGAATAATAATAATTTCCCGTCCAGCCCCAATGATCATTCACAAAATTAAAGCTCGACTGAATCTGCTCCGACTTCATCGCACTGCTAAGCTGCGACGTATCCCGACGTTCCTGCGCAGGATCCACATACGTGAGCACTTTTTCTTCCGGATTCACCGTCATCGAACTCGAACCATTCGTAAACGAGTTATCCTGCCCCTTCACCTTGCTACCGTCACCAAACAGCGCATTTTTAAACAATCCAATATCAATCGTCTCAATCACATACTGCTGCTTCTGCAACTTCACCGGCGCGTCGCTCAGGAACAAATACTGCTTATTCTTATACAACTCGTTCACAGGAGCAAGCGCCGTTTTCTGCTCCGTCAAAACGTGCTTCAACATATCCACCTGATCCTGCTGAATCGAGCCCTGATAAATCTGCTCATTCGAATCATTTCCAAAATACACAGAGAACAATCCATTCTCCGACTTAGTCAAATTAAACGTAATCCGATTAAACGAATTCAAGTCAAAATTATCGCCCTTCAGCCTAAAAACCTGACTGTAAATCGAAAGCGGCACAGCATTCGGGAAAACCAGTTCCATCGAATTATTCTGATGCATCATTCCCTGATAGCTCGCCGTCATTTTATCCGTCCGCACCAACTCAGAAAAATCAAACGTCGTCCCCGCCTTCACAAGCGCGTTAATCATCGTTAAATTTTGCGTCATGTAATGGTTGTCATTCTGGTGATAATACACCATCGTCGGCCTAAAAACCTGTTCTGGCTGGCGCAACTTCGCAATTTGCTCTTTTTTCACCGTTTCATTATCGATAACTTCATAATCCGGCTGCACTTTCCAGAGGCTGTAGCTTAGGAAAATACTGATAACTACAAGAACAGTGAGGATTATTCCTCTTATTTTTGTACCCTTCATTCCCAATCATCCTCCGGTAAGTCATTGTATGGCAACGTAAACGAGATTGTTGTACCTTTCCCGCGATTACGCTCTGCCCAGATTTCGCCACCATGCGCTGTAATAACATCACGCGCAATCGCAAGCCCCAGACCAGTTCCGCCCATTTCCCGCGACCTCGCCTTGTCCACACGGAAGAAACGATCAAACACTTTCGTCAAGTCCTCCTCAGGAATTCCCATACCTTCATCACTGATACTAACCTCAATCTCATTCTCCCGCTTCCGCAAGTAGAACGTAATCCGGCCACCATCCGGTGAATATTTATTCGCATTCGAGATAATGTTATCCATCACCTGCATAATTTTATCCTCATCAATTTCAATAATCACCGGCTCACGCGTAAACTGCCGCTTAAACGTAATCCCGTCCTTCTTCATCATCTCAAACCGATCAATAATATGATTGAAAAAGTCATTAAAATTCACAAAATTCTTATCCAAATTCGTGCGTCCGCTATCCATTCGTGACAATTTCAGCAAATCGTTCACCAAACGAATCATCCGCTCCGTCTCGCTTTGCGTCACCTCAAGGAAACGCGGCGCAATCTCTTCATCACGCCAAGCACCATCGCTGAGCGCCTCCAAATAACTGCGCATACTCGTAAGCGGCGTCCGAAGTTCATGCGATACATTCGATACAAAGTCGCGGCGTTCCTGATCCACTTTTTCCTGGTCCGTAATATCATGTAAAACAGCAATAATCCCGTTCACAAAACCAGTTTCCCGCTGAATCACCGACAAGTTTGCTCGTAAAATATACGGCTCCTCAAACGTACTGCGATCCATCGTAAGCGGCTCTTCCAACTCCATCAAATCATCGAAGGAATAGTCCTCCGCCACGCCAAGCACGTCGATAATTGGCTTCCCATTCGCACTCTCATGCGCCATTTTCAGCATTTTCTCAGCCGGCGTATTAATCAAAATGACCTTCCCGCGGCGATCCGTTGCAATCACGCCATCCGTCATGTAAGAAAGTACCGACGACAACTTGCGCCGTTCCCCTTCCGTCATGGCTTGCGCCTCCTGCACCCGTTTCGTGAGCGCATTAAAAGATTCCGCCAATTGGCCAATTTCATCCATGCCGTACACTTTTACTTTTCGCGTATAGTTCCCACGAGCCATCGCAAAAGCCTGCCGTTTCATATCCGTAATCGGCTTCGTAATCGTTCGCGATAGTAAAATACCAAGAATCGCCGTAATAATCATCGCAAGCAGCGTCCCTGTGATAAAGATACTCGTTATACTATCGACCTGCTCATACACCGACTCAATATCAGTAGCCAAATAGATGGCGCCAATAACCTCTCCTTTTGAAGTAATCGGGGTAACATCCACCCAAATTTGCCGTTTTGGATTCTTCCCCATGAAGATTTTATTTTCGCCATTCCCACTATTTATCGTGTTTTTAATCATCTTATTCGTCGAGACCTGTCCAACGATGCCCTGATTATCCACATCTGAGGTCCCAATGATTTTCAACTTATTATCTACGACTAGCACATTCTCAAAATCATTACTACCACGAACGAAATCGAGCAACATGCTTTGAATATTGCTCTCGAGTTTCGTCTGATCCTCATTCGTATATTTCAACATTTCCTCACGAACGTTATATTCCAATAAATTCACACTATTAGTAATCGCTGTTTTAAAGTTCTTCTCCAATTGGTCCTGCAATTCTCGCACAAAATAAGCCCCGATTACCTGCATCGCTACCAAAATAAGTAACAAATAAATCATGACAAATCTAAATTGAACCGATTGAAAAAACTTCATTCTCCGCATAATTTTTACTCCTGTTCAGGGTTACGTAAATAGTAGCCTACTCCCCGTCGTGTTACAAGCCATGCTGGATGACTTGGATTATCTTCAATTTTTTCGCGTAAACGGCGTACCGTCACGTCGACCGTCCGCACATCGCCAAAATAGTCATAACCCCAAACCGTTTGCAATAAATGCTCCCGCGTCATGACTTGTCCCATGTGCTTCGCCAAATAATGCAGCAACTCAAACTCGCGGTGCGTCAGTTCAATCGTCTCGCCACGCTTAGAAGCAACATACGCATCCGGATGAATAATAAGCGAACCAATTTCCAGTTCACTGTTTTCTTCCTCTTCTGCCGCCGCACTTCCAGCTGTACTATGACGACGCAAATTCGCCTTCACACGCGCAATCAACTCACGATTACTAAACGGTTTCGTCACGTAATCATCCGCACCAAGCTCCAGACCAAGCACCTTATCAATCTCAGAGTCTTTTGCCGTCACCATGATAATTGGCATGTCATATTTTTTACGAACCTCACGACATACTTCAATACCATCGCGACCAGGCAACATAATGTCAAGTAGAATCAAATCCGGTTGAATTTCCTCCACTAAATCAATTGCTTCATCACCATCGTACGCGCAATACACGTCAAATCCTTCTTTATTTAAATTAAATTTCACAATATCAGCTATCGGCTTTTCATCATCTACAACTAGAATTTTCTTTTCGGCCATCTTTAACCAGTCCTCCCATTTCTAAAATCGCTCCATTAGCGATACCTTATATTTTTTGAGAAATAACCCTTATGTTGCAACTGAAAAATGTCTTTCTTTATGAGATAATGGAATGCTTTATTTCCCACGTAACAATCCATGCCTGACCCCATTTCTAGTCATGGCAAAGTTTATCAAATGATAGACTATCACATTCATCATTATAACATAATATCTTCAGGATAGGAAAAGTTGGGAGGCTATTTGTACGTTCCTAAACAAAAACGCAGACATCCTAAGAAGGAGGCCTGCGCTATGTATTTTCTGTTTTAATCAAATAATGGGCTTACTGACTCGTTCTTGTGTACGCGAACGATTGCTTCGCCAAGTAACGGTCCTACAGATAATTGTTCGATTTTGTCAATCCATTTATCCTCTGGTAAAACGAGTGAATTCGTCACGATTAATTTCTCAATCGCAGAATTGTTAATACGCTCAATCGCTGGGCCAGACAAGACTGGATGTGAGCAACACGCATAGACTTTCGTCGCGCCACTCTCGATCAATGCATTGGCTGCAAGCGTGATTGTACCCGCCGTATCAATGATATCATCAATCAAAATCGCTACTTTTCCATCTACATTACCAACAATATTCATAACTTCCGCCACATTTGGACGAGGACGACGTTTGTCAATAATCGCAATCGGCGCTTTCAAACGATCAGCCATCTTACGCGCTCTTGTTACACCGCCGTGATCTGGAGAAACAACCACCAAATCTTCGTCTATATGATGCGAGCTGAAATAATTAGATAGCAAACGAACCGCGTTCAAATGATCGATTGGAATATCAAAGAAACCTTGAATTTGTGGTGCATGAAGATCTAGTGTAATCATGCGTGTAGCTCCTGCTTTTTCAATTAGGTTTGCTACCAGTTTTGCCGTGATTGGCTCACGACTACGCGCTTTACGGTCTTGACGAGCATAACCATAATACGGCATCACAATATTAATTGTTTTTGCTGAAGCTCTCTTAAGTGCATCAATCATGATCAAAAGTTCCATCAGATTTTGGTTAACAGGAAAACCAGTGGACTGCACGACATAAACGTGACAACCACGGATACTCTCTTCAATATTAATCTGAATTTCACCATCACTAAAATGGGTCACGCTGGACTTCCCTAAATTAATTCCTGCTACTTCCGCGATTTCCGCCGCCAGTGCTGGGTTGGAATTTAAAGAGAAAATTTTTAACTTTGGATCAAAATAATCGTTAGACATAATCAGCCTCCACATAGATTTTATATAATTTTTGAACGATTGGGGTTGCAGGACGGAAAAACCGCGGGACAACCCCATTGCAAATGATTACTTACCGAAATTCAGTTTTTTAGCATAGCCTTCTTTATTTTCCTGTTTCACACGGGAAATGGCAAGGGCATCTTCTGGTACATCTTTCGTAACCGTTGTTCCTGCTGCTACAAAGGCGCGATTGCCAATGTTCACCGGCGCTACCAGATTGGAGTTGCAACCAATAAAGACGTCATCGCCGATAATTGTTTTGGCTTTATTTTTGCCGTCGTAGTTCACTGCGATAGAACCGCAGCCAATATTGACATTTTCGCCGATTTCCGCATCACCCATGTAGATGAAATGCGGGATTTTTGAGTTTTTGCCAATTGTTGCTTTCTTCGTTTCTACAAAATTACCGATTTTCACGCCTTCGCTGATTTCAGATTCAGGACGCAGATGTGAATAAGGCCCTACTTGAACATCATCGCCAACTTTGCTGTCATAAATAGAAGAATGTCTCACTTGCACGCGTTCACCAAGAATCGCATTATCAAGCACGCTCGCACCAGTAATTTCGCAATCAGCACCGATTACTGTTTTACCATGAATCGCAACGTTTGGCCCAACAATCGTGTCTTGACCGATTTCAACATCGACATCGATATACGTGTTCGCTGGATCAATCAACGTTACGCCATTGCGCATGTGGTTCTCATTGATTCGGTGACGCATAATTTCTTGCGCCTCTGCCAAAGCTACGCGATCGTTAACGCCGAGTGATTCCTTCGCATTCTCCATCCGATAAGCCGCAACAACCTCATCTTCATCTTTTAAAATCTTGATAACGTCAGGCAAATAATATTCACCTTGCGCATTTTCATTGGATACTTTGGCTAACGCTTCGAATAACGCTTGATTGTCGAAGCAGTATGTCCCAGTATTGATTTCATTCACGCGCTGCTCTTTTTCGGACGCATCTTTTTGCTCGACAATTTTTTCAACGATTCCTAGGTCGTCGCGGATAATCCGCCCATATCCCGTCGGATCGTCTAAAACAGTCGTTAAAATGGTTGCTTTGGCACGTTTTTCTTGATGGTACTTCATTAAGTCTTCCATCGTATGCCCTTGAATAAGCGGCGTATCGCCACACACAACCAGCGTTACACCTTCTTTGTCACCAAGCACGCTCTTCGCCTGTAAAACCGCATGAGCCGTCCCTAGCTGCTCTTCTTGCAAAGCAAACACACTTCTATCTTTCAAATGGGTCTGCACTTGTTCCGCGCCGTGTCCAACAATCGTCACGACTTCATCCGGTTCAAGCTGACTGATTTGGTCTACTACATGTTCCACCATCGGCTTTCCACAAACAGGATGCAAAACCTTGTAAAGCTTCGACTTCATTCTTGTACCTTGCCCAGCCGCTAAAACAACCGCATATCTTTTCATCATTGACAAGACCCTCCAATTATCCACTATTCTTCATAATGATAATACCGTAAAAACCGCTTTTTTTCAAGGTGTAAATAGAACCTAATCTTATACACACTCGGAATAAATTCGTAGCAAGCGCTCGCAAGGACCGCCTATTCGCGATACTCATAGGCATATTGGGGCTGTAGCTCATTTCATTTCGCACAGCCCCAACAAAAAACAACCAGCGCTAGGGCTGGTTGTTTGGATTTATATTATTAATTATTCAGCAGTGACTTCTTCTTCAACTGCTACGTCTTCTGATACAACACTTGATTCTTCTTCGCCTACGCGAACATATTCAGCAAGTACAACCTCTTGGATTTTTCCACGAGTATCAGAATTAATTGGGTGGGCGATGTCACGGAATTCACCATCAACACCACGTTTACTTGGCATTGCTACGAATAAACCGTTGTTGCCATCAATGACACGAATATCATGAACAACAAATTCCTCATCTAAAGTTATGGAAGCAATAGCTCTCATTCTTCCATCAGTTTCTACACGACGTAATCTCACATCAGTTACTTGCATTATTAGTCACTCCTTATCCCATTTTGTCTTCTCATAGTTTCTTCGGGTTATTTTATCTTGTTACTTGGGACAAACATTAGTTTCCCTTTAGATCCGCTATTCACAACAAGCTTTTACCCAGGTCCTATAAAAAGTAGTGTTTAGTCTTCATTTCCTTCTTCCGCTTCTGGTGCTGCTTCTTCTACTTCACTGACAACTTCATCAGCTTCTGCATAAGCAACTAAGACAGCGTCCTGAATTTTAGCACGAGTATCTGAATTAATTGGGTGAGCGATGTCACGAAACTCCCCATCAGGAGTACGTTTACTTGGCATTGCTACAAATAATCCATCATTACCATCAATCACGCGAATATCATGTACTACGAATTCACCGTCAATAGTAATTGAAGAAATAGCTTTCATTCTTCCATCAGTCTCAACTCGACGTAATCTCACATCTGTAATTTCCATTTTCTTCACCACCTTAGCTCTTGTTGACATGCTACTTGTTGATTCAACACACACGCAACATCATAAAGATAACACTAGAGAATTGTTCCCTTGACATTTCTCCCATACAAAAAGTAATTCTTCAATCACTCCTTGTTCCCAAAAAAGGAAAGCCCAGAATTTTTCTCTAACAACATCATAATAAAAAAAGCTAAATTTGACAACTTTGTGACTTCGCGTATAAAAACACTGTTTATAGTGCATTTTTTATTGACAAAAATGAATTGTTTTTTATAAATAAATAATTGTATACTATAAATCCTTGAACTAAAAAGGTTCGATACAAAAAGGCGCTGATACAACGTTTATCTGTATTATTTGCTATGTGTTATCTCTTTTATTTCTGAGCATTTTATGATGAGAAATTAAAAATAAGCTGTTTTTTAGTATACAAAAATTGGTTCATCCTTCATTTTTTTCGTCTCTTTTTGCACATCATTTTTTAATTTTCTTTACAATCCCACCTGAATTATGACAGCTAATAACGCCATCTATTTCACTCCGTTAAGTGCTGATATGTAAGGTTATTTAATGCAAAATCGCTGTTTCACCATGCTATAAAATCCTCTTTTTACAATCCTTTTCATCACAATTATGACAAACAGATTAAAAATATATGACAACATCAATTGTGACGTGAATTTGATTATTTGAATCAAAAAAAGGGGTTTTAGATATATATTTATACAAGTGAATAATAAAAAAAGAGGATTATTATACATAAATCCTCTTTTTTCATATGCATTATTCTGATCGTAATGCATCAATTGGGCGTAATTTGGATGCTTTATTTGCTGGTGTAATACCAAAGATAACACCAATGAACATCGAGAATAGGAAGGCACCAATGATGGTTGATGCAGTAATTCCTGATGGTATACCTGCGATAGAGCCAAATGCAAGGGCCCCTGATACACCAATCGCGATTCCAATTAGACCACCGACAACACTAATAACGATAGATTCAATTAAGAACTGGGTTAGGATATCTCGTTTTTTTGCACCTAAGGCTTTGCGGATTCCAATTTCTCTCGTCCGCTCAGATACGGAGACTAACATGATGTTCATGATTCCAATACCACCGACAACAAGCGATATACCTGCAATGGCTCCAAGCGCTGTTGTAAGGGTCGAGCTGATCGTGTCAAACGCATTCAAGATTTCTTGCTGATTTATAACTTGATATGGCGCAGATTCACCGCTTGCTGAATCCGCCGCGTTATAGTCAAAGTGGATAGATAGGCGTGATTCTAACGTGTTAACAACGCGATCTACATCTTCCGCTGTGTCTGTTTCCACATAAAACGTCCGGACATTTGTATCCTTCAACATACGTTGCGCCGCAGTTAGAGGCACAAATACTTGGTCGTCACTAGAACCCATCATCGACGCACCTTTTTCTTTAAGCACACCTACCACTTTATACGGCATACCATTTACGCGGATATATTCTCCTATTGGATTTGAAAAACCGAATAAATCACTTGCTACATTCGGTCCGATGACAGCAATTTTTTGTCCGTACTCGACATCAATCGGTAGCAAGAAGCGTCCTTTATCTAGCTTCAAGCCGCGAGCATCTTTATATTGCTCATTTGTACCGATAAGCTTCAAGTCTTTTGATTTATAGTCAAATGTTGCCTTGACTTGTCCCGAGAGTTCAGGAGAAACGCTTTTGACGCCATCAATATTTTTATATTTCAGGACATCATCGTACGTAAATTTATCGTTAGGATTCGTCGATGTATTCATTACTGTCACCAAGTTCGAGCCCAGGTCTCCCATTTGGCTGTTGACTTGATCCGTTACCCCCTTACCGAGCGATACTAGCAAAATAACCGATGATACCCCGATAATAATTCCTAGCATTGTCAGAAAGGAACGCATCTTACTTGTTTTTAGTTGCTTCCAGGCCATTTTCATACTTTGGCGGATCATTTTGCTACCCCCTCATTGAAAAGTTGACCGTCTTGAATTCGAATCGTTCTCGTTCCGTAATTCGCGATGTCAAGATCATGTGTAATCATTACGATTGTGTTGCCAGCCTGATTCAGCTCTTGCAAGATGCCCATAACTTCTTTACCTGTTTTGGAATCAAGCGCTCCTGTTGGTTCGTCAGCTAGCAAAATTTGCGGGTTAGCCGCAAGCGCACGTGCAATCGCGACACGTTGTTGTTGACCACCAGATAATTGTGTCGGTAAATTACGTTTCTTATCTGTCAGCCCAACTTTGCGAAGACAATCTAGCGCGATTTCCTCTCTTTTTGCAACACCCATACCACCATAAATCAGCGGTAATTCGACGTTCTCAAGCGCCGACAATTTCGTCAATAAATTAAACTGTTGAAAAATAAATCCGATTTTCTTATTACGAATAGCGGACAGTTTGTTATCGTTTAGCGTTGCCACATCGACACCGTCTAAATGATATTCACCCGAATCCGGCACATCTAGGCAACCAATCATGTTCATCAAGGTTGACTTACCAGAGCCAGAAGGTCCGACAATCGCTAAAAATTCGCCTTGTTCAACGGCAAGCGTCACATTGTCCAATGCTTTAAAAGTCTCGCCGCCAAGTGTATATGTTTTTGTTAAATTTCTCATATCAATAAGTGGACTCGTCATGCGATCACCTCCTTGTTTGGTCTAGTTTTTAAAATCCTGGTTGTTGGGATGAGTTCGATTTCGTTGGCAAAATGACTTCATCGCCTTTTTCTAGACCTTTCGTGATCTCCATGTTATCTTCGTTGTGAAGCCCAGTCGTTACGTATTGTTTTACTTCTTTTGTCGTCTCATTTTTCCCTTTTTTAGGAACGAGCACATAATATTTACCGTCATCATTCTTCTGAACTGCTTCGATTGGAACGTATAACGCGTCTGCTTTTTCATCGACTAAAATAGAGGCGTCTGCTGTCATCCCTGATTTCAAATCTGTAGTATCATCAATCGAAATCGTTACTAAGAAAGAAGATACGCCGTTCATCACGGTTCCTTGTTCTGCGATTTCCTTCACTTTACCTGTGTATGTTTTGTCGGGAACAGCCGTCACGGAAATCTTAGCTCCTTGGTCTTCCTTCACGTTTGGCACATCTAATTCGTCCATTTGCACTTGCAACTCTAATTCTTTGTAGTCAGGCGCTTGTTGGTTTTGCGGAACAATAGCCCCCGTTGCTGTTGCGTTGATTTTCATGTCTCCTTGTTTCACTTTTGTCGTCACAAGGTCCTTCGTCGCTGTTGTATCTGATCCTGATTTAGATCCTAAAAATAATACTGCTCCCACTACGATTGCCGCGATAATCACGATGGCAATCAACCATTTAATCCATTTCTTCATGTGTGTTGCTCCTTCCAAATTAAGTAATTGTTTGTTAGCTCCCAGTATGTAGGCAAGCAATGCTAGAAAAAATTCACAAACATAAATATTCACTTACCGAAATGTTCATGCTCCTTCTACAAGTCCCTATTGTAGCATAGATAAAACCAAAACCAGTCATTCGGAGGTCGTATTTATCTGTTCATATTCCATTCATATAAAAAAACTAGAACGCCAAAACAGCATGACTCGCTGCTCCAGATTCTAGTCGTTCCTTATTGATTTGGGTAGTTAAAATAATTGCCTTCTACCACTTCGATTTGTTTCTCTTTGACATCTACATTCTTAATTTTCACTAAGGAAACATAGTCGTCCACCAAACGTTCTTCTGCATACTCTGACTCCACCAAAACACCGATACCGACTAATTTGGCATTGAACTCTTCTAGCAAGTTCTTCATCCCATTAATCGTTCCGCCGGCTTTCATGAAATCGTCCACAATGACAACGTTCGACCCTTCCGGTAAGCTGCGTTTTGACAGCTCCATTTTCTCGATACGCTTGCTCGAACCCGACACGTAGTTAATGCTAACCGTCGAGCCCTCTGTTACTTTACTGTCACGACGCACAATAACAAACGGGACATTCAGGTGTTCCGCCACGGCTTGCGCAATCGGAATACCCTTTGTCGCCACCGTCATAATCGCGTCGATTTTTTGCTTGTTAAATTTCGTCGCTAAAATTTTGCCGATTTGGCTTAGCGTCACGGGCTCACCAAGTAAATCCGATAAGTATAGATAACCACCTGGGAGCAAACGATCAGGCTCAGCGATGCGATTACAGAGCGTCTGAACGAAATCCAGCACATCCGCGTTATCCGCAATCGAAATGTATTTCACGCCACCAGCAGCGCCTGGAACGGTCTCAAGCGTACCGATGCCTCTATCTTCAAATGTTTTCTTTATAATAACCAAATCTTCGCTAATAGATGATTTCGCAGAACTATAACGCTCAGCAAACAAAGTCAGTGGCACAAGTTTTCGTGGATGGCTCAGCAAAAACTGTGTCATATCAATCAAACGTTCACTACGCCGAATTTTCATATTGCTTCTTCTCCTCTTTTTAAAAATAGCTTTTCCAAACATTAGAACCTATTTCGCCCTTTTTGTACGTGTTTAACATCATTATAAAGGCTTTTTAGAGGAAAAGATAGTCATAGCCTGCTACTCAAAATCATCACTCGCTAGATTCCTCTTATTTCATAACCTCTTTAAAACTAACTACTTCGGCTCCAACTGATTTCAACGCTTCCTGCACCTCATCTGATGTTAGGAAAGTCAGCTCTTTGATTCGGTAATCCGTGTACGATGTCAAGCTGAGCAATGTTTCATCGATAAACGCTGGGTGACACATAAATTCCAATGTCTCCGTGTCCTTCTCATGCGCCTTCACGACCTGCTTGACAACATCCGCCGTAATCCCATCCGCATAAAATTGATCAGAAAAACGATCCGTGGTCGGAATGCCAGTATAGTCCGCATCATGCACAGAACGACGCAATCCAACTTGGTACTTTTTCGCTAATTTTTGCAACACAGGTAAAACGATAGGTTCGATTAAATGATGCGTATCAAAATGGGAGATGGTAATGCCGGCTGCGAGAATTTTTTCGATTTGGGCCGTGAACTCACGCTCTACTTCATCAAAATCAATCGCATCCGCAGAACTTCTCAACACGTCTTGCGCGAGGAACTTCCCGGATTCAGCAGTAAGACTCGGAACATCCTTCAAAATCGGGCTACCAAACGTCAGCGTCAAATGCGCCCCGATATCGAGTCCCGGATTTTCTTTCGCTACCTCAGCGCCTAAATCGAACGCCGGTGAATTCGCGAGCATCGTGGTCGATTTTACAACACCATGTTTATACGCTTCCAAAATTCCGTAAACGACACCTTTTGACAAACCAAAATCATCCGCATTAAAAATAACTTTCATCACTTCACGACTCCTTTATCATTTTTCTTCTTGCCAAGGTCTAACTAAGTACACTTCCTCACAGAAGCCACGCAAGCCGTTATAGACGCGTTTCGCTCGAGAGTACTGTTTTACAAGGGCAAACACTGTCGGCCCGCTACCACTCATTAAAGCCGTATCTGCGCCAAACTCCAGCATCTTCTCTTTGATTCGCTTCACTTCTGGATGTTTCGCGAGCGTCACCGTCTCCAGCACGTTCCCAATATTATCACAAATCCCTTCAAAACTGCCATCTCGAATCGCCTGCACCATTCCAGCCGTATTCGGGTGCTCCACTTCGCCAACACGCAAATCACGGTAAACGCCAGGCGTCGAAACACTAATCGAAGGCTTGGCTAACACAATCCAGCAATTCGGCATCATCGGAAGTGGCTCAATAATCTCCCCACGACCAGTCGCAAGCGCCGTTCCACCGTACAAACAAAACGGGATATCCGATCCCAGTTCAGCACCTAAGTCCGCAAGCTCCTCAAGCGTCAACTGCAAATCCCACAGTTGGTTCAACCCCTTGAGCGCTGCAGCCGCGTCACTACTACCACCCGCAAGCCCAGCCGCAACTGGAATACTCTTATCGAGCGTTATCGCTACGCCCTGCTTCACTGAAAAGCGCTCCTTCAAAAGCGCCGCCGCCTGATACACCAGATTCCGCTTATCATCCGGAATAAAGTGCGCCTTCACATCCAGTTTGATGACATCCTTCTCCAACAAAACTAACTGCAGACGATCCGCCAAGTCAATAGTCGTCATCACCATTTCAAGCTCATGATAATTATCTTTTCTCTTATATAGCGCATCCAATGACAAATTAATTTTCGCAGGTGCTTTCACATTTATTTTCATCATTTCTACAGCCTTTCTCAGGGAACATCCATCGTTCACCCCAAAGTAATAAAGTAGGTGATTTTGCCTGACTTCAAATTTGGTCACAGCTCCTCAAATCTTCTTTGTTTATTCTACCATAGCAAAGCCTAAATATGTACTCCAAACTCGAAAAGACTTCTGAGCATACTGTAAAAACAGGAAGACTAGATCCATTTCGAAGCTTACTCAAGATGTGACCAGATAACGCCAATCATTCTTTTTTCGCGTAATACGTACATTCTGCTTTACACAAATCGAGCGCTTGTCGCCGATTTATCCGTTATAGGCTCAACATCCACAGACAATCAAAAAACCAGCCAAAGTTGGCTGGTCTTGAGATATTAGTGATTAAAGTGCTAATTCTTTACTTACATCATCTGTAAAGTCTAATTCCACAGTGTCTGTTAAAATGTCCGTATAACTATAGGATACTCTTTCGAAATTGTTCTCGTCTTGATCTAATTCAACAACAAAAACAGCTGGATAAGTTTCAGCTAAAACGCCACAACGCTCGATTGTTTTCTTACGTCCGCCGTTAGCTTTCAAAGTTAGTCTTGTTCCAAGTCTGGATTCAAGATTTTGTTTGATGCTTGCAATAGTTTTTGACATTTTGTACCCCCACCTCACTAAATTCCATTATAGCACAACGGGGGCTGAAAATCAATAAACAAATATTTTAACAGCGAAATGCCTCTGTGTCAACCACTAAGATCAGCTTTTTATCATTTTTTCGCTATTTTCTCATGAAATTGTCAAGAAAATTACTTAAAGTCGCAAATTCAGGGATGTTAAGCGTTTCACCACGTCGTTTTACATCGATGCCAATTGCCGCGAGTTCGGTCTCTAATTCTTCTTTTTGTGGCTTCAATTCTGGGAAGCGGTTCACTAAATTGTTCCATAATGTTTTCCGACGTTGCGCAAATGCTGAGCGCGTGATATCGAAGAAGAAGGTTTCATCATTCACTTGTGCTGGTGGCTCTGAGCGGCGTTTCAAGTGAATAATCGCTGAGTCGACATTCGGCTGAGGCATAAATACCGTTTTCGGCACGATAAAGGAAAGCTCGGCCTCCATGTAGTACTGTATCGCGATCGACAAGCTTCCATACGCCTTCGTACTCGGTTTTGCTGAAATACGATCCGCGACTTCCTTTTGGAGCATAAAAGTCATGCTGGACACTGGCAAATCCTCGTGAAGCAATTGCAAAATAATCGGTGTTGTTACATAGTATGGCAAGTTCGCGACCACCTTCACAGGATTCGTCCGATCTGGAAGCTTTTCCGTAATCATCACCCCAACATCCACTTTCAAAATGTCTTCGTTCACGACCTCTACATTGTCGTAAGCAGCGAGCGTATCTGGCAAAATCGACATCAAGCGTTGGTCAATCTCAAAAGCCAATACGCGCTTCGATGTACGCGCTAGATGCTCCGTAAGCGCGCCAATACCTGGTCCAATCTCAATAACGTCCGTTTCCTTATCCAGTTCTGCCGTCTCCGTGATTCGTCTCAAAATATTGCTATCAATCAAGAAGTTTTGACCTAGGCTTTTCTTGAATAGAAAATCATATTTTTTAAGGATTTCTTTTGTGCGGCCTGGTGTTGCGATATCTTTACTCATTCGTCTCCTCCTGTACTACTTCGCCCCATGCGGCTTCGAATTGTTCACTCGTAATGCCAAACATGCGTAGTCTCGCTTGCAATTGTTTGCCATTCGTATAACCTATTTTAAGGATTTCTCCTAGCTTTTGTCGTTTCGCTTTGGCACCCGCTCCGCCCATCAAGCCGAGTATCACAAGTCGGTCATAATCGATTTCGCTCGTCTGGACGCGTTCATCGCTTGTATGGAAATGCTCCAGCGCCTCGCGGATAATTTCTGGTGTCGCATGTTCTACTCCTAAACCACGGCCATATTTCGGCAATGCGTCACTGCGTTTAATGAAAGCGTGATGGCATCCTGGAACTGCTGCATCGATTTGCTTTCGAATTTTTTCACCTGGAAAGTCGGGATCGGTCAGTATAATCACGCCGCGTTTTTCTTTTGCATGGCGGATTTTTTCAATGGTCATAGCGGACAAGGCCGAGCCGTTCGTTTCGATTGTGTCTGCGTCCACTGCGCGGTGTATTGCGGTTGTATCGTCTCGCCCCTCGACAACAATGACTTCATGAATCACTAACTTCTCCATACAAAACGTCCCTTCTCTTAATCAGTTCTTCTATCATACCATAAAATTCGAAAAAGCAGAACCCGCAAAAAAAGCAGGAAGAACACCATTTCTGGTATGCTTCCTGCTTTGTATGAATTCTTAATCTAAAATGGTTACCGTAACTTGACGGCGTCCCCATGTGTAACATTGGCTTTCGTCTGCAAAATAAACGTCTACGATATTGCCTTTAATCGCGCCACCAGTATCTCCTGCAATTGCTTCTCCGTAACCTGATACGTAGACTCTAGAGCCTAATGGAATCACGCTTGGATCTACCGCAACTACTTTTAAACCTGGGTTTGCTGTTAAGTTAATACCTGTCGCCGTTGTACCGCCACCTGAATACGCTGTTGATTCCATCGTGAACGTTTTACCGCCTGATGATGGTTTACTGCTTACTTTGGAAGCGCTACTGTTAGAAGATGATGCACTCGATGTTGTAGCTTTTTTAGAAGATTTAGCTGGGGCATTGCTGATTGCAGTTACCACTGGCTCTTCTTTTGTACCACGAACAATGATTTTATCTTCTGGTTTTGCTGTTACTTGTTCTGCAAGGAGTTTGCGTTGTTTTTCTTTACCGTTCTCGATAACAACATCATACTTGGCTACTTTCTCGCCAGCCTTCCCTGGTTGTACTACTTTTTCTTCTCCTTTTTCAAGGGAAGCATCTTCTTTTACTACGGTTTTGAAAGCGACTTTAGATTTCTTTTCGTCGGTTTTCTTGTCTACATATGTAACAACAACCGTCATATTTGGAGTAAGTTTCGCCGTTTTTGCTGGCAATACTTTATCGTGAGCGTCTAATTTAATTTTCTTCTCTGCTAATAAATCTGCTACTGTGTCTTTTGTTGTCCACGTGACTTCTTTTTTCGGTCCATTTTGAATAGCTAGAGCGACAGCGCGGTCGATTTTAACTTCCATGTTTGCTGTTACTTTGTCATTCAATGAAACGTTTAAAGCATCTTGCGGACGTGTCGTAATATTTTCATCCTTCAGTACTTCGGCAACTGTATCTTTTGTTGTCCATACACTTGCTTCTTTACCTTCGTCATTAATTGTCACTTGTTTCGCTGGAATGTAAGCAATCTTCATTCCGTCTTTTACAGCTGTATTTTTGGAATAAGACAATTCGTCATGTTTTCCAATTTTTACACCTTCGTCATTTAATACTTCTCCAACTGTTTTTGCGTGCGTGCTAACTTTTGTAACCTCGCCTGCTTTTACAATCGTGATATCGTTTTTAGTTCCCTCGAAAACGAAATAAAAAACCAAAGCTATGACAATAACAAACGCGCCAATCATAATTGGTAAACGCCATTTTGATTTCTGGCTTGCGTTACTGCTAGTTTCCATGGTCATGTATTTCTCCCCTTTCTAACTTCTGTTGTGATTATATACGGGGGACGAAAGAACTGTCAACGAATTATCAAAAATAGGTGTCTAGACCAAATGCAATGACTTTATCGTTGGTATAGAGCCATTGTAAAACCTTTTCATTACATTCCGTGTCTAATGTGTCAGTTATATTTCAGGGAATTCAGCCTCTAGTCGTAGGCATAATAGCGCGGGTTTTTAAAGATTTCTTAAATTTTATTTTTCGCTTGCTTAAGATTCCGTTACAGAGTTCAGGTATTGTTACAGTTTGATGACGAAAATCAGCTTAATCGGAATAGCCTATTTGCATTTTCTGTTGTGTAGCGGGCGATTTCCTCATATTTCAGTTCTTTTAATTCTGCGACCTTTTCGGCAACAAGCTTGACGTAACTCGGTTCATTTCTTTTACCGCGATTTGGGTGCGGAGCGAGATATGGAGCGTCAGTTTCGATTAAAATCTTGTCTAACGGTACAGATTCTGCTGCAATTTTTGGTAATTTTGCGTTTTTAAAGGTAACTGTGCCGCCGAATGAGATGTAGAAATTCATTGCTAAACACGCTTCCATTACCTCTACGGTTTCGCCAAAACAGTGCATGATTCCGCCAACTTCTGACGCGTTTTCTTCTTGCAAAATACGAACGACATCTTCTGTTGCTTCCCGATTATGAATCACGATTGGAAGTTGTACTTCTTTTGCTAATCTGATTTGCTGACGGAAGACCTCAAACTGAGTTTCTTTTGGTGACGTATCCCAATGATAATCCAATCCCATTTCGCCGAGCGCGACAACTTTCGGATTTTTGGCTAGTTCGCGTAACCATTCTAGTTTTTCTGGAGTAAAAGTGATTGCGTCTGTTGGGTGCCATCCGACAATGAGGTAAATAAAATCATATTTATCGGCAAGTTCCAGCGCGCGATTGATTGTTTCTTCATTAAAACCGACGACCGCCATGCGCGAAACATCATTTTCCTTGGCACGTGTGATAACCTCTTCAAGATCTTCGTTAAATGCGTCATCATTTAAGTGCACATGTGTATCAAAAAGCATTTTTATCCCTCATTTCTTTATTTTTAACGCGTGAATGTCAGCTTTCTTCTATATAATAATACAACTGCTTTTCCTATTTTGTGAATGTGTCGTATTACTATAGAAGAAAGTCGTTTTTTTAGTCGTTTAATCTACCTTTTTAATAACATCGTATGTTGCTGGTGCTTGTTTATTCGCTAAGTAAGATTCGAAAAAAGTGAGGTGAGTTCCTAGGAAACCCACCTCGTTGTTATTATTTCACTTTTGCACCGTTTGGAAGGGCGCTGCTTGCTTCGATGATTTGTAGTTTGCCATCTTTTTCGCCGGATAGAATCATGCCTTCGCTCATTAAACCGCGTAATTTGACTGGTTTTAAATTCGCGACGACAATTACTTTTTTGCCGAGGAGTTCTTCTGGTTCATAGAATTCTGCGATACCTGATAGAACTTGGCGCAGTTTTCCTTCGCCTAGGTCTAATTGGAAGCACAGTAGTTTGTCAGCTTTTTTGACTTTCTCGACTTGCTTTACCTCTCCGACGCGTAAATCGATTTTGTCGAAGTCTTCAATGCCGATTTCTGGTGTTTCAAGCGCAACAACGGTTGGTTCTTCTGCTACTGGCGTTGGGGCTGTTGCTTTCATTTGGTCTTGGATATAGGCTACTTCTTCCGCTGCGTCGAGACGAGGAAATATTGGTGTGCCTTTTGCGACTACTTTTGTGCCTGCTGGAATTTTGCCGTATCCTGTGATCGATGCCCAGTCTTTTAGCGATTCGTCCGTAATGCCTAGTTGCGTGAAAATACCTTCTGGACATTGCGTTAAGAATGGTTTCAACATCACCGCGATGATTCGCAAATTCTCAGCTAGGTGGGTCATAACACTTGCTAGTTCCCCGCGGTTCGCTTCTTCTTTTGCTAGAACCCATGGCGCTGTTTCATCGATGTATTTATTCGTGCGGCTGACAAATGTCCATAGTTGAGAAAGGACCACTGAAAATTGCATCGTTTCCATGTTTGTTTCATATTCTTTCAAAACATTATCTTTAAAAACCTCTAATTCGCCGTCAAAAGGTGTTACATTGCCTTGATAAGCTGGAATTTCACCGTCAAAATATTTATTTATCATCGCAACAGTTCGGTTTAGTAGGTTGCCTAGATCATTTGCTAAATCATAGTTGACGCGATCGACAAAATCTTCTGGCGTGAATAAGCCGTCAGATCCGAATGGAACTTCGCGTAGAAGGTAATAACGCAGCGCATCCAAGCCATAGCGGTCAATCAGCATGTATGGATCGACAACGTTACCTTTAGATTTCGACATTTTGCCGTCTTTCATTAGAATCCAACCGTGCCCGAAAATTTTCTTAGGTAGCGGTAAATCAAGCGCCATCAGGATAATCGGCCAATAAATCGTATGGAAGCGCACAATCTCTTTTCCGATGATATGCACGTCTGCCGGCCAGTATTTGTTGAAATTCGCATCGTCTTCTGAACCATAGCCAAGCGCGGTTATGTAGTTAGAAAGCGCATCAATCCACACATAAACAACATGTTTCGCGTCTCCTGGAACCTTAATTCCCCAATCAAAAGTCGTTCTGGAAACAGCCAAATCTTCTAAGCCTGGTTTGATGAAATTGTTAATCATCTCGTTTTTGCGCGATTCTGGTAGGATGAATTCTGGATTGTCATTATAGTAAGCGAGCAAACGATCGGCGTACTTACTCATGCGGAAGAAATACGATTCTTCTTTCACGAGCTCGACTTCATTGCCGCTCGGTGCTTTTCCGCCAATAACTTTGCCATTTTCGTCGCGGTACACTTCTTCTAGTTGGGTTTCTGTGAAATATTCTTCATCTGAAACGGAATACCAACCTTCATATTGCCCAAGATAAATATCGCCTTGATCCAGCAGTTGTTGAAAAATTTTCGCGACGCCGTCTTTATGACGCGGTTCTGTCGTCCGAATAAAATCCGTGTTGGTAATCTCGAGTTTCTCCCATAAATCTCGGAATCCTGCCGCGATATCGTCCACATAGCTTTGCGGTGAAATATTTTGTTCCTCGGCTTTTTGTTGGATTTTTTGGCCGTGTTCGTCTGTTCCCGTTAAATAGAAAACGTCGAATCCTCGTAAACGCTTGTAACGCGCCATTGCGTCTCCTGCAACCGTTGTATAAGCATGCCCAATATGAGCCTTTCCACTTGGATAATAAATCGGAGTCGTAATATAAAATGTATTATTCTCTTTTGGCAATCTAATCCTCTCCCATTCCTCTGCCGAAAATCAGTTTTTCCGGTGTTAAATTCACAATTACCTTCTATTATATCATTTTCTACGCAAAACAAAATACCGCAAGCCCGAAAAATTTGAAAAAGACAGCACAGAATGTTATCCCGTACTGCCAAATTTCACTATTTTGTGAGACCAATCATGAAACCACCGGCACTGACTAGAATAATTCCGATGATAACTAAGATAAGTTCGCGTTTCGTTTTTTTCTCGCCTAGAAGGAGAATTCCGCCTAGCGTTGAAATGACGACGCCCATTTGCGAAAGTGAAAAGCTAATCGCGACGCCAATCACCGTGTTAGAAATAAGTAACGCTAAATTCCCGATACTCCAAATTAAACCTGGAATAATGCTGAGCCATGTTTCTTTTAAAAAGAAGGTTTTGCGATCTTTAAACGAGAACACAACAGCCGCGACGACCATCCCAACAGCCTGCGGTAGAATCGCTTCCCAACCGCTGATATCGAATGCTTTTAGAATGACAACATAGGCGACGTAGCCAAGCGAAGAAACAATAAGCGCGACCATGCCTTGCTTCATATTGCTGCCTTTCGATTTATGCTGCTGATAGGATGTTAGCGAAATCCCGACGATAATGAAGAATAACGCCGAAAATCCAAGTACTAGTTTTGCCGTCGTTCCCCATTCTTGAAATACGAATACACCAAACAGCGAAGTCCCAACGAGTTGCATCCCGGTTGATAGCGGCATCGCTTTGGAAACACCAATATGCGTAAATGCGCGGAATTGGTTCAGTTGCCCAACGGTCCAGAAAATCCCCGATACAAAGCTCACCAATAAAATCGTGACGGTAAATTGTGGCGTAGAATGGAAATACATCCCAATCGCAAAAATAAGCGCACCGAACGTTACCCCGAGCGTTTGTTGATATGGCTTCCCACCAATTTTTGAAACAATGAGTGGCATTATCCCCCACATCACTGCTGGAATGAGCGCAATTAAAATATCCATCAAAAAACTCCTCTCAAATCTGTAAAATCATCCATCTAAGCTAAAGAAGCAAAATTTGCAATTGTAGAACTTTTATATCACAAATAGCGCCCCAACTAGGTTTATACCCTTTTTTTGAAACGATAATCATTTTTTTTGTATTTATTGATATTTTCGTCTAGCTTTTCTAGGAAATTCTTGGTATTATAGGTAATAGACCAAAGAGTTAGGAGGTAAGAATATGAAATCTACAGGTATGGTAAGAAAAATTGACGAACTAGGACGTATCGTAATCCCAGTTGAAATCCGTCGTAACCTAGGCGTTGCTGTTAAAGATGCTTTAGAAATTTACATCAATGAAGATGAAATTATCCTAAAGAAATATACAGCTAGCAACCTTTGTGACATCACTGGTGAATTTTCCGATCAAAACAAACAAGTTGTTGACGGTAAATTAACACTTAGCCGTGATGGAGCTGAGAAATTAGTAGCTGACATCCGTCGTCAATTCGGCGATGATATCTAAGACTACAATTAAAGAAAGTATCCTATTTGAAAGCTTGCTAGCCTCAAATAGGATGCTTTTTTGTTGTGGCTCTTATGAAGCGTACTTTGCTGAATTAGAGCCTCAATATGAGTACGAACGAGTGAGTATTCGTTCCTTTCTTGGGGTTGAGCCTACTTACTAGTAAATCGGCGGCAAGCGTTCGCATTTGTTTAAAGCAGGGTGTAGATGATACGCAAAAAGATAAAAACTTAAAGACTTAAAGACTTAAAGACTTAATAGATCATAGCTTACTTTTCTATCACCACGAATGAGGTTAGTTTGGAGATTTTGGCGTCTGGTTTGTTGCTTTGGAAGGTGAAGATGTCGGAGAAGTAGACGTGTTTGCCTTTTTTGTTTGTGACGGTTCCGTGAGCGGAGCCTTCTTTGCCGTGGCTTAGCAGGGATTGGACTTCGAGTGCGCTGACTTCTTGGAGGTTCGCGATTAGTTCTGCGATGAATTCGTCTCGGCCTTTGATTTGGAATTCGCCTGGTACTGTCCACACGAACGATGCTTCTAATACGTTTTCGAGTGCTGTTCTGTCGCCTGACGCGGATGCTATAAGGTAGTCTCGGATGATGCGTTTTTTTGGTGCGTTGTCGCAGTTGAAGTCGCAGAATACCGCGAAGTCTACGCCGGACGTTGTGCTTTCTGTTGATGTTTCATTGAATGCTAAGCCTCGATCTGCCAGTGCTTCTTTTAAAATTCCAATTGCTTTTGGTCCGACGCCGTGTATTTTTAATAGCGTTTTTTCGTCGTGTGCCGCGACTTGTTCGAGTGTTGTTATCTCTAATAATTCCAAAGCGTTTGTTGCTGGTTTGCCAATATTGGGCAGTTTCGTCATATCGAATTCCTCCTTTTCTATTACCGTTATTATACCAAAAAAAGACCCGCGTGATGACGAGTCCAGTTTATTATAATTCGTGATAGGCTTGGTAAACTTCGCGTTTTGGGAGTTGGCGGGTTTTCATGACTTGTTTGATCGCTTCCTTGGAGGAGACCGATTCTTCGTCCATGACTTTTTCGACATGTTCCTTGATTGGTATTGTCGCCCACCAAATTTCTTCGTCCTCGCTCGGTGCGCCTTCATTTCCTTCTACGATGACGCAAAATTCACCGCGGATTTCGGTTTCTTTTGCCCATTCTAGCGCTTCTTCCACCGTTCCACGTAAAAATTCTTCGTACTTCTTCGTCAATTCGCGACATAATACAATTTTGCGGGTGCTTCCGAGTATTTTGTTCATCACTTTTAAAACTTCTTTCAAGCGGTGTGGCGATTCGTAAATGATCCACGTTTCTTCGCGAAGATTCAGCTGGTTCAATGCTTCTTCGCGGTCTTTGTTGCTTCGCGGCAAGAAACCGTAAAAGAAGAACGGTTGTGGCGCGAGGCCTGATGCGATGAGGGCGGTAAGCGCTGCATTCGCGCCTGGTAGTGGCACAACGGTGATTCCAGCTTCAATCGCGGCGCCTACCAATTCGTAGCCTGGGTCGGATATCGACGGCATGCCTGCATCGCTCACGACGGCAATCGTGGTTCCTGCCTCCAATTTTTCGATGAGCTCCTCTTGGCGGGTCGTTTTGTTATGTTCGTGATAGCTCACCATTTTTGTATGTATATCGAAATGGTTGAGTAGCTTGATCGTGTTTCGCGTGTCTTCCGCCGCGATTAAATCCGCTTCTTGCAAAATTCGAATCGCGCGCATCGTCATGTCTTCTAGGTTGCCAATCGGTGTTGGGACTAAGTATAACGTGCCCTTCGCGTCACCTGATTCTGCAAAGCTTTTCTGGCTTTTCATAGTGTGTCGCCCTCCTTCTTTTCTCGTAAATAGTGATCCTTATCTTTGCGTACTAGTTTCTTAAAAGCGGCTTCGGCTTTCGTTGCCTCGGATCGCGTCTCGAAGCATTCGGAATGGATGACTCGAACTGGGCGTCGATTTCGGGTGTATTTGCAGCGAATCCCAGCGTTATGTTCGGCTTCGCGACGCGCCACATCGGTGGTGTAGCCGCCATAATAGGAGCCATCTTTGCATGCCAATACGTAGAAATAATGCGTGTCACTCTTCGCCATAAAGCAACTCCCTCACTTGTTTCGTGTACTCGCCGTCTGCATTTTGCACGATGATTGGCGGCAAATATTTCACGCCTGGCTTCGCGCCTTTCATGCCCTCGATTAGAATCGTATTCGCTTCTCGTTCCAAACGCGGATGCACAAACTGGACGCGTTTCGGTTCCAAACCATATTCCCGCATGATATCAATGATTTCCAGCAGGCGCTCTGGACGATGAACAAAACTCGCCTTGCCGCCCTGTTTTAGCAAATCCGCCGAGACTTGAATCGTATCGCGCAACGTGCAATGTACTTCATGACGCGCAATTCGCAAATGTTCATTTTCATTTTTGATGCTGGTCGATTCAAGCGCAAAATACGGCGGATTGCAGATGACGAAGCTATTTTTTCCTTTTCCAAGAATCGGCACAACCTCACGTAAATCTTGTTGCAAAATTTCAATCTGATTCTCGAGTTCGTTGTATTCAATGCTACGCCGCGCCATATCCGCCAATCGTTCCTGAATCTCTATACCAATAATTGGCACTTTTGTTCTCGAGCTAATCAACAACGGAATAATGCCATTGCCGCTACACAAATCAATAATCCGCCCACCCTTTTGATAAGGTATGTAGCTAAATCTTGCGAGCAATACTGCATCTAGCGAAAAAGAAAATACAGACGGACTCTGAATAATTCGCAAGTTCTCCGCCAATAAATGATCTAGCCTCTCATCTCCAACTAACATCCAAACCTCTCCCTAAAAAAATGGCTCTCTCTACGAAAGAGAAAGCCGCGTTTTATTTCTTATTCAATAACGACATACAGAAAAGACAATCTTCATCGTTTCCGCGCGGGCTTCCGAAATGCACGTTGCAAATATGGAAACCTTCTTTATACAGTTTGACTAAATTATCATACCCTTCGCCAACTTCTATCATCTGGCGCATCGCTTCTTTGCGAGCTGGAGCCATCGCGCCCAACTCTTTTTCGGCGGGGATTGTGCTCACATGTTGCTTGCCGTCGAGTTCTTCCAAACGGCGACGCAAATGTTCGTTTTCTAGGTTCAGACGGTTGTTTTCTTCCAACATATCGCCTAGATTTTGCTTCAGGTCGCCAAGTTGTTGGTATAACTCGCCGATTTGTTCTTCCATATTGCTGACTGAGTCAAAAAGTGCTTTTTTATCCATATGGGCTCACCTCAGGACTTCGCGGGTTCTTTTGAAAAAGCATTAAAGGGGCGTAATTCTTCTAATGCATATTCAATGACCGCGTCTTGATCTGGTAGTCTGACTTGCATAATTCGACCGAGTAGGTTAATGCCCACTACACGTGCCTTGCCATCAGGTGTCACAACATGTTGACCGACATCAGGCATTTCTTTCTTCGCTGTTTCGTATTCATCATTCTCATATTTCAAACAACACATTAAACGACCGCAAAGTCCAGAAATCTTCGTCGGATTGAGCGATAAATTCTGGTCTTTTGCCATCTTGATTGAAACTGGTTCAAAATCACCTAAAAAGGTCGAGCAACACAGCATCCGGCCACACGGGCCAATTCCGCCGAGCAATTTCGCTTCATCGCGGACACCGATTTGGCGTAATTCAATCCGCGTACGGAAAATCGACGCTAAATCTTTCACGAGTTCGCGGAAATCGACGCGCCCTTCTGCGGTAAAGTAAAAGATGATTTTATTGCGATCAAATGTATAATCGACGTCGACTAGATTCATCTCGATTTTGTGTTCTTGAATTTTCTCGTCACAGAGTAAAAATGCGCGCTGACAAGAGGCCGCATTTTCTTCGACACATTTATAATCTGCGTCTGTCGCAACACGTAGCACTCGTTTTAGAGGCATAACAACATCCTCTTCATCGACTTCGCGCGGTGCGATAACCGCTTTTCCGAACTCAATTCCTTGTGCATTTTCGACAATCACGCCTTGACCCTCGACAATTTTGAGTTTCTCAGGCGAAAAATAATATATTTTACCGGCTTCCTTAAAACGAACGCCTACAACTTTTGGCAATTGGACTACCTCCCTTGAATTTTCAATACGAGTTGCTCCATTAGTAGCTGGGTATTCATGTTGGAATCTAGTTTGCGCTTAGCTCCAAGTATGATTTCCATTTCAGCAGTCGTATCTGTGAGTGATTTCCGCAATATATCCTGCTTTAACATCGATGCTTGCTCCATGCAGATTGGACGATAATCGTCGTTTAGCGATAAATGTAAGCGGTCGCGATAGAGTAATAGCAACAACTCTAGGCCTAAATGCAGCTGTGTTTTATCCTTGAAAACGGGCATCCATGATTCTTGAATAAGCAAAATGGGATCCACACCTTGATGATGCAATCCTTCATAGAGCTTCACCGTCACGTTGCGCGCTTCGGCAAACCATTCATCCTCGTTCCAAGTAGCGGCTTGTTCCGCATTTCCAGCGACACTCGCCAATACACGGGCTTTCTGCTCTAAAATGCCTTGCGCTATCAAATCGCTAACAAAGGCCTCGAACGGCAAAGCTCGAAAGCTCACCGGTTGTAGCCGCGATTGGATTGTTGGCAAGATTTGCTGTGGATTCGCGGTCAAGAATAAAATTAACATGCCGCCATCCGGTTCTTCTATAAATTTAAGCAAAGAATTGGCAGATTGCACCGTCATTTTATCCGCGCTGTCGATAATCAAAACCTTGCGATCCGACTCCATACCGCGCTTAGACAGTTCCTGCTTCAATTCCCGTACTTGATCAATTTTGATACTGTTGCCATCTGGTTCTAGCCAATGAACGTCAGGGTGGTTATCGTTTTCGATTCGCAGACAATTATTGCACGTCCCACAAGCCAACTCGTCATTACTTTTCTCCAAGCAAAAACGGGTCTGGGAAAGCCATTTGGCAGTGCGTTTCTTACCAGTTCCACGCGCGCCTTCTAGCAAATAACCATGCGCCAATCGGTCTGTCAGAATACTTTTGATGAACAGTTGCATCGCGATTGGTTGCATCGCTAGCAGATCAGCTTGTCGTCCCACGAAAAAACCCCTCCAATCATTTCTCTACATTATAACATGACGGGCAGGGTTATGGCGCAGATTTTGCCAAAAAAATTACGTTAAAATTCTTCCCCGCGCATGATGGCGAGAACGCGCGTATTTGGGAGGTATCGCTTGATTTCGCGTAGTTTGGCGTACGTATCCAAGTCGTTCGTGTACTCCGCGAGCTGCATCGCGACCGCGCTACTTCTGCTCACACCGGCATTACAGTGCACAACAATTTGGCTGATATCGTCAAATTGGTCAACAAAATCGTGAATAATCGCGGCATGTTTCTTATTGAAAAGAAGCATTTCATCGGATTCTTTCTTGCTGAGTCCCCAATAATCGTCTTCTTCATTGATATCATTGAACTGAATCTCTAGAATCCCTTGATACTTTCCTGGGTCTTTTATCGGCGCAAACGCTTTATCTTTATCAGCAATACGAATCATGATTGGCGTTTTTCCAATCGGATCAAAAGACGTCGCGATTACTTCGGGTAAGGCGATGATGGGCAATGTATATGGATCAAAGTCAATTTGGCGACGTTTCTCGTTAATATAATTAGCCACTATTCTCACTCTCCTCATAAAATCAAGCAGCTTTTCCTACTCTTTCATTCTAGCATTTATTCGCGAAATTCCCTACCGTTAACGCCTTATTTTGTGCACCTTTTCACTTTGTTCGAAACAGACAAACCATTTCAAAAGTTTATGTAAAACGTCTAAGGAAATACATTTCGGGGCGTGCTATATTTAACATATTAGGAGAAAGCGTCTTCTTACAACAATTAATTTAAAGCGCTTTCTTTCACAAACTCAGTTCGGCTTTTCGCTTATTTTTAAGCATTATTTTATAAATGAAGGAGGAAAAAATGGTATGGTTCAGGTGGATAATGCGCAACTAGAGAAATATCGATCTCGCGGGTATAGCGATGATCTACTGCCTAAAACAGAGAACAAACGGACATGGGGTACGTTTAACTATTTCACATTGTGGATGGGTTCTGTACATAACGTTCCTAACTATGTGGCGGTCGGTGGGTTTCTAATACTCGGATTGTCAACGGTTAGTATCATGGCAGCTATTATTGTAAGCGCCTTTATTATCGCCGCGGTCATGGTGTTAAATGGGGCTGCTGGTTCAAAATATGGCGTACCTTTCGCGATGATTTTGCGGGCTTCTTACGGCGTTCGTGGCGCGCTCTTCCCAGGCATTTTAAGAGGTTGCGTCGCAGCGATTATGTGGTTTGGCTTGCAGTGCTATGCGGGATCGCTCGCCTTTTTGATTTTAATCGGAAAAATTTGGCCGAGCTTTTTGGAGATTGGCGGAGGCGTCAGTATTTTGGGGATTACGATTCCTGGTTTGATTGCTTTCTTGCTTTTCTGGGCGGTCAATGTGGCGATTGGATTTGGCGGGGGCGGCGTTTTGAACAAGTTTACCGCGATTCTTAATCCGTGTATTTACATCGTGTTTGGCGGGATGGCGATTTGGGCGATTTATTTGGCGGGCTTTGGCAACATTGTGAATTACGTGCCTGCTAACGTCCAAACTGGTGGAAACTCTATTTTCCTATTCCTTGTCGTGATTAACGCGGTTGTCGCGGTTTGGGCGGCGCCTGCTGTCAGCGCATCGGATTTCACGCAAAACGCGAAAAGTTTTAAAGCGCAGGCGACTGGGCAAACGTTCGGCCTCGCGGTAGCTTATGTTTTATTCGCCATAGCCAGTGTTTGTATTTTGGCGGGCGCGAGCATTCATTACGGGACGGAGACTTGGAATGTGCTTGATATTGTGCAAAAATGGGATAGCTTGTTTGCCTCGATTTTCGCCGTCTTGGTTATTTTGATGACGACGATTTCGACGAATGCGACGGGGAATATTATTCCGGCGGGATATCAGATTGCTGCGATTTTTCCGAAGAAGTTGACGTATAAACATGGGGTTATGATTGCGAGTATTATTAGTGTTCTGATTTGTCCGTGGAAATTGATGGAGAATCAGGCGAGTATTTATTTATTCCTCGATATTATCGGTGGGATTCTTGGTCCGGTTATCGGCGTGATGCTAGCACATTATTTCATTATTATGCGCCGACAAATCAACTTGGATAGCCTCTACACAGAACCCGGTCAATTTTCTTACTATAAGAATGGTTTTAATTCGCTCGCGTTTGTGGTGACGATTGTTGCCGTGATTATATCGCTGAGCGGTAAGTTTATCCCAGTTTTAGAGCCAGTTTCCAGACTTTCATGGTTCGTCGGTGTGATCGTTGCGTTCGGCGCTTATGCCCTGTTTGCCTCGCTTCACCGCAAGAAAAATCCATCGTTTTATGACGAAAATACAGAAGTTCAGATTAAAAAAATAGGAGTTGAAGGAAATGAGTTATGATTTAATTATCAAAAATGGAAAAGTGATTTTAGACACGGAAGCGGTAGTGACAGATGTGGCGGTAACGAATGGAAAAATCGTGGCAATTGGCGCGGATCTTGGCGAGGCGAAAGAAGTCATCGATGCAAGCGGGCTCGTTGTTTCACCAGGTATGGTTGACGCACACGTGCACATTTCTGAGCCTGGCCGTACGGAATGGGAAGGCTACGAAACTGGCACAAAAGCTGCTGCAAAGGGTGGCGTGACGTCCTTCATCGAAATGCCGCTGAACCAATTACCCGCAACGATTGACCGTGAATCTCTAAATCTTAAATTTGACGCGGCAAAAGGTAAACTTAGCGTCGATGTAGCGCTTTTTGGTGGACTTGTTCCCCATAACTTAGACCGTCTAAATGAGCTAAATGAAGATGGCGTTGCGGCTTACAAGTGTTTCCTAGCAACGTGTGGCTTCGATGGTGTCGACAATGATTTCCGTAACGTGGATGATTATTCGTTCTTCGCCGGCATGCAAAAAATCGCGAAAATGGATAAAATTCTAGCAATCCACGCTGAAAATGCGTTAATATGCGATGAATTAGGCAAAGTCGCACAAGCAGAAGGCAAAACATCCGCGAAAGATTACGTCGCATCACGCCCTGTTTTCACAGAAGTGGAAGCTGTACGCCGCGCCATTTATCTTGCTAAAATCGCTGGTTGCCAAATCCATATTTGCCACTTGAGTACTCCAGAAGGCGTGGAAGAAGTCACTCGTGCTCGCAACGAAGGCCAAAAAGTGACGTGCGAATCTTGTACGCATTACTTCGCGATTGACGAAGAACAGTTCGAAACGATTGGCACGACAGCGAAATGTGCCCCACCATTACGAGATAAAGCCAACCAAGATCGCCTTTGGGAGAAACTTTTCGCGGGAGAAATTGATTTCGTAACTTCGGATCACTCACCTTGCCCACCAGACATGAAAATCGGCAATGCATTCACAGCTTGGGGCGGCATTTCCGGCTTGCAAAATAACGTCGACATCATGTTCGATGAAGCGGTTCAAAAGCGTGGTATGGAGCTAACACAATTCGCAAAACTGATCGCCTCGAATCCAGCAGATCTTTATAAGTTAGCGGACAAAGGCCACATCGCGATTGGTAAAGACGCCGATTTCGCGTTGATCCAGCCAAATGCACCGTATACGCTTGCCGCTGAAGACTTGGAGTATCGTCACAAAGTCAGCCCATATATCGGTCGCACAATCGGCGCACAAGTCGTGGCAACGGTACTTCGCGGTTCCGTGATTTATGACAAAGAAAACGGTGTTCGCGATACACATGAAGGCGCGTTCGTACTTCAAAACGCGAAAGAAACCGTTCAATAAGGATTTTTTAGCAGGTTCTGTGTATTTTCGCAGAGTCTGTTTTATTTTTGGTGCGTTGCTGTTATACTTGAGGTAGCTAAATTATGATTTATTGGAGGCCGAATATGAGCGTAACGACACAGTTTCGAAAAGGTGCGCTAGACATGTGTGTGCTTTACATTTTGCAGACGGATGATTTTTATGGCTATGATTTAACGCAACAAATAAAAAAACATATACCCATCACGGAAAGTACGCTGTATCCGCTTTTGCGTCGGCTTGTGAAAGAAGGTTATTGCGCGACATACACAGTGGAATCGCCAACTGGGCCACAGCGGAAATATTATCACATCACGCATCAAGGTCGGATTTTTTTGAAAGAGACATTGCAAGAATGGGATGAATTCACGGCAAGTATCGCAGCTTTACGAAAGGAGATCAACCCAAATGAATAGATCAGATTTTTTTGAAACGCTACATCACGGTCTGCGTTCTCTGCCGGAAGACGAGCGTGCCAGTATTATCAAAGATTTGGATGAACACATTGCGGTAAGCTTAGAGAACAGGATTTCAGAAGCTGACGCCATCGCTTTGCTAGGTGACCCTAGTGAAATCATCGATCAATATGTGCAGGAGGCGGTTGTGGTCCCTAAGCGTGTGCAGCAACCCATTATTCAAAAATCGATGCCGCAACCAGATCCGCCTCAAGTCCAGACGGAAACAAAAACGGATAAACCCGCCGCCAAGCAGATTTCTCCGTTTAAAATCGTGCTGATTGCAGGTATGTGTTTTATTATATTGATGTTGCTTTTGGATGCATTGGACTAAAAAAATAGAAACGTCGATTGATTTTTTGATAATCAGTCTGCGTTTCTATTTTTGTTACGCGGTATTTTTTGGTCTTCACTATTCTGAAAACGTTTGGCACGCTCTTTCTCTTCTTCCAATTTATCTTTTACAAATCGGAAAAATGCCTCTGAATCCTGTGTCGCTAAATATTGTATGTATTGCGCGCGTTCATCTACTCGTATGATTAATGGTGGGAAGTCATTTTCAAGTAGTGCATAATTCATGAGCATTCGGCCGGTTCTGCCATTTCCATCGCTAAATGGATGAACGCGTTCAAAGTCAATATGACTCTCCGCAACGGCTCGCAATTTCTCATCTAGCGAGTCCTGCTCTAGCCTATAATTAAGATTATACACCCATTGTTGCATTAGGATGGGGGTTTCTGTTGGACTGGCTGTTTGAAAATCAGCGCCTAAAATAGCGTTCTCACCAGTTTTGAATTCGCCTCTATCGTATTGTAGTTTGTCGGCAAGATTGGCGTGAATCTCTTTCACCAGTGCTATACTGATTGGCATCTGTTCTTCCAAGCGAAATAGTATTTCCTTCTATCGCGCTAGAGTGATGGGCTAAGCGAACTAGCACATCCTGCAAATACTCCTTTGACAGCGTTCTATTCATGATTCGACTCACCCTCCTAACTCCCTTTATTATAACGGTTTATCCCTCCAATGTAAAAATCCCCACTCTCGCAAGCAGGGATTCGTCTTCGTATTTAATTCTCGCTATAAAATTTCAACGCGGCTTGTGCTGCTTCGCCTTTTGCGATTTTGCCGCCGTGGAATGTGATCGAGGCTTCTAGCGCGTTCAGTGTATGCAGGACGTTCTCTTTGCGGCTGCTGAAGCCCATGTTTCCGATGCGCCAAATCTTGCCGGCAAGGGAACCGAATGAGCTCGCGATTTCGACGCCGTAATGGTGGAGTAGTGTCGCGCGAACAGCTTCTCCGTCAAGGCCTTCGGGGATATTCACGCAGGTTACAGTCGGCATTTTGCTAGACATGTCGCCGAATAGCGTCAAGCCCATCGCGTTAAGACCTGTCATCATCGCTTTTTCGTGTTTGCGGTGACGGGCAAAACGGTTTTCTAGACCTTCTTCGTGAACGATTCGCAAACCTTCACGTAGCGCGTAAATCATCGATGTCATTTCGGTATGGTGATTGATATGTTTTGGTCCCCAGTATTGTTGAATTTGGCTAAGGTCTAGGTAGTTGCTCGAAATGAAGCGGTCATTTCGGACGTCTTTTGTTAGGCCAAGTTCGACTTGGTAACGGGATGCGAGGATTTTCTCGACTTTTGCGTTGTAGGTTACGGGTGCCATTCCGGTTGGGACGCTGAGGCATTTCTGTGTTCCAGCAACCGCGATGTCTACTCCCCACGCGTCGGTTTGGAAGTCAGCGCCGGTGAATGTTGCGACCGCATCAACCATGAATAGGACGTCGTTTTCCTTACAGAATAACCCGATTTCCTTCAAGTCTTGCATTTGGCCCGTGGATGTTTCGCCGTGAACCATGATCAGCATTTTTGGATTGTAGGCTTTGATTTCGTCAATAACCGTTTTCGGATCAAAAATTGTGCCCCATTCTTGCTCGACGATTTTGACTTGCGCGCCTGCACGTTGCGCGAGTTCTGCCATTAAAAAGCCAAAACGGCCAAATGATGGTACGAGTACTTTGTCGCCGGGTTCGATGATGCCACAAACGGCTGCTTCGAGTCCTGCGCGGGCTGTGCCATCAACGGCGAGCGCCCATTCGTTTTCTGTTTGGAATGGCATTTTTAAAAGATTCGTTACGTCGTTCATCATCGCGAAAAATTCTGGATCGTATTGCCCTAAAATTGGCGTGCTCATTGCTCTTAATACGCGTGGTTCGGCCTCTACCGGGCCTGGAGTCATGATTGTTCGGATCGATGCTTGCAGTTCTTTTACCATATTATGTTCCTCCTTCGTTATTAAAAAAGAGCGGTTGGTCGTTTATGTACATTTATTCACAACATTACTTGGGAATTCATCATACACTCTCCATTGACCGACCGCCACAATAGCTATGCTTATGCTTTTATTTTAAGATAATTCTAAACGGGAAACATTAGCCAACTAGCACGAAAAGAGATGGTCGTTTTGTACATAGTAGACAATATTTTCTAACGACAAACAGAGCATTTCTATAGTACAATTGAGAGGACTAAACTTTGGTGTGGCCCGATGCTTGTTCGTCCTGCCAATGGAAGGGGTTTTTACAATGACAACGATGTCTGAACTGCTACTAACGCCAAGGTTTTCTAATATTGAAGTGATAAATGCGGAGGCCGATTTGGAGAATATGGTCGATACGATTGAGATTTCGGAGACGCCTGATATTGTTGCTTATCTGCCCAAAAATACGTTTTTGCTCACGACTGCGATGGCTTTTCAGAATGATCCGGAAGCGCTTTGTAAATTGATTGAAGATTTGCATCGTTTGCCGGCTGCTGGGCTTGGGATTAAGTTGGGGCGTTTTATTGATAAATTGGATCCGATGGTGATCGAGACGGCGAACCGGTTGAAGTTTCCGATTTTGCGGATTCCACTTACGGTGACGCTGGGCACGATTTCGCACCAGTTGTTGTCTTATATTTGGGATCATCAAACGGAGAAGTTCCATTATGCGATTGATATTCAGCAGAAATTTTCAAAAATGATGATTAAAGGCGCGTCGCTGCAGTCGCTGATTCAGAATTTGGGTGGGATTTTGAAGCGTCCGGTGGTGTTGATTAATCCGTTTTTGGAGGTTGTCGCGAGCACGCAGCATTTTAAACAGCCGAGTTATGCGACGACGCTGGATGATATTCACGAGAAACTGAAAAAGACGCCTGAGCTTTCGAGTGAAATGACGTTTTTGCTGGAAGATGATACGCTGCTGATTTCGGTTTTCCCGGTGAAAGTGACGACGTACTATCCTTATTTTCTGGTGATTTTGAAGGCGGATCAGATTCCGTATCCGTTCTCGCAACTGGCGATTGAGCAGGCGAACACGATTATTTCGTTTACGATTTATAAGAATCAGAAATTGGCGGAAGGTAACCGAACATTGCGTGGGAAATTTTTCACGAAGTTGTTGCAAAAGGGTGAGGATGACGCGGAATATACGCGGAACTTGCTGGATTATGGGAAGGGTTACGGGTTGTTGCCGTCGGATTATTATCGGTGTTTGGTCGCGGGAATTGATGAGAGTTCGATGGCGCTGAAGAATTTGACGTTGCAGGAAGAGATTTATTCGCTGACGTATGAGTGGTTGGAGCGGGAATTGCATCGGAATTTTGAGAACGCGTTGATATTTCCGCACCCGACGGAGGATAAGTTTATTATTTTGTTGCAGCAGCATGAGGCGGAATTGAAGGAGCGGTTGACTGCGATTCAGACGGCGCTTGATCGGTTGTTCCCGATTTCGATTTCGTTTGCGGCGGGCAATGAGGTGTATGAGACGGCTTCGATTCATTATTCTTATATGGAGGCTGTGGATACGTATCGGCAAAGTGAGAAGGACCACTATCACTCGTTTGTGCATTTTTATGAGTCGAAGGGAATTATGGAGTTGATGCAGTTTATTCCAGTGGAGCAGATTCAGCATTTTTGTTTGTTCACATTGAAGACGCTGGCCTACCCACAAAATGAGATGCATCAGGAGTTGCGGCGGACGTTGCAGGTGTATTTGAGTTGTCAGTGCGAGATTACGGAGACGGCGAAACAGTTGTATATTCATCGGAATACGGTGAAGTATAGGATTGCGAAGTGTGCGGCGTTGCTCGATCATCCGATTACGCATGCGGATTTTTCGCTAAAGTTGCGGTTGGCGTTGTTGTTGTCGGATAAGAAGGGATAATTGATATTATACAGAGCACAGGATTGGGCATTAAATAATTCCCCATTTCAGATATTTTTTCTGTATCAATCACTTTTTCCATAAAATGATTTTTTCGCACAGCGCGTATTTCTGCGCTAAGAAATAAATTAGTTAATATTCAGCAAGATCTCATTGCGTGATATCACATGCATACGTTTCTGGTGCGATATTTCCGATAATAAAAGTATCATCGTTTACGTGTAACAGAGTACTCGCTCGGGCCATCCACAATTAATATAATCATAACTCACTCACAACTACAAAAAAACCGATGGATTACATATTGAACATATGCTTTCTATCGGTCTATTTGTAATTACTTATTGATTTCGTCTCCTTAAAAATAATGCTGTACATACTACAAATCCAAGACCAACTAATACTGATAAGCCGTTGCTATCTCCGGTTCTCGGTAGTCTGCTCTCTGATTCCATGCTGATTTTTTCGTAGGCTCGCTCAATAGATGGAACTTTTTCTACCGAATTTCCCGTCACTTCAAAAACTGGCTTTGTTAATTTAACTGGTGGTATTGACTTTACGATTTTTTTTGGCGTTATCGTTTTCTCTAGATCTACTTTTTTAAGCACAGTTACTTTGACTGTAACGACAGCACTTTCCCCAATGCTATTTATTACTTTATATGTTATTTTGTACATGCCTGGTTTATTTGTATTTACTCCGCTTTTTAAAATTTCTATTTTGTCGGTGATATCTCCATCTTTTGCATCCCTCGCGCTAACTTCTGCCATTGGATCGAATGCGTCTCCTACGTAAATTGTATGATCTATCGCTTCAATGACTGGTTTACTTAGAACTGTTACTTGGATGGTTTTCGTCGTGCTTTCTCCTACGCTATTTGTTACTTTATACGTCACATCATATACGCCCGGTTTCGTGTTGTCCACATCATTTTTGATAATTTCAATATCACCAGTAATGTCTCCATCAGATGCATCGTTTGCTCGGACGTCTTTTCTAGCATCGTACGCATCTCCCACATAAATTTTCTTATCTACCGCTGTAATCGTCGGCCTGCTGGTCACGGTAATCTTAATTGTCTTTGTGGCAATTCTTGCAGTTACGCTTGGCGTGAAATCTAATTTTTCTAAAGTTTTTAACAAAGTACCTCTGTACGTAATTTCGCCTGAATCTATGAGTGAGATAGCTTTATTATTGTTAGCAGGAAGTTCTCCCATTACGTCATAAGTCACATGATATACACCTGGTTTACTCGTGTCTACATCATTTGCTATTACCTTAATTTCCGACGTTAAATTGTTAAAATTTGTGTCTGTAGCTATTGGCTTCACCGTTTGAATTGGATCAAAAAAGGCACCCTCTGAAAGCGTCATACCTTGTGCTGTAATACTAGGTGTACTACTTACTGGAATTTTTCCAGTAACATCAAAAGTGACTGTGTAATCCCCTTCTGGCAAAGCATCTAAATTCCACGTTAAATTTTGGTTGGCGAATGTTGGTTCTTGGTATGGCGATGGGATAGCTACTATTTCCCCAGCGCTATTCTTTACTTTCGCGCTACTAGTAACATATGTTTGCCCCACACTTACTTTTTCTGAGATACTCAATTGGTCATTCAGGTTTGTTTGAATAATGTCTTTCACTGCGGACGAAAACTCTCCAATGGAATTATCGTCACTATTCATATTGAAAAAAAACTCATTTCGGGAAACAAAATTCGGTACATTCGTGTTGATATAATTGTTGTAATTGTTGTATAGACTTGTACCCCATTCACTTTCTAGCGAAGCTTTATTCTGCCATAATCCAAAAGAAGATAAGTACCCTGCAGATGTAATATTACTTAGTGCTGCGTTAATACCTGTTGTTGGACCTAGAAGCTGTGCCATCGATATACTCGGTGTCAATGCTTCTCCTTTTATGTCACCATTCGGAAATCCGTCGGTCACAACAAGAAATAGCGTTTCACGTTCCGCTTCTTTAACTTGATTATTCGTTTGGTAATCTTCTAATGCTTCTTGAATCCCATAAGCTGTAGGCGTCCCATTACCATACAATTGCTTCGACGTTACATTATCAATCGTTGCTTTTGTATCCGTAAGCGAATGCGTCATTTCATTTTTATAGATAACATTAAAAAACTCATTATACTGCCCTTCGTTTTGCGCTTCCAAAATTGTTTTTGGGTCGCTATATAGTGGTAATCCTGTATCGCTACTCTTGATTGATGTGTAGCCAATGAACTGCGAGCGGTCAATCACTGGGCTCATTAAATCGATGGCTTCTTTTAACTTACTCGCCACGTTAGGGTAAGTATCGCGGAAACTTCCCGATAAATCTTGCACAATGACTAAATCCAATTTCTTTTCTCGAGGTGCTTTTTTTATCGGAACGCTAATCGTGTTCACTGATGTATCTTCTATAATGCTTGTATTCACTACCGCATGTGTAGACGTTACAGCTTTGGATATATTTGGAACGCTTCCCATAAGTAAAACTAAGATGATTAGTATTCTAGCTATTTTTTTCATACTTCTCCTCCTTTTTACTATCTATCTATATAAAAACCTGATAACCTTCCAAAGTCACAGATTTAACTTTCTTTGTATGTAAGACCATCTGTATAAGCACGGCCCTGACCAGAAATATTCACTTGCAGATTTGCCCTAACACCTGACAAACAAGTGCTATTTGAGTATGCGTCATTTGTGTTCCAGATGGTAAACAAATCCCTTTCTGAAATAGTATATCGGCATTGCTTCCTTCTTTATTTTCGCTATAATACGTGGCGTCTTGAAATAGTTCTTGTGTGTGCATCGGCTTCCATAAGCGCCTGCTTTCGATACCTTTTTCCGCCAATTTTTCTATTATTTTTTCTGGTAAAATATCCTCTAATAAAACTGTGGTTAACCAGCGATTATTGAATGTTTCCTGCCACTCTGATAAGAAAGTGAGTGCTGCATTGTTTTTAAATGTGGTTTCATATGCATCAAATATCGCTCGCTTCTTCGCTATTCGCTCGTCTAAAACATCTAGTTGCGCGATACCAATTCCAGCTAATACATTGCTTAAGCGATAATTGAAACCGACTTCGCTATGGGAATAGTACGGTGCAGCCTCTTTTGCTTGTGAAGCCAGATAACGCGCTTTTTCAATCTGTTTAGCATCGTTTGACACGAGAGCTCCACCACCAGACGTTGTGATGATTTTATTGCCATTAAAAGAGTAGATGCCAAATGTTCCAATCGTTCCTAGTTGGCGCCCTTTATACGTGGAGCCTAAGGATTCTGCAGCATCCTCAATCACCGGGATGCTATAACGATTCGCAAGTGCCATAATCTCGTCCATTTTGCAGCTTTGGCCATAGAGGTGTACGACGATAATCGCTTTTGGAAGTTTATTTTTAGCTGCTGCGTCTTTTAATGCTTTGGCTAACGCGATTGGGCTCATCCCCCACGTATCCATTTCAGAATCAATGAAGACCGGTTTCGCACCAAGGTATAGCGCTGGATTAATGCTCGCGATGAACGTGAATGTGGAGCAGAAAACCGTATCGCCGTTTTGTACGTTTAAAAGGGTGAGCGCTAAGTGAATCGCACTCGTTCCAGAATTTGTCACGGCAACATCTTTCGCGCCAGTATATGTCGCTAAATTTGCTTCAAATTGATCAACATTCGGTCCAAGTGGTGCAATCCAATTCGTATCGAAAGCTTGCTGAATGTATTTTTGTTCGTTTCCACTCATATGGGGGACTGCTAAGGGGATTTGATTCATCTCTACTTTCCTTTCATTTTAAGGCGTCAATCCTGTGAACTTAGACATTGTTGCTTGGCTCTCCTGTGAGATACCGTCTCGTTGTACTACTTTGTAAATCGTTAATATCGCTATTTTCAAATCGAGCAAAAGCGATTGGTGGTATACGTAATGGCAATCAAAGATAAATTTTTCTTCCCAACTAAGGCTATTTCTTCCCTTGACTTGTGCCAAACCAGTAATACCTGGTAAAACGGTCAGACGCTTTCTTTGCTCCTCTGTATACAGTGCATTGTATTCTAAGAGTAGCGGCCTCGGTCCGATAAAGCTCATCTCACCTTTTAAAATATTAAGCAATTGCGGTAACTCATCGATACTTAGTTTGCGAATTAAGCTACCGTACTTCGTCAAACGCTCTGCATCTGGAAGTAGTTGCCCATCTCTATCATATTGCGTACGCATCGATTTCAATTTATAAATTGTAAAGGGATATCCTTCTTTCCCTGCGCGTTGACTAATATAGAATGGCTTTTCTTTATATAAAACGTAAAAAATAGTACCACCTATCAAAATAATCGGGCCTGTAAGAATGAGTAATACAGTAGCAAAATAAATATCAATCCAACGTTTCAACTGGAACACTCCTCGTATTCATAATAACTCGCCAAATACGATTGGCGATTCGATCTATGTCATATTTTTCTGCTAACTTTTTTGATGCTTGATGTGCCTGCTCCCAACTGCGCTGATCCGCGGCTAAACTCACCACATACGTACAGTATGCATCCACTTCTTCATGAGAAAACCCTTTGCCCGCTCCACACTCTTCTAAAGCTTGCTTTTGCCACCCTTGATAATTCAGCACCACTGGTAACCCACATGCTAAAAAATCAAAAAATTTATTCGCGCTGTTGTCCCATAAAATTCGCTCATTTTTGACGAGCATCGTTCCCATTTGGCATCGAGAAACAACTTGAAGCGTCTCTTGCTTTGATTTAGCATCTAAAATTCGAATATTGGTGAGCTGCTTTTCTTTAATCTGCGCTTGCATTTTTTGTTTTTCAGAACCTTCGCCAATGAGCAAAAAATGAATTGAATCATTGTATTGCAATTCTTCTGCGCAGGCTATTAAATAATCTACACCATTAACAAGTCCCATCGTTCCGGGATGCACAACAACAAATTTATCTTTCATCCAATTCTTTAACAGCACATCTTCTAATTCCTTTTCATTGCTTTCTTGCACAAGTTTTTGATTCGCAAAATTTTCGGCGATTGTCACTTTACTTGCTGAAATGTTTTTTTGTAGCAAATTCTGTTTCATACCTTCTGATAGAACAACAATGTGCGCTGCGCTTTTATAAATTCTCATTTCTAGCCATTTAAGCAATCGAATCATTCCTCTATTTTGAATAAATCCTAGTTTAACAGGCACATCTGGCCATACATCCCTCACTTCAAAAATAAATGGTTTTCGCTTGCACTTGCTTAGAATTAGGCCAACTAATCCTACTGTCAATGGGGTTGATGTCGCATAAATTTTGTCGATATTCTTTTCACGCATTCCTAAGATGATGCTCCATAAGAAAAAATGAATGAACGCTAGTATTCGCCTCATTTTTTTCATTTTTTGATGATATGTCGTATGCGTCGACTTCACGACAAGACCACCTTTTGTCACGTGTGAATCACCCTGACCACTTATCATCACTACCTTGGCCCCATTCTCTATGAAACGTTTGGATAGCTCATAAGATCTGGTGGCACCTTTATTTTCTTCATAGTGTTGATGAATATAAAGTAATTTCATGTCATATCCTTTCGAAAAGTAATTCATAAGCTTGCAATAATTTTTTTTCCTCATGTTGCCAATTAAATCGAGAAACATGCACATTCCGACCATTTTCCATATAATTAACGTAGATTTGGGATTTGTTCAAAAGAATCTCAATAGCATCCACAACTTCTGATATATCCTTGACATCCGCTGGAATCCCGCTTCCACTATCCATCATTAGCTTCCGCCAAAGTGGGAAATCAGAGGCTACATACGGTAATCCAAACGACATATATTCAAAAAGCTTCGTTGGCAATGATTTCAAGTAATTTGGTTCTGAGTGTAGCAGAGCAAGTCCAATATCCGACTTTTCGTAATATTGGTTAAGCGTGTCTAAATCCAGCCGTCCTTTTAATCTTACATAGTTTCCTAGCTCATGTTTTTTCAAATACTCCGCGCTCCATTCACGCAGTCGTTCTGGAACTCGGCCAATAATCAGCATTTGAAAAACATGGCCTCGTTCTTTCAACATGCTGGAAACTTCCAACATCTCTTTAAAACCACGAATTTCATGTATAGCTCCTGCATAAACCAGCGTTGTTACATCAAATTTACTGCTAGAATCTAGTTCTTCCTTCAAAAATGGATAGTTCAGAACGTCTTCCTTATACGTTGTAATATCCAGATAGTGCTCTTTATAATATTCTTCCGCAAACAATATTGTATCAACCTGTGCTAATCGTTTTTTTTCATATTTAGCAATACTTTTAATACACCATTTTGGTACTGGAACCCCTTTTATTCGCTTACTTTTCAGTGCAGATGGAAAATCCTCATGCATATCAAAAACAAGTTTTGCTCGCGATACTTTTTGTATATGTGGCACTAAAAATAACAACTCTGGGTCATGTAAATGTATAGCATCTGGCTGTTTCCGCTTCACTTCCTGCAAAAAATATCGCCAAGTTAAGAACCGATTTGCCAAACTCCTTCTCGGCAGTAACGTTACTGTCAAATGAGGTAAATCAGGCAGTGTATCGTCCCTTCCCCCAACCGCGTAATAATCCACCAGATACCCAGCATTAATCAAGGTCAACACTTCTTTATAATAAATTCGCGAGTCATTCCAAGGATGAACCGAGCTTAACACGATGATTTGTTTCATATAATGGATCTACCTTCCTCTCTGATTTCAAGAAATAGTTGATGATAAAAGCAATGACTATACCATGAGTTAGTAAACTTGTAATCAAGGACGTATCGACTAAGCTCCAAGCTGGCATTGCAATCAGCGCCGCACTCACAACAAAGTTCCGATTCGCCGAGATACTATCGTATACATACAAAATACCGACGAGCAATACAGTAAAGCCAATAATCCCCGCATATCCAAAGTTTGCAAAACCGTCTGCCCATAGATTCGCATTCGCCGCCAAGCCAACACGTTCGAAATAATGCTCACCAATCAAAAACGGTGGCAATTTATCATACGGGTAATTAAAAAATGGTCCCAAAACACTGTGCGACAGATGCACTTGCGGATTCACAGAAAAGAAATCGAAGTAATAGCTAAGCAAAAGTCCAGGTGTGATTAACATCCGACGAATAAATAAGGAGGTGTACTCTGAGCTATTCATCATGAGGTCCAGTCCCATTGTCAGAAATACCAGAGCTGTAATCCCATACACAAAATGCAAGACAAAATTACGACCACTCTTTCGCAAACAGAAGATGATGACGAGAATAAACACACTGGATAAGGCGACACTTTTTTGTCCAGTGATAGAGAAAATGAAGAGTTGCCCAAACACACCTATAAAAATAAGTAGCTTGTTTTTATTCACAAAACCAAGTGCTAAGAGTAGCGCATTCACAATTTTTGACTGCCAATTCATCGCATATCCCGATACCCGGTTCACTTGGTCACGATATGCTTCCCGCAAATCATACACATCATCTACTTGTGAGAAATTGAAATAAATTCCAAATGTCTGAACGATAATTCCCCATAAAGAAAGCGAGAATAAAGCAATCAATAACATCATTACCTTTGCCTTCATTTTTGTATAGTAGACAGGGATTAACTTGAAATACCCTGTCATATAAAGCAATGCCATACAGAACAACAAAACATATTTTAGTGTGATAATCTCGTCGAAGTTGCCTATTCTCACATAATCTGGAACAATCATTGCCGGGATGTAGACCATCATATACAGAATCCAGTAGACTATACGTGAAGGCCGATAAGCATGTGTATTCGACCATAAAATCGGAATAAACACGAATACAATCGACACAAACTGCTCCAACGTACTTGGATGAAGATTAATAAATCCAAAATAGGAAAAGGCTGGGGAGATAAAATCTGTATAAGCTAATTTCAAGCCATATACGTAAAGCGCTATACCTATAATCAATAAAATTTTATTCCATTTGATCTGCATATATCGTATCCTTTCGCTTCATCCCCCAGTTACCAAGTAAAACTAGCAGAGTATAACTCACCGTCATCGTGATACTGAAAAAAAGAACCGCGACAGTCATACCCCATTGAAAATGATAAATCAAGAAAAATCCAGCGAGTAATAATAGGAATCGCGAACTATCCCATAATAATTGCAACCCTTGATTTCCGGTAACATACAATATTTGTGACACAGGTAGGACAACCAATTGGACAAAAAACATCGGCGTCAGTATTTGTGCATACACACCCGCCATCTCCCAACTTGCCCCAAATAACCACGTAAAAAGCATAGGAGACACCATGGCAAACAAACCCATCGGCAGAAGAAAAATAAGAAACAGTCGGCTTGTTAATTTCCAATACAATTTTTTCAGTCGCTCTGTGTTCTCTCGTTGTAGCTCACTCGCTTTGCCGTAAAACACTTGTCCGACCGCCGTTGTAATCGTCGCGATTGGAATTCCTACCATCCTTTGCGTTAATGAAAATTGTCCACTCGCTGCAACTCCAAATAAAACAACAAATAATAACGTTGGTAACTGTATCGCTATATTATTTAGCAACAGAGAGGGCGTTCCTAAAAGCGGGAAATTGCGGTACTTTTTGATTAACAATAACCACTTACCTCGTTGCCACGAAAGTCCTTCTTCTTTCACAAATCGAACAAATAAGTTCATCGAGCCCGCCATACGTCCTAATAAATCACCAGTGATCAGTCCAACTCCCGTCTTTGTTATCGCACCTGCCAAGCTGATTTGTGCTACACCATTCACACCACTCTGCGATATTTTTGCGACAGAAATTGGTCCATACTGATTATTTCGGATCGCCCAATAGCTCAAAGTTTGCTGTATACTGGCTGCAAATACACCAAGCCCAAATAAAATTGGCACAGCGTACGAAACCGATACATCCATCCACCTAAACACTGACCACCCAGTTACTACGTATAAAATCAAACCGCTCAAAAACCAGACAAGCGAAATCCCAATGCTTAACAACACAATATGACGGACATTATCCCTATCTTTCTCCATTGGAATTGCCTTCTCATACGCAAATGCGGAAATCACTAAGAATATTCCTAACAAACTTGTATACGTCCCGAATATCCCAAAATCTGCTGGTGTAAAAATCCGTGTCAAAATAGGCGATACCCCAACTAAGATAAGTTGAGCCACGACATTCCCAGAAAATACTTTTGTCAAATTTTTCAAAAAGGAAGACTGGAACATTCTTATTGCATCATCGCAGTACGCTCTGGCAACCCAGAACCGATACGAAAGACTTTCTCGCTATTTTCCCCTTGAAACATATTTCGCGTATCCACAATGAGATTCGCATTCGTGATAATTTCTTCGGTATGGAAAACACTGTGATTGGTCAAAATAACAACCGCATCATACTCGCCATAACGTGCTTCCTCTTCGCTATAAACCGGCGTTCCTTCTTCATTTCGGAAAGAGCTCACATGTGGATCATAATACGCAACATCCGCCCCATTTTTATGCAACAACTCGTATACTTCTAGCGCCGGCGATTCCCGAACATCATCAATATCCGGCTTATACGCCATCCCTAACACCAACACCTTCGAACCACGCATCGATTTATAATCCGAGTTCAACGCCTGACTCACTTTATGAATCACTTGCTCCGGCATTTTTTTATTCGTCTCTTGCGCCAATTCGATAAACCGACTGAAAAAGTTAGCTCCTTTTGCCTTCCAGGAAAGGTACATCGGATCTAGTGGGATACAATGTCCACCGATGCCAGGGCCTGGCGTAAATTTCATAAAGCCAAATGGTTTCGTTGCCGCGGCGTCCACGACTTCCCAAATATTCATGTCCAGCGCTTCGCATAACATCGCCATCTCATTAATAAACGCGATGTTAATACTGCGAAACGTATTTTCAAGTAACTTGGTCATTTCCGCGACCTTCGTCGAACTCACGAGATACACATGATCAATCACTTTCGAATACAGCGCCTCACCTAGCTGACAACAATTTGGCGTCGTCCCACCAAGCACTTTCGGCGTGTTTTTCGTTTGGAATGTTTTGTTCCCTGGATCGACGCGTTCTGGTGAGAAGCAAAGGAAAAAGTCTTCCCCAACGCGATAGCCCAGTGCTTCAATTTCTGCTTGGATAAGTTCCTCTGTCGTGCCTGGATACGTCGTGCTTTCCAGCGTAATCAGCATCCCTGGTTTCATATATCGTTTAATTTCAGTAACTGCTGCAATAATGTAGGACATGTCCGGTTCTTGCGACTTCGTAAGCGGTGTTGGAACACAGATACAAACCGCGTCCACCTCACTTAACTTTGAAAAATCAGTCGTTGGCGTAAAATGAGCGCTTTGAACAACAGTTGCCAGTTTTTGATTTGTGATGTCGATAATATAGGAATCGCCTTGCATAAGCTGATTTACCTTGCCCGCATGGATATCAAAACCGATGACATTATATCCCGCTTCAGCAAATTCAATTGCCAAGGGTAACCCGACGTAACCAAGTCCAATGACCCCGACCGTACCATTTTTCGTATTTATTTTTTCTTGCATTGTTTCATAATACATAATTAGACCTCCATTGGAATCTGAACTTCATTTCGATTGGTTATTTTTAAAAGTTCTACTGTCAATGCTTCTTTTGACAGCATTTCATAATTTATGAGTAGATAATCAATCTGGCATTCTGGGGCTACAATGGCTTTACCGATAAACATTTCTTCCGTTTCTTCCATCTGAATGCGTTCATCGACTTCAAGCAAGCCTTCATGAAGCTTTTCACCGTCGCGAATTCCTGTATATTGAATCGCTATATTTTGTTTTCCAGACATCGTGATTAGTCGCTTGGCAATATCTTTGATTTTAACGGCATCTCCCATGTTGAGAACAAAAATATCGCCACCGGTTGTCATCGTTCCTGCTTTTACAACCAGACTTGCTGCCTCTTCAATCGTCATGAAGTAACGTGTCATCTCAGAATCGGTTAATGTGAGCGGCCCACCTTGGTCAATTTGTTTCAAGAACAGCGGGACAACACTGCCACGACTTGCAAGTACATTACCGAATCGGACAGTCGTATAATTAGTTTCATATTTATGGTTTAAATGGGCGACAATCATTTCTGCAATCCGCTTGCTTGCCCCCATGACATTTTGTGGTTCAACAGCTTTATCCGTAGAAACAAGGACGAAGGTTTCGACGCCAACTTCACCGGCAACTTCGGCAACATTTTTAGTACCGATAATATTGTTTGCAACTGCGGAATGTGGATTGTTTTGCATAAGCGGAACGTGTTTGTGCGCCGCTGCATGGAATACGAAATCTGGTTGGATTTTTTCCATCAATCGACGAATTCCTTTTTTGTCTTGAATTTCTTGGATTTCAGCTGTAATTTTGATTGCTTGATTAGTCAGGTTCATCAGCTCATGTTGAATCATGTAAATGCTGTTTTCACCATGACCAACTAAAATTATTTCAGCTGGATGTAACGCATAAACTTGCCGACAAATTTCTGATCCAATGGACCCACCAGCACCTGTGATAAGCACTTTTTTCAGATGTATTTGTGTATGAATATCTTCGGAAAATGTAGTTCTTATCCTGCGTTGTAAAAGTGCCTCGGCAAAAACATCACTCTGTGGTACGCTCGTTTGTTTCTTCAAGTAAAAAGTCTCCTTTTCCAACTTATTTATTATAATAGTAATACTTGTTACTCCTATCTTGCTTTGTTTTATTCAAAATGATTCCTAAAATTGGTGTATGTGTACTTTTTAATATAGTTAATGCTTTATGAAATTTTTGTTTTGGTGTTTTATTCTCTTCGGCAATCATAATGATGCCATCGATTTCTTGTGCTACAATCGTTGTATCGGCAACGATGACTGGTGGTGCGTCTACTAAAATATAGTCATACTGTTTTTTGACAGTCTCGAATACTTTTGCTAACGCTGGTTTAGAAAGGAGTTCAGATGGGTTATGTGGACTTTGACCTGCCGGAATGATATCAACATTTACTAGTCTCGTGTTTTGAATAACAGCTTCGAGGGAGACCCTTTCTTCTAACACGTCGGTTAACCCTACCGAATTGTCCGCACCTAAAATATAGTGTTGGGATGGTAATCGTAAATCTGCATCAATAATCAATACTTTTAAATCTTGTCGACCCATGACATCTGCTAGATTCGCAATGATGGTGGACTTGCCTTCTTGGGGTTTTGTAGATGTCACCATGATTGTTTTTAATGACCTTTTTTTACTAATGAATTCAATGTTCGTTCGAATCATCCGAAATTGTTCGGCGATTTTGGAACCTCTTTGATGCTTAATCAGTAGCTTTGAGCGCTCTTTTTGCACGTTGCTTCACCTTCTTCTTCCGTTCATTTTGAATCGAACCCATAATTGGAATATCTGTTATTGCTTCGATGTCCTTTTCAGATTTGATGGTTGTATTGAGAAGTTGGAGTAAGAAGGATAATAAGATTCCCATCACTAAACCTGCGAATGCACCTATTGCTAGGGCTGACTTTTTGTTTGGAGCGACCGGTGTCTTGTTGTCCTCGGCTTTCGCATCTGATAGGATGGTCACGTTTTGTTGATCTACGATATTCTTAATATCTTTTTGAAATACAGTCGTCACTTCATTAGCGATGAGTGCTGCCTCTTCGGGATCATCATCGGTTACTTTAATCGTAATGACTTGTGAATTGTTTACATTTTCAACGGTAATTTGTTGTTTTAGTTGCTTGACTGATTGTGGTAATTCTAAGTTATATTTCACTTGATCCAAAATACGATTGCTGGTTAGGACAACAGAATACGTATTAACAAACTGCTGATTTGATTGTACATCGGAGGCTGTCACTTGTTCTTCTTTTTGTTGATTTACGAGAACATCTGTAGACACTTGGTACGTCGGTGTAATAAAGTAAGAGGTATAAAGGGTCATCGCTATCATACCTGCCAAGCAAGTAACGGCAACGATGTACCAATATTTCCTTAAGAAGTGGCCGATATGATGGATATCCAGAGTTCTTTCCATTTAACTCGCATCCTTAATCTTTTTTATCGCCCATGTTGCTTTTGATTTTGTATCGGGGTTTTGGTAAATAACCGTTAGTGGTGCGACGCCTTTTAGGACAAAGAATGCATCGCCTTCTGCTTCTTCACCTGGTGCCAATGTTTTGCCTAAACTTGTTGATGGATACATTTCAAGTACCTTTCCATCGCTATTTTTGATGGTTAGTAACATAGAATCTAAAGGTTGTGGGTCAGCGCTGTTATTTTTTCCTTTAAAGTGTATTTTAATAATGGTATCATCTGTTTTCTTTGCTTTCTCCAGTTTGGCGGTTTCTATGATTGCAATTGTGACGCCATCCACTTTTTGTGTCATACTTCGTTTTCCAACTGTTTTTTCAGACTTCGGTGTGTTATCTTTTGAGTCGGTTACCGTATTTATGCAAGCACTCAGTGTGAAAGTTATAACGGTAAAAATGGCAATAATCGTTGCTTTTCTCATTCTGTTTGTAACCTCCATGTCAGTATTTATGAAAGGGAAACCCTTAACTGGCGTCTGCCAGTTAAGAGTTCAAAAATCTAATTATTTAGCGACAACTGTTACTGTTGTTCCGGTGTCTCCTGGAATTTGCGCCCCAAGATCGACTGTGACTGTATCGCCAGCTTTCAATTTACGAGATTGGCCTTTTTCATCTGTGAAGAAACGGCTGTAAATTTTGAATCTACCATTAGAACCGATACCACCAGCTGTAACTGTATCAATATTTGCTTGTGGTGTTACAGTACGTTGTGGTACGCCATTGATGGATAAGCGTAATACTTGCGTTCCTGTTGGTACTAAGCCAGTGACATAATCGGACTCTGCTTTGATTGTGTCAATAATTGGTTTAGCGGCTTGACTAACAGTTACAGATGTAGCTAAATTAGCTGGTGTTCTAATCCCGTAATCGACTGTTACAATATCACCTTGTTTCAGGCGTAAATTCGATACGTTACCATCAGTAACAAATCGACTATAGAATGAGAAGTTACCATCAGCATCTGGTGCTACTAAACGTTGTGGTACACCATTTACTATTAGACGTACAGATACTGTACCCGCTGGCGCTTTACCTGTAATCGCTTGTTGGAATGGTGCTACTCCATCTACAATCGGGGCTGTTGCAGGAATGTAGTTTCCTACTTTCACGGTAACAGATGGTCCCGTTTTTCCAGCGTTCTTTTGTTCAACTATGATGGTTGTATCTGCTTTTTGTGCTGGAATGTTGACAGAGTATTTGCCATCTGTGCCAACTACACCTGTATACGTTTCTGTTCCAATTTTAACTACTACTGTATATCCTGGCGTACCATTACCAGTAACTGCTGTGTCTTTATTGGTAACAGAATTTACTGTAGGTCGTACTATAACAGCATTTTTCGCTTCTAGTTGTTTTTTCGCTTCATCTAGATCTTTTTGTAGTTCTGCTTTTTTCATTGGGTCTGTTACTTTGTTGATTGCTTCTTGTGCTTTGTCGATTGCTTCTTGGTTTGTTGTGTCTTTGATTGTTCCGTCTACGTTACCATTGTTGAATAGATCTTTCACACTTGCTTCTGCTGCTTCTTGGCGTGCTTTTTCTGCCGCTGACGCTTCGTTTTTAGCTTCTAGTTGTTTTTTCGCTTCATCTAGGTCTTTTTGTAGTTCTGCTTTTTTCGTTGGGTCTGTTACTTTGTTGACTGCTTCTTGTGCTTTGTCGATCGCTTCTTGGTTTGTTGTGTCTTTGATTGTTCCGTCTACGTTACCATCGTTGAATAGATCTTTCACGTTTGCTTCTGCTGCTTCTTGGCGTACTTTTTCTGCTGCTGCATTATTGCGATCATTTAGTTGTTTTTGTGCTTCATCTAGATTTTTTTGTAAGTCTGCTTTTTTCGCTGGGTCTGTTACTTTGTTAATCGATTCTTGGGCCTTGTCGATTGTTGCTTGATCTGTTGTATCTTTGATTGTTCCTTCTACATCACCATTGTTGAATAGATCTTTCACGCTTGCTTCTGCTGCGGCTAGAAGTTCTTTTTCCTTATCAGCTAGAGTAGAATATGAGCCATAAGCAATTTCTCTTACTGTATTAGGGTTAAAGCTATTATTAAACGCTGCACTGTCAGAAGTTAAATTCGTTACACTAATCGCTGCTGGTGCAAAACCCGCTAGTGAAAACTCTGCTTTAGAGAATTGGTATTCGTTTGTTGGCTTTGAACCAGATTGTGTTGTTAAATTCCAAGTTGATAATCCAATTGTTGGTTGCAATACAACTTTACTTGCAACTTTTCCGCCTATAGCATTTCCAGAAGCAGAGACAATTCGGAAATTAGCGCCTGGTGCTGCAACTAATCCTTTATTGGAAAAAATAGCCGCCGCTTGTGTTATTGAGTGTGCTTGAATTGTTATATCTGCATTATCACGAATGTTTAAGTCACCATAAAATGCCGTATTGCTATTACCTGGTTTAGCTAAGATTAAAGTCTCGCTTTCTGGAAGTAAATCTAATGCTTTACTCGTTGCTTGACTGTAGTAAGCAGCTTCATCATAGTAAGCATATGCTGCATCTGAGATAAAGTTTGCTACACCTCCAAGTGTGACTGCTGCAACGGCGTATCTTGTACTAAAGAATGCATGTCCTGTCTTACTTTGAACTAGTAAGTTTGAACCTGCCTCTGTTGTAAAGGCTGACGCAGGATTACCAATCTTATTCTGCTCGATATAAATAGCAGATTTGGTACTAGAAATTTTAACATCTGCTCCTGATTTAACCGTTACATTAGAAGCATAAATCGCCTCAGATACAGTGCTATCTACAGTAATATCGCCTTCCAACGTTAATTTGGCATATCCTGCATTGAACATGATTTGTGTGGCACCTGTGAAATGAACATCTTTATATGTGTTTTCGCTGTAGCCTGTTCCACCAAAGAAGCCACCATACGTTCCTGCGTTGCGGATTGTTAAGTCTTGTGCTGTATTGACACTGTTATAATCCCCATAAATATTTCCATTTGCAAAATCTACTGTGTGACCTTGTCCATAAATATGTTTACTACCTTTCCCTTGAATACTTGCTACAGGTAACGTAATATCCGCTGTTATATAAATATCGGTAACATCAGCATTCAGCATTGCATTCCTAAGCTCTGTTGCAGTTCCAACGTTGACCGTTACTCCTGCACGCCCCTGAATTTCTTGAGTTCCATTAGTATTAGCTTCCTCCGCTGCGAATGTGGCAATAGATGAAATTCCTGTTTGTCCTGTTAATACAAGTGTCGTTAATGCTATTGCAATTGGTTTTCTTAATACATTTTTCATTTTTATTATTTCCTCCTATTTTTTAAATCCTTGGCTTATTAGTAAGTTCTAGTTGAGACTACATTTTCATCGCCCCCTCAAATTGTATATTAAACAAAATATTCCGATTTTAATTATCCGTCTGTTAACAATAAATTCATTGCTGATAGACGAATATTTGCCTGCTTCTATCAACTGATATTACTCCTGCACGCCTCAGTTTTGCTAATATATCACTCAGCTTAGTTCTACTAATACCTAGATACGTAGCCATTAATTTTCTAGTAAAAACCCTAGGGATAACAAGCACATTTTCGTTGTTTACACCAAAATTTTCTCCAATGTATGTCAATGTTGTTAGCGTACGCCGCTCGTCTGTCTCTTCATTTAGCATAATTCTATTTGTATAGTTATCATAGCAGTCTAGCATGCAGTTATAATGGTACAAATAACCATCTTGTATACTCATAATTTTAGCCATTACTTCACTTTTTTCGAAGCGTTGAATCGTTACATCCATCAATGGCTTTAAATAAAATTCATTCCCATAGGTAGAAGTACTATCCACTAATCCCACAAATTCACCAGTTCCTCTAAAGTCAATAATTTGTTCTTCTATGCTGATGCAAGTTATCCCTTCCAAAATATAATATACATAGTATTTCCCATAATCACGCAACTGTATTTTGTCATTTTTACTAAACATCAGCGTCTGTTGCTTTATTTCAAAAAAATCATCATTTGTTAATAGAGAATATAATCGCTTAGAATTAAATTCTCGTTTTATGGTATCCTGTGAATACAGATCCTTCAAACTCAAGTGCTTCACCTCCCTGAATCATTATCGCATCTTTTAACAAGCTCATAATTCTCTATTTGAACATCTATGCGTGTATATTATGACTTTTTTCCGAATTTCATTAAATGCTTCACTTTTTCCATTTGGCTATACTTATATATTACATATTTATTTTATGGTTCGCTATTTTACTTTGACGGTATCTTCGACCAAATATAAAAACACTGTGGATATAAGTCCTTCAAAACTCAGTGCTTAACCTCCTAAGTTTATTATCGCATCTTTTAACAAGCTCATAATTCTCTATTTGAACACCTATAGGTACATATTATGACTTTTCTTCGACTTTTATTAAATATCTTACTTTTTATTTGTTCGCCACCTATCCTTTTAGGTATACTTAAATTATATAGAAATATTTATTGGATCGCTATTTTATTTTGTCGATTTTTCCGACACCACAATATGATAATTGGAGTGAGCTATTGATGAATAATTTCAGCCTGAGCATTATCGCCGATAAGAAAATACGCCGTCAAATCCATTTGCTTGAAAGAATCCTGGAAGCACCGTACCCTATCTCATTGGAAGAAATAGCCACAGAATTTGATGTGTCTGTTCGTACACTAGAACGAGATATAGCTGAAATAGGAAATATCGATAAAGAATTTGTTGTTCAGCATAAAGCGGTTGGTTACGAGATCGAGAATACAGCATTAATTGATGATCTTCTACTCGATATATCTGAACAGTCGCCACTATTCGTTATTGTTCAAAGTATATATGAAGAAATTTATCTAACAATAGATGAGTGGGCTGATGATTTATTTTTGTCTTCATCTGCTTTATATCGATACCTATCTAGTCTTAAAAATATTCTAAAAGACTTTAATCTGAAACTTTCTCTTACTCCAGTTAAAATTGAAGGTGAGGAAGTAGACATTCGTTATTTTTACTTCTATTTCTTCTATAGTACGAACGATATTTCGCCAAAGTATCGCCCCGGACAAGAGTTGTTTGATATTTTCCAAGCTAATTATGATTTTTTTATACAAAATACGGATATTAGTGTATCTCTTCAACATCGAAGCATTCTTTACTGGACTATGATTGTAAACAAGCGCATAGAGCAAGGGCATTATATTAAAATTCCTGATGAAGTCAAAGTAAAGCAAAAACATTCCTTAACCTATGTATATATCGATAAACTTGCTCACGAAATATTGACTGCTGCATCTACATCGGCTATCCCAGTTGATGAAATTATTTTTTTAGATATGTTAATTTTAGATAATTATATGTATAGAGAAGGTGTTGCAGGACCAATTGAAGAGCGTTTATATCCATTTTTAACACAAGATTTAAATCTTTTTGTAAATGATTTTTTTACCAAAGAAAATCTTCCAAGGCCAAGTGATGCGACGCTTTATATTTTTATTTTTTATATTAGGAATATCTTATTGTTAACGCAGCTGACGCCTCTATTTCAAAAGAATTTTTTTGAGGTGAATCAGTTTGTGAAGACGATGCATTATCCGATGTTTAAAAAATGGATGGATGCGATCTCTGCTAGTGAAATAACTGATTTCAAAAAAATTAAGTATGCCGAAGATGTGTGTGTAAATTTAACTATGTTTACTTTGTATGCTAAGAATAAAGATGTTAATAGTATGCCGCATATCTTGTTCTCATTTGATGGGAAAACGGCTTACTTGAACTACTTACACATGTTTGTGGAGAATTTTATGGGTGGGAATACAGAGGTGACATTTAGCTATAATAAACATATTACGAATGAATTTGCTAACAGTCTTGGTGTGGATTTAATTGTGAAGAATTATAAAGAAACATCGGAAGATTTCGATTGCCAAACATACAACACGTCTCGGCATCCTACAACAAAAGATTGGGATAATATTTATCATCTGATTTTGGCGATGCAATCTACTTGAGACATAGAAAAAAGCCCTAGATAGGAACCTTTTAACGGCTCATATCTAGGGCTTTTTAAGCTTAAAACTGCTGAAACTGATCAACTGGCATTACAAACACTGTCGCGCCACCAACTTGGACTTCAATCGGGTATGGTACATAGGTGTCTACCGTTACGCCGAGTGATGCTGCCGGGCTCATGATTTGTTCGCGAGCTTTACAGTTATTTTTAATAATTTCAAGCGCGGTATCGACTTGCTTGTCTTCCACACCAATAATAAAAGTCGTGTTTCCTGCTTTTAGAAAGCCACCTGTTGATGCTAATTTAGTGGCACGGAAATTGGCATCCGTTAACGCGTCGGATAGGCGGTTGCTGTCCTGATCTTGAACAATCGCAAAAATAAGTTTCATCATTTTCCATCCCCTTACAATGTTTTTCTTTATTATATCAGAAATTTGGCGAAAGCTTTACTAATAAAACCTCGTGGCGGGCGGAGCTCATCTCGCTATGTAACAAGTGATGTTAGCCTAGTCTTGCTCGGATTCTCTCAAAAATATCTGTGACGATTTCGTCGATGGTTCTTGTGGCATCAATGATCTCAATCCGTTCTGGGAACATGTCGCGCACGGTTTCATAGCCTGTTTGTACTTTGTTGTGGAATGTCACATCTTCCATGTCGAGGCGGTTGACTTCACGGCCTTTGTTTGCAGCGATTCGCGCCAACCCAACGTCTGCAGGAACGTCTAAATAATATGTCACATCTGGCATGGTCGTCTCCACGGCGAATTGATTGATTTTCAAAACTTCGTCGATCCCAATATCGCGTCCAACGCCTTGATAGGCAAGCGAACTATCGATGAAGCGGTCGCACAGGACTAATTTTCCTTCAGCGAGGGCTGGGCGGATAAGTTCCACGACGTGTTGGCGTCTCGCACCAGCAATCAACAAGGCTTCGGTTTTGGCATCCATTCTGCTATCGAGATCATTCAGGAAAATTTCCCGTACAACATCGGAAATCTTGCTACCTCCGGGTTCTCGCGTTTTGATAAATTGGATTCCTGCTGCTTCTAAACGCTCTGCTAAACGCGTGCTGACCGTTGTTTTTCCTGATCCATCTGGACCTTCTAACGTGATAAAAATACCGTTCATTTTTTGTTACCATCCTTATTCGTTTTATTAGTTCTAAGCATACCATGAACTGGCGCAAAACGCTTATATTTATATGAAAATAGAGGTAAGAAATCGAAATTGCTGATTCCTTACCTCTAATTATTTAGCGCCTAGTCTTGTTTGCGTCGTCTTTGTAGTAATGTGCCGAATAGGATGAAAGCTGAACCAAGAAGTACATACAGAAGCGCAGATGTGTCGCCTGTTTTTGGTAGTACTTTTTTGATGATTGGTTGTTTTGGTTCTGGTTGTTTTACTTCGGGTTGTGTTGGTGTTGGCTGTTCTGGTGCCGGTTGCGCTGGTGCTAATTGTGGTGCGATGACTTGTAGGTTTACCGTCGTGGTTGTTGTTTTGTTATTGCTATTTGTTACGCTGTAGACGACTGGGTAATTGCCTGCTTTTGTTAGGTCTGCTTGGCTAGCGTCGTAGGTGACTTGATCGATGATATCACCGTCAACAGTATCTTCTGCGGTTACGTTTTCTAGCCATGCAACGCTATCTTCGCTCGCACCTTGCATCACGGTTAGATTCGATGCTTTTAAAATTGCCATTTCGGCTGTGACTTCGATTTGGACGGTTTCTACAGTTGTTTTGCCGTTGCTATTGGTCACGGTGTAGTGGACTGGATAGGTGCCTTCTTTGTTGAAGTCTACGTTCGCATAATCAACCGTCACATCTGAACTCAAATCACCATCTACTTTATCCGTCGCAAAAACGTCATCGAACCAGCTGATTTCTTCTGATTTTGTACCAGCTAAAATAGATTTGTTTACGGCCGTGATGACTGGATTTTCAGCAGTGACTTGTAGGTTGATTGTGATGGTTGTTTCTTTGTCGTTGCTGTTTGTCACGGTATAACTGACTGGATAGTTGCCTTCTTTGTTGAAATCTACTTGGCTGTAATCGACGGATACGTGTTGCGAAATATCACCGTCTACTTTATCAGTTGCTGTAACATTTTGGAACCATGGGTATTCTTCACTCGTTGACCCTGCTAAAACACTGATGTTACTCGCTTCGATGACTGGATTTTCGGCGGTTACTTGGATGTTCACGGTTTGCGTTGTTATTTTATTGTTGCTGTTTGTGACCGTGTATGTGACTGGGTAATTGCCTTCTTTGTTCAAATCCACGCTACTGTAGTCGATTTGGATTTGGTCGTTGATGTTTCCGTCTGCTTTGTCTTCAGCGGTAACGTTATGGAACCAGGCAATGTCTTGTTCTTTTGTGCCGGCGATGATTGCTAGGTCGCTGGCGTGAAGGACTGGATTCTCAGCGGTTACGTGCACGTTGATTGTCGTGGTTGTTGTTTTGCCATTGCTGTTGGTCACGCTGTACGCCGCTGGATAATTGCCTTCTTTTTTGAAATTCACTTCGTCGTAATTCACGGTAATGTCGGTGCTGATGTCTCCGTCCGCCAAATCTTCTGCGGAAACGCCTTGATACCACGCGATATCTTGCGCATCAGTTCCTGCGATAATGTCGAGATCCGTTGCTGTTAAAACGGGCTCTTTAGCTGTGACTTGCAGGTTTACAGTGCTAGTCGAGGTTTTTCCATTGCTGTTCGTAACGGTGTAAATAACTGGGTAATTGCCCTCTTTTTTAAATTGAACTTTTGAAAAGTCGACCGTTACGTCTTTGCTGATATCGCCGTCTGCGCGATCGAGAGCTGTTACACTTTGGAACCACGGGATGTCTGCGGCTTTTGTTCCTGCGAGAATGTCTATGTTGCTAGCTTGCAGAGCGGGTTTTTCAGCGGTAACCGTGATGTTGATTGTTTTTGTTGTCGTTTTGTTATTGCTGTTTGTGATTGTGTAAACGACTGGGTAGTTGCCTTCTTTTTTGAAATTTACTGCGCTGTAATCTACCTTGATGTCCGTGCTAATATCACCATCCGCGCGATCGGTTGCGGAAACATTTTGGAACCACGAGATTTCATTGGGGTTCGTTCCGGCGATTGTCGCTAGATTTGTTGCTTGGAGGACTGGATTCTCAGCGGTAACGTTCATGTTGACTGTTTTGCTTGTTGTTTTGTTGTTGCTGTTTGTTACGCTGTACACGACTGGATAACTGCCTTCTTTGTTAAAATTGACTTGGCTGTAATCCACTTTTACGTCTTTGCTAATATCGCCGTCTGCTTTATCGGTTGCAAAAACGCCTTGGAACCATAGGATATCGCTTGATTTTGTGCCTGCTAATGTGTCTAGATTGGCGGCGCCCAAGGCCGGAGCATCTGCGGTGATTGTGACGGTAACTGTGACTGCCGTTGTTTTGTTATTGCTGTTGGTCACGGTGTACACGACTGGGTATGTGCCCTCTTTTTTGAAATTAACGGCGCTGTAATCGGCGGTTACTTCGGTGCTTAGATCGCCGTCCGCTTTGTCCGTTGCCGTCACGTCTTGATACCACGCTACGTCTTCTGCTTTTGTTCCAGCTAGGAGTTGTAGGTCTGTGGCTTGAAGTACTGGTAAATAAGCGCTTACGGTTACTTGAATTGTTTTCATTGTTGTCTTGTTATTGCTGTTTTCCACTGTATAGGTGACTGGGTATTGACCTTCTTTTTTGAAGTTCACCTTGCTGTAATCAACTGTCAAATTCGCGCTGATATCTCCGTCTACTTTGTCTGTCGCGGATGTGTTTTGGTACCACGGAACGTCTGTCGCTGCGGTTCCTGCGATGATGTTGATGTCTTGTGCTGTGATGACTGGCAGATTCGCTGTTACGCGCGCTGTCACGGTTTTCGTCAAGGCTTTATTATTACTATTTTTGACGCTGTAAATAACCGGATAGTTGCCTTCTTTGTTAAAATTAACTTGGCTATAATCCGCGACAAGTTGGCTACTTAAATCGCCATCTACCTTGTCTGTTGCGCTAGCGCCTGTGTACCATGAGACTGCGTTTTCGTCTGTGCCTGCGATGATATCAAGGTCTGTTGCCTCGATGACTGGATCGTCAGCTGTGATAGTCATTGTAACGGTTTTCGTTGCGGTTTTGTTTTTACTGTTTGTGATTGTGTATGTGACCGGATAGTCGCCTTCTTTTTTGAAATTTACTGCGCTGTAGTCGACGGTAACCTTGTCTGAAACATCACCATCGACTTCATCTATCGCGGACACAGTGCTCATCCAATCGATGTCTGCCGATATAGAACCCGCTGTTGCGTGAAGGTTACTTGCGGTTAAAACGGGTGCATCGAAAATTCGAATTTTGGCAATCGCACTATCGCTTGTTAGTGTTTTTGCTGCTAACTCGGTTGCTGATACTGCTGGGATTTCTAAGTGTTTATTTTTTAAATAGGAATCGTAGTCGGCGCCTGCTTTTAGATTAGCGGTTACTTTTAACATGTAGCTATTAGAGTATAGATTTGCGTTTTTCAGCGCCGTCGAAGTAGCTGTTGCTGTCACCGTATTCGTGTTTTTATCGATAGCCATGGTGAATAACGATGATGCGTCCTTGCCTGAGATATCTGTGATTTTAACATCTTGAATGTCCAGAATGTCTTCGAGTGATGTTTTCATAACTAGCTTACTCTCAATATCATCTGTGTCGCGATATGGTACTTCTTGGATTGTCGTGTATTCTACTTGATTATCTTCCACATTTGATGTAGCTTCATCTGCTATGAACTGCGGTTTTGGAAAATCGATGGGTACGAGAGATTTACCGATGTAACCAATGACAGACGTTCCAGCTGCTCGCGGTGCCATAATAAGATGGTCAGTTGGTCCATATATAAAGGAACCCCAACTTTCTTTGACAAATTCATCGCTTGCAACACCACCAGACGTTATAGAAGTAGATGTTCCGTCATCGCTGTATAACAAAGTACTTTTTTCCATAACGTAAATATTTTGCATATTGCTTTCTTTAAAAATTTTCAGGCTCTCTGCGTTATCAATATCCGTATAAGTGAAAAAACCAGATACATCAACAGGCTGTTTCGTTTCGTGGTCTAGGTATTGAATTTTTACGATAGGATCTGAGGTTGTGCCTGTATTCGTGAATCTTAGGAAAGTGCTCGCTGCATGACCTACTGTGATTGGTGATGTTAGTTCCAATGGGATAAGACGAAGATCGACCCATCTCGAGTTGTAAATACCAACTTTTGAGGCTTCCAAATAAGTGTCTTCTGCTCCTGGCGTGATTGTGTTCGGTTGAAAAACAACATCGCTTGCTGGTAGTGTTCTTGCTGTACCACTAACTACGTAGGATATCTTTGTATCCGATGTAAATCTCGGAAAAAAAGAATATTGATTTGGAATGTAGAGTAGTGGATCTTTTTGTGTTGGTACTTTGATGGAGTAAGGGCTATCGATAAGTTTGCCACTAGTAACTGCTGTAGTTCCAATAGTGGTACTCGTATTTTCGATTGCTAAGGCTTGGTTGGACGGTACTAATGAGCTCATCCCAAGGCAAAAAATGATGACCGGGACTGCGACTTTATTCATGTTATTGTTTCCTCTTTTCTTTGAATTCTTTAGGCTATTTCACTCTGGAAATAGGATCCTTGAATTCACTATAAGGGATAAAAGAGGTTGCGTGAAGGGCTTGGTTTTGGGTTTTGGAGGGGTTTCATGTGAACATTTTGTGAACTTCAAAAAAAGTTCTCTTTGATTATGTAACTTAATCAAATGAGAACTCCTTTGTCTATATAAAAATTTTAAGTCTATCTTCGTGGAGTTTTTCGCCACCTTGGTAATGATACTGTTTTAGGTTTATCAGCAAATCAATATGCGCCGCTGTTATAGTCTCGCCGATTAAAACGAGTGGGATTCCAGGTGGGTATGGGATAACCATTTCTGCTGCTGTTTTGCCGATTGTATGCTCCAATTTTTCAAAATAGGTTGGGCGAGATGTATCGGAAGCCTGGATTCGAATAGTTGTTGGGATTGTAATTGGATTTTGCGGGTTTGACATTCCAAATTCAACACCTTCCCACTTTAGCCACGTTATTGGTGGTGGGAATTCCATACTGTCTTTAATTAAGGGCAGTGTAAGTAAAACATTAGTAGTATCCGCGAGTTCTGGATAGTAGCCTGCTTGCTCGAATATTGCTTGAAGGTCGAAACCTGATAACCCGTCTTTGCGAACGATAAGTTTTAGTGGGTCGTCGGGTGTGATAACGGTGAGATTATTTTGGTGCAGCCAAATTAGCCAATCTGCGCGCATTTTTTGGAATGCTTCCGTGTCTTGTTTGTTGTAAGTTGCCACGTAATGCCGCGCGTAATCTAGAGATGCCATGATCAGATAGGACGGGCTGCTTGATTGCAACATTTGCAGATAGCGTGGAATCTCGACTAATTCGTCGCACCATTTTGGTATATGTAAATAGGATCCCATCGTCAGCGCTGGTAGGGTTTTATGCGCGGACTGGACGACAACATCAGCGCCGAGCTCGATGGCTGAGACTGGAAAAATCGACGCATTCGCCTGAAAATGAGCACCGTGCGCCTCATCGACGAGTACGAGTGCGCCAAATTCTCGGCAGGTCGTGATGCAAGATGCTAAGTCAAAGCCGAAACCGTAGTAGCTTGGATAGGTGAATATGACGGCGCGAATCGGCTCCATCTGTAAGGCTTCGCGTAATAGTGAGGCTTCGACACCGTTCGCCGTCCCTGTCTGCGGTTCTTTTCGCGTCGCCAAATAAATCGCGTGGACACCCGCCAAATCTAATGCATGCATCACTGATTTATGGCAATCCCGCGACACTATGACCGTATCTCCACGCTTGCAAGTCCCCAGAATCATCGCCAAATTCCCGACGGTTGAGCCGTTCACCAGCATGTAACTGCGATCTGCATTGTAGCATTCGGCAAGCAGTTGCTGCGCCTCAAGTATCGCACCTTCTGGGTGATGCAAATCGTCTAGTCCTGAAAGTTCTGTGAGATCATGATGCAAAACTTCGCGATATTTCCCGGGAAATAATAGCCCATTTTTATGTCCTGGTACGTGTAGGGATGTTGCCCCCTCGTGATTTTTTAAAGCCTCCACAATCGGCATCTTGTTTTGCATCTAAAACCCTCCAATCTTATCTCATCTATTGTATCATAAACGTTTAATCTCCCACCATCAGGGAAATTTACATAGTAGGAACTAAAAGCTAGGAGGAGACAATAAACATGAAAAAGATTCTAAATGAAGTGGATCAAGCCGTGGAACAGATGGTGGAAGGCCTCGTCAAAACGCATGGTGATCTCGTGCATCGTGTGGAAGGAACGCGTGTCATTGCTCGTAACGACAAACGTCCTTTAAAAGTCGGGCTGGTCAGCGGTGGCGGTTCTGGTCACGAGCCTGCTCATGCTGGTTATGTTGGTAAAGGGATGCTTAGCGCAGCGGTTTGTGGAGACGTTTTCACATCGCCTACTCCAGATCAAATTTTGGAAGGAATCAAAGTCGCGGATCAAGGAAAAGGCGTGCTTCTCATCGTGAAAAATTATACGGGTGACGTGATGAATTTTGAAATGGCGGCGGAACTCGCGGAGGCAGAAGGGATTAGCGTGGCGTCTGTCCTCGTCAATGATGATATCGCGGTGGAAGATAGCTCGTTTACGACTGGTCGACGCGGCGTTGCAGGGACGGTATTTGTCCATAAAATTGTGGGCGCGGCCGCGGAGGCTGGTGCTTCACTCGAAGAACTCCAAGCCCTCGGTGAAAAAGTCGTGGCTTCCGTCAAATCGATTGGCGCAGCCTTGTCAGCGGGGACGGTGCCTGAGGTGGGACATCGTGGTTTCGAGCTTCCAGAAGACGAGATTGAAGTCGGCGTTGGGATTCATGGTGAGCCCGGATCTAGTCGCGAAAAAGTGATGACGTCGCATGAGCTCGCGAATTTGCTTTTTGCTCGGATTAACGCGGAACTGATTCTCGGCGCAGATGACAAAATCGTTGTTCTCGTAAACGGCATGGGCGCGACGCCACTCATGGAGCAGTATATTTTCGCCAACGATGTGCATAAAATCATCGAGGCACACGGGATTCCTGTTGCAAAAACGCTCGTTGGTGACTTTATGACATCGCTTGATATGGACGGCGTCTCCTTGACAATTTTGAAATTAACGGATGAAAAATGGCTCGATTTGGTGAACTACCCTGTCGTGACTAGCGCGTGGAAATAGGAGGGATTGCGATGACTTATAATGTAAAATGGGCGATTGGATGGCTGACGGATTTTAGCGATCGTGTCATTCAAAACAAGCAGTTGCTTAGCGATTTGGACCAAGCGATTGGCGATGGTGACCACGGGATTAACATGGCGCGTGGCCTCACAGAACTGCAAAAAACGCTGGCGGAGAAAGAGCCAACGAGCGTGAAAGATGCGTTCAAAACGGCTGGCATGACGATACTTAGCAAGGTTGGTGGCGCGTCTGGCCCGCTATACGGCAGTGCTTTTCTCGCGATGAGTAAGGCGACGGAATCTGAAACGTTGACCGAGGCCGAATTCATTGAAGCACTAGAAGCTGGGCTCGCCGGAATCGAACACCGCGGCAAGTCGCATGCTGGCGAAAAAACGATGATCGATGTGTGGGAACCGGTTATCCACGCCTTGCGCCAAGACGAATTGACTGGCGATGTCATCGAGGCCGCCCTCCAAAAAACGAAAGATTTAAAAGCTACGAAAGGCCGTGCCGCTTATCTCGGCGATCGTTCCATCGGCCATCTCGACCCAGGCGCCTACTCTTCTGCCCTACTTTTCCAGGCCTTACTCGCACAAGAGGAGCTGAAATAGATGACAAAAAAATACGGTATTGTGATTATCTCCCATTCCCCAGATGTCGCGTATGGCATTCATCAAATCATTCAGGAAGTCGCGCGTGACGTTGCGATTACACACGCTGGCGGAACGGATGACGGCGAAATCGGCACGAGTTTTGAGAAAGTAAGTACAGCTTTTGAGACCAATGAAGCCGATTATCTCTACGCTTTCTATGATCTTGGCAGCGCAAAAATGAACATCGAAACGATTATGGAGATCTCGGATAAAGACATTCTCTTGTTCGATGTTCCGATTTTAGAAGGCGCTTATGTCACTGCTGCCCAGCTTCAAATGGACGAAAATATCGATGTGATTAATAAAAACTTAGAGACGATTATTGTGAAATGAAAAAATGCCTCGCGTAACAATCACGCGAGGCTCTTTTCGTTCACCAACTGGCTTTTTTCACGCCAGGAATTTGTCCTTTATGCGCGAGTTCACGAAAGGTAATGCGAGACATCGCGAATTTGCGCATATATGCTCGTGGTCTACCATCCACTAAATCACGATTTTTATAGCGAATCGGATTGGAATCTTTCGGCAGTTTCCTCAATGCTTCCATGTCGCCACTCGCTTTCAATTCATGCCTTAACACTGCATATTGTGCGATTAATTGACGCTGCTTTGCGGCTTTTGCAATTTTTGATTTCTTAGCCATTTTCTTTCCTCCTTCCTTTTAAATAGTAATCATTACGATTTATAAAGTATACTCTCACTCTCTCAATAAAGCAAGTTTTTAGTAATACAAAATCTTAACTACTCCGTTTCTAATTGTTCTAAAAACTTAGTCGCTGCAATGGACATCGTCTGATTCTTTTTCCAAATAACACTTAATGAGGCGCTCAATTCTGGCTTAAGGGGAACAAAAACTAGCTTCGAATTTGCTGGATTGATTATACCATCAATGCATAGAGCACATCCCACTCCCTCCTCAACCATTAGTGAAGCATTGTATAACAAATTATAGCTACCCACAATATGCAGTTGGTCTAGATTATTTCCAAACCATTCAGAAATCTGATCACTTACCAAACTTTGTTGAGATATTAGCAATGGCACAACTCTTAAATCATTTGGTGTAATAGCCTCATTTTGCGCTAATAAATGATCACTTCTGACTAACAGCCCCCATTTATCTTTTTGTGGCAGACTAATAGATTTATATTTTTGCTTATTTGTTGGATTTACAACTATGCCAAAATCCAGCAAACCACTATCTAATTTCGCCATTATATCATCTGCATTTCCACTGTATAAATAAATTTTTATCTCTGGGGAGTTATTTAATATTCTTTTAGTCCATTTAGCGATTAGTGACATGGCTCTTGTCTCTCCACCCCCGATATAGATTTCTCCAGTGACCAATTTGTCTTTCCTTAAATTCATTGTCGTCTTCTCTACTAAGCTCAATATCTCATTTCCCTTGTCTAGCAAAAATAGACCTTCTTCCGTTAGTCGAATTTCACGGTTTCCTCGCTCAAAAAGCGTCACTCCTAATTCTTCTTCCAATTCCTTTAACTGCTTGGACAAAGTTGGTTGAGAAAGATGTAGGCTCACAGCTGCTTTGCTGATGTTTTTTTCTCTGGCTACTGCTAAAAAATATTTCAGTACTCGAAATTCCATAATTCCTCCTATAATAATTAATTATACTTGGTTATATTTTATAAGTATTAGACATATATATAATACTATCCTAAACTAAGAATAACAAGTATCTAGGAGGGATAAATTTGGCGGTTACACTAAGAGAGCAAATCAATGGTAAAGAAATCAAAATATCAGATCCAGTTTTTGACGAGATTCACCGCTTACAAGCAGAAAATGACGAGAGATTAGTTGACTTAAACACTAAATTCCACTCCAAACAAGAGACAAATCAGATTTTATCAGCAATTATAGGGGAAAATATAGACAATACAGTCAATGTAATGTTGCCTTTTCATACAGATTTTGGAAAGCATATAACGCTCGGAAAACACGTTTTCATTAATCGGAATGCGATGTTTGTTGACTTAGGTGGAATTACTTTAGATGATTATGTTTTAATTGGGCCTCGAGTAAATCTTATTACAGTAAATCATTTAATAGAACCCTCAAATCGCAGAGGACTCTCTACGAAGCCTATTCATATAAAAAAAAATGCTTGGATTGGAGCAGCGGCCACTGTATTACCAGGGGTCACAATTGGTGAGAATTCCATTATTGCAGCAGGATCTATCGTCACCAAAGACGTCCCAGATAATGTCATTGTCGTTGGAGCACCTGCAAAAATCACAAAAAAGATTCACTGATTTTACAAATAGACGCAAGGAGGAGTTTTATGAGTATCATAGGGAAAGTTGTAGTAATTACAGGAGCTTCTAGCGGTATTGGGGAAGCAACAGCACGCTTGTTAGCTAAAAAAGGTGCCAAAGTGGTGTTGGGCGCGCGTCGAGAGGATAAGCTACAGAAGATTGTCGAATCCATAGTAAACGCTGGTGGTGAAGCGATGTATCTGGTGACCGATGTTGTAAAACAAGAAGATAATGAAAGACTCGTTCAACTTGCGAAAAAACATTTCGGTAAAATAGATGCTATCTTCTTAAATGCAGGAATTATGCCAAATTCACCTCTTTCAGCAATGCAAGTAACGGAATGGAGGCAGTTAGTTGAAGTGAATATCAACGGTGTGCTAAACGGTATCGCAGCAGTACTTCCAACCTTCATTTCACAAAAATCCGGACACATTATCACGACTTCATCTGTTGCCGGTCTAAAAAGCTATCCAGGTGGCGCTGTCTATGGAGCAACAAAATGGGCAGTTCGTAATTTGATGGAAGTTTTGCGAATGGAATCTGCTCAGGAAGGCACAAACATTCGTACAGCAACGCTATATCCAGCCGCAATCAATACCGAATTATTAGAGACTATATCAGATACACGGACTTTAACAACCATGACACAAGAGTATAAAAAATTTGGTATTACGCCAGATCGAGTTGCAAGCGTCGTTGCTTTTGCAATAGAACAACCTGACGATGTCAATATCAATGAATTTACCATATGGCCAACCACTCAATCTTAGTATGTAAAAATAGGCAGGACTGTAACTAGCACTTACAGCCCTGCCTACTTGGGATGAGACTCTACAAATAAGTTGCACACAAAAAGACTTATTTATAAAGCCTACTCTATTTTACCTCATTTTTTCGATTCCGTCAAAAATTTGTCAGAAAATACTTTTTTATTCAAGTTAACTATTATTATAGTCTGAACCGCTTTATTTAATTATTATTTTCTAGGAACGCTTTAATTTCCCGATCGACACTGATATTAGCATGCAGCCAACTATGCTGTGCAAATCGGCCGGTGAACAGCACTTCTCGGTAATCGTTTTTACTAAATAGGAAAGCCGCACTTTTCGCACTATCCACGGCAACTGGTCCATCGCTCCGGCTGCCATCATCCAAGTCCCCAACGATATTCAGCACTTGCAAATTAGCTGGAATCTTAGCTTTGCGCTTCATCATTTCTTGAAAGTAAGCCGATTCTTTTTTCGGTCCAGTAGCGGTTAGATCATACGGTGTTTCCCCATCGCTAGATACTGCGGAACCGTTGAATGGTGTCCCAATCGCGGTGAATTTGTCCACTTTTGGATAGCTGTCCGACTGATAATTGTACTTTTGCAGGAAGTTAACGAACGTCAAACCGCCGTAGGAATGCGCGACAATATCCACTTTTTCAATGCCATAATCGGTTTTTAGCGTGTCCATTGCCTTGGAAAACCACGTAGCATTATTCGGTATAATTGATCGCGGATTTTCAAAATTCACACGAATCATCGGCCGCTTCATGCCTTTATCGTAGACGCCCGAAGCCTCGATATCTCCATTTTCACGAACGAGCAATGTCAACGAGCGCGTCGCAAAATTAGTCGCGCTATAGCGAACCGTCGTTGTGAAAAACGTCCAATTAGAGCCGTCAAAGCCATGAATAAACACAATTGGCTCATCATCCGAACTCGCAGAACTAGAAATATTCAAAGCTTGCTTCACGCGGAAACCTAGCGGATCAAACAGCGTCGTTCGAAAACTCATAAACAAAAGCACCACGACAAGTACTATTGCTCCAATCATCATACCCCGTTTTTTCTTCATGTTCACACTCCATTAACTAGAAAACTAGAGACCACAACCATGATCTCTAGTCCTATTTTATTTCGGCGAGTTTCTTAAGTTACGATGTCTAGCTTCACGAAAAAGATAAAAATATTTGGCTTCTGCTTTCTTTAATTCATATTCCGTTTCCGAATTATAACCAAAACTTTTACGCGCAATGTCTCGATGTTGATTCCATTTTTCTTGGGTAACCTCGATCAATTCTACTAAATACGCGTCATATGATTTATGCATTTTTCCAATCTTTTGCTTCTTTTTACGTGGAGATTTCGCATTTTTGTCGCTTCTTGTTTCCATTTCGCTCACCTCGTTTTTAAATTTCGCGTCGTCCTTCTAGTGCTTTGGATAGCGTCACTTCGTCAGCATACTCTAAATCGCCGCCAACTGGGAGCCCGTGCGCAATTCGCGTCACTTTAATGCCCGACGGTTTCAACAACCTTGAAATATACATCGCCGTCGCTTCGCCCTCCACATTCGGATTCGTCGCCAAAACTACTTCTTGAATCGTATCATCCTGCAGGCGTTTCAGCAAATCAGGAATATTAATATCTTCTGGACCAATCCCATCCATCGGCGAAATCGTACCGTGAAGCACATGATACAAACCGTGGAAATCACGCATTTTTTCCATCGCAATCACGTCCTTCGCTTCCTGAACGACACAAATAATACTGCGATCACGCGACATATCCGCACAAATATAACACGGGTCCTTGTCCGTAATATGTCCACAAACGGAGCAAAAACTCAAATTACGTTTCGCGTCCACAAGCGCCTTCGCAAAATCAAGCACATCTTCTTCTTTCATGTCCAACGTAAAAAAAGCCAGCCGCGCAGCCGTTTTCGGTCCGATCCCTGGCAATTTCATAAAGCTGTCCATCAGTTTAGTTATCGGCTCCGGATAATGCATCTGGGGTTTCCTCCTTGCCTTTCTTTCAATTTATTGGGTAGGCGTCTAAATTCTGCTACCAACAAATCGAGCGAAAGCGCTTGTATTCAGCAGATTCGGTGGAAGCCGGAAGCGGAGCGTACTGGTGTACGTGAGAACCGGAAGTCCGCCGAATCTGCTGAATGCGAGCGCTTGTCGCCGATTTACATTGTATAGGGACTATTTAAATTACATTCCTGGTAGGTTCATACCCTGCGTGAATTTGCCCATTGTGGCTGCTGTTGTGTCTTCTACTTGTTTTAGTGCATCGTTTGTTGCTGCTAAGATTAGGTCTTGTAGCATTTCGATGTCTTCTGGGTCTACTACTTCTTCTTTTACGATGACGTCTGTTACTAGGCGTTTTCCGGTCAATTCAACGGTTACCATGCCGCCGCCTGCTGTTCCTGTGAAGCTTCTTTCTTCTAGTTCTGCTTGTGCTTTTGCCATTTCTTTTTGCATTTTTTGCATTTGTTTCATCATACCTTGCATATTTCCCATTCCACGCATTGTTAAATCTCCTCTTTCTTATCTTAGTTTTTTATTCTTTAATTTCAAGTAAGCCTTCTCCAACTAGTTTCGCAGCTTCACTGATAATTGGATCTTCCGCCGGTTCTGACGGTTTTTCGCCGCCGTCTTCGGATTCGGTGTTGTCCGCATTTTTCAGGAAGTTTTCGCGGATTTCGCCCCATTGATCTTCGGGAATACCGATGAAGCTGTAGTTATTCTTCGTCAGCCGCGAAATGCCGTTCGTTACTGTTTCTACAAAATTGGGATTATCCATCGCCATTTGACAATGAATCTCATGCTTAAATTTTAACACAAAAGTGTCGCTAGAGGCAGCTACAGGCTCTGCTTCATTTAAAAGTGCGGCTTGTGAGGCCATTAGCATCGAAATCAGGTCGCTCCAACAGCTACGAATTAACTGCAAATCTTGCTTTTTCGCAGCGCTTAGTACGGAATTGATCCGGCCTACTGGTGCTTTAAATTGCTTGTTCCCTGAGATGGCTTGCTTCTTGCGCGGTGCAGCCGATTGGGCGTTCGCTCCGTTTCCAGCCGTTGCACCATTCGCGATTTGACGTTTTAGGTCGTTTAATTCTTGCTCTAAACGGTCGACTTTGTTCACGAGTTCGGCAACATCTTGACTTGGCGTGACCGCTGTATTTGGTGTCGCGACAGCAACTGGAGCTCCTCCGCCAACTTGAATCAACTGCACGAGCGCGACTTCAATGTAAATGCCCGGATGATTGGAAAAACGCATTTGTTGTCCTGCGTCATTCAAAATCGTCACGTATTGGTATATTTTATTCGCATCGGCAGACGTCGCTAATGTTTGGAACGCTTCATCGATCAGCGCGCGCTCCATGGCATCCGTTAAATCCGGTGCCTTTTGGAATAGCAACACATCGCGGAAAAAGACGAGCAGGTCTTCCACTAGACGAACTGGGTCTTTTCCTTCTGCAAGTAGTCCGGACAGCTTTTCCAATGCCATTTTTGCGTCGGAGTTGATTACTGCTTGCACGAGTTCGGTGAGCATGCCTTGCGCTACAGAACCGGTGATTTCGAGTGCGTCAGCAACCGTGACTTCTTGCGTGCCGTATGAAATAACTTGGTCCAGCAAACTGAGCGCGTCACGCATCCCGCCTTCTGCCGCGCGGGCCACAATGTCGAGCGCCTTCGCATCATACGCAATTTTTTCCTCTTCTAAAATAAACGCCAAACGCCCAATAATGTCTTGCGTCGTGATTCGTTTGAAATCGAAACGCTGCACCCGCGAAATAATGGTCAGCGGTAACTTATGCGGTTCCGTCGTCGCCAAAATAAAGATGACATGTTTCGGCGGTTCCTCGAGCGTTTTTAAAAGCGCATTGAAAGCACCCGTCGAAAGCATGTGCACCTCATCGATAATGTACACTTTATACTTCGCGATGGTAGGCGCATACTTCACCTTTTCCCGAATATCACGAATTTCCTCGACACCATTATTGGAAGCCGCATCAATCTCGAGAACATCAGGAATCGAACCATCCGTCGTACCCGTACAAATCTCACAATCATTACAAGGCTCGCCGTCCACGCTATTCGGACAGTTAATCGCCTTCGCAAAAATCTTCGCCGCACTCGTTTTACCCGTTCCACGCGGACCAGAAAACAAGTACGCATGAGACGTCTTATTTTGGACGATAGCATTTTTGAGTGTTCGCGTTACATGTTCTTGCCCGACTACATCTTGAAAACTTTGCGGTCGGAAAACACGGTATAGTGCTTGATATGCCATTCTTACTCCTTTCAGCGAAGCGACAAGTACTCATCTTTGTTGGTACTGTTCGAATAAAATGAGTTACAGTACCAATATGCAGAGGAACAAAGTGAGTCTGTAGTCCATCTCCCAGCTTCTCTTCATTCCAATTTTGCTTGTCTGCATTCTGCGTATTCTGTATTTCCATTATAGCTTATAAAAACCTGTTTGATAAGTTCGAGTTAGCCTTCAATTTTCGAGACTAAATCTTTGTGTTGCTGGATTACTAAGGCTTCGATTCCGTCTAGCATCCGGGTAATTCGTTTCTTACGCGTGAATCCTAGCATTCCGCCAACAAGGATATTGTTCCAGCGCGCCATCGATGTTTTTGCTTCCACCGTTTCGTCGTAAATCACTTCACACGTATGCTCAGTGATAGCCTCAATCGTGTAGCTAGTCGTATGCGTATTCACGTGCGTTTTTGTCTGGAATTCGTATACGGAAGGTGGCGTGCATTTCGTAATAATCATGATTGCCTCCGAACCGTTCGCCATTTTGCGCTTGAATTTCAGACCTTCCAACTTCTGCACAAGCGGTTTCTTTCCTGTTGCCGCCTTGACATCATGGACAACCGAATTCATAATCGTATCAAAACACTCTTTTTGCGAGATCGCGAGTTTTTTCGTAATTTTCAATGGTTTAACGCTCCTTCTTCACTTTATTCCGTGGCAACTTCTTCTTTAAAATTATCCCATTTACGCGCTCCTTTTACAAGCATATAAGGAAAGAAAATGAGATTTGTAGTATAATGGGAGAGAAATGGAGGTCATAGCATGGCACAAAAAGCAGATTTCCCAGACTTCGACAACGGCAAACTGGTGAAGAAGAACGATTACACCATCGTACTTCCCGGTGACAAAGAAATTATTTTGCCGACGAAAAAGAAGGCTGACGATGAGAATCCCGAACCAAAAGACACCGAATAACGCAAAAGCTACTGGGACATAACCCAAATAAATCGGCGACAAGCGCTCGCATTCAGGGAGTTTGGCGGACTTCCGGTTCTCACATACACCAGTATGCTCCGCTTCCGGCTTCCACCAAACTTCCTGAATACAAACGCTTTCGCTCGATTTGTGTAAATCATAATTTTTGTCTTACCCCCAAAAAATGAAATGAAGGGTAAGGCGATTTTATCTTGTTTGGAGTTATGTCCCAGCCCCTTTTATTTGATTTTTTTGGAATAGGCTGGTAGTGCAAGGAAATCCTTCATATTGCTGTCCTCAGGATCAAGCCAGTTCCCAAAAACGCTGACATTTACGGTTACTTCCCCGCGATCGTAGTGAAAAATATAATACCAGTCCGTACTCTGCGGATCATTCGTATTTTTCTTTTGGCGGACTTGTTTGTCGTTCTTGTCGTATGTGATGTAGTAATTATCTTCCTCGTGCTTCGGGTTTTCCAAGTATGCTTTCCACTTCGCCATGTCTTTTTTCGTCGTTATAATTCGGCCGTACCCACCACTTTTGAAATCGTAGCTAAGCTCGCTTATATCAATAATGTCGTCGGTTGGAATGCCATATGCCACGATTTTTTCATTGATTGCCGTGCTTGCCTTCGCTTTGTTGGTCGTGAAAATAACGGCTGGGATGGCGATGATGCAAATGACTACCAGAATTGCGATTCCCCATGATTTTTTTGTGAATTTCATCGTTTCGACTCCTCGTGTGGTAAATTCGTGATTAACGCTATGATTCATTATAACACAAGAACGTATCAAAAAAGCGCCCAAATTAGGACGCTTTTCTCTTTGTTAGTAGGTTCCTTTTTCATTAAATCCATTGACAAAAAGCTGAATGTCAGAGAAATAGAAGGCATTCACAAAATCTTCGTTCTGTATTGCGAAATCGTACTTGCCTTCTAGATTGGGACTGCTATTGGAATGCGGATTCCATTCCACGCTCTGTTCTATGGAAAAGAATGTGTAAGGCTCGCCCGCAAATGCTTGGCTGTTTACCTTGATGCCTGCTTTAGCGGCTTCGTCTGTTGTTAGCTTTTTCAACTTCTGAGCAGGTATCGATTTCACACCTTCCACGACCATGTTTTCAATAGAGATTGGTAATAGAATAGTGTAGTAGTAAGGGGTTGTGATGGTTTGGAATTCATCGTAAACGGTGTCCTTCATTGCTAGGATAACGCTAAAATCCCCCTTGGTAGCTGTCATTGTTTTTGTAAACTTCGTTAGGATGATATTATCGATGTCTATCTTGTCTTGCATGTCATCGATAGTTATTGCTTTTTCTGGTGGTTTTGATCGCTGTTCTTCGCTGGTTTCAGAGCATCCTGTGATGATGGTGAGAGTGAGGATTAGTATTGTGACTAGTATTTTTCTGTATTTCATTGTTAAAACTCCGTCATGGATGAGTATGCTGAATATGTCCAATTACCGTTGATTGCTTTTTTAGACTGGACGTTTCCTCTAGAATAGGTAACAATGTATCCTGCTGTTGAAAATTTCTGTGAACCATATGCTAGATTAGCATTTTTCTTTGGCGGGATAGCAAAAGTAACTGTAGTACTCTCTTTTACCGTTTTCCCTACACCGACCTCAGCGGAAACTTTAACACCCGTCTTCATTAAGCCGAACTCTGCCGCAGTAGATACACTACCTTTCACATACTTCTCCCGTGATACATTGTATTTTACCGTTTGCGTTGTGGATGATGCTTTATTATATGCAGTATGTTGCCACGTTGGTTGCTTACTAATCGTTTTAGAATAATATTCATACTGCTTACCATCAAACGCTATATATGTGGCTTTCATATTCCCTGTTGCTTGCACAGGCACTGCAATACCAAAAGCTAAGATGGTTACTAAAGCCAATATACTCATTTTTTGTATATCCTTAAAAAAGTACCCTTTTCTCTGTTGCATTTTTATTCCTCCATTTTTATATTTTTAGTTTTCTGATATTTATATATATAATATCTTTATTTGAAGATATTATCAATGATTAACCACCACATTTTGTGTTAAATAATCAATCATACCCAAATTGACTGTTTATTTAAGCTTACAAAAAGTTTAATTATTAATGATAAAAATACACTTCAAGGTATTTCTAGTCTATCCAACTAAAGAATTACTGCGTATCACTACGCCTCAAAGTCATACCAAATAAATCTTGTATTTGCCCGCTTATTTTGATACAATAACCTAGAACGACATCATATGAAAAGGGGTTATAAAATGCTTAAAAAACTACTCATTATGCTCACTGTGTTCCTACTTGTCTGCTTACCACTGTCTCAAGTGAAAGCGGTAACAGAGACATCTATTCCTTCACCCACATTACTGAAGGCGCAAGAGGTTCACAATGATACATTCCCGGCTAAAGAAAGTGAAGCATGGTACAAAATTGTTGCACCTGCAACCAAAGATTCTGGTCACACACATTTTAAGGTAACGTTAACTAGTAAACAAATACTATCGATGGCGATATATCCAAGTAAGGATCAAGCCTTAGATGACGAAACATTCTTTAATTATCGCGTGGGTACTGGCGAAAAAAACACGGTAAGCGTTAACTTCCCAGATGCATGGAATGGCGAATACTGGTTGAAAGTTTCCTACATACCAGAAGAGGATCCTTCGACAGTGGTTGCGCCGTATTCGCTTAAATATGAAGAAGTGTTCTTACCACCGAATTATCCTGCTGAACAAGACGCGAATTGTGCTGCGGAAACAGCCCTAGCTGGCAAAGATGGTGCGGCAGATATTCTAAAAGATGCACGGTCGATTCGCGATGGTTTGCTGGCAAGTTCTGATGCTGGTAAAGACATTTCTAAACTCTACTACAAAGCTTCTCCATTTTTAGTGAAAGAATTCTTGCTAAATAGCAGTGCACGAACAACTGTCTACAATAATTTAAAAGTTTTACGCCCAGTTATTAAAGCCGCTGCAGAAAAACGTGAATATACGATTTCAAAAGAAGAAGCGAAAGCGTTCAATACGATCTCAAGCCTCATCAAAGACACAGTTCCTACTTCTCTTGCCAACCAAATCACGGCATTAGAAAATAAGATTGATAGCCAAAACATGTCTGGTAGCAGTTTGAGCAGTATTTTTGGCAGCTTAGATATCTCGACAACGTTTGCGAAATCAGGTACAAGTAAGTTTATCGTTAAGTTGAAACCGAATGCTTCCGCGAAAAGCCTTGTGAAAAAAGCGAGTGCTTACAGTATGGAGACGACAGAACTTGATGATTCAGCGTCTACAGCGATGGACGACTTCTACACTGTTTATCAACCGACGTCTGATAATTCTCTGAAAAGCTTCAGCAAAAGTGAGGCTAATACGCGTAAACAAGCGATTGATAGTCTTCCTGATGTAGAATATGTGGAAGAAGTCACGACTTATACGAAAACAAATGGTACGTACGACGCTTACCAATGGGCGATTAACAAAAATTCTGTCTTGAAAGATGCCGCCAATGTCGATATTCAGCAAGATGATTTTTGGAAAGCAACGGCGAGTCAGAAATTAGCGGCAGTTAAAGTTGCTGTCGTAGATACTGGTGTTGATAGCCGTTTGAAAGAGCTTCAAGGCAGAGTTGATAACAATAATGCTAAGAATTTTGTTGATCCAAATGGTGAAGGTTCGGCGATGGACGATAACAATCATGGTACGCATGTTGCCGGTGTTATCGCAGCGAATGCCGACAATAATTTAGGCATGAAAGGTATGGCAAAAAACGCAACTATTTTGCCAGTAAAAGTCTTGAATGCCGATGGGGATGGTGATACGGATGCGGTTGCTCGCGGGATTCAATATGCGATTGATCAAAAAGTCGATGTCATCAATCTGAGCCTTGGTGGATCGTATAGCCGTACGCTTGAATATGTGCTGAAAAACGCTGATGCAAAAGGAATCACAGTGGTTGCAGCGAGTGGTAATGACGGTATGGAGGAGATTTCCTATCCTGCTTATTCTAAATACACGATTGCAGTCGGCGCAACGAATCCATTTGGCATTGTAGCTGATTATTCCAACTACGGACGCGAGCTAGATGTCGTAGCACCAGGAAGTAAAATTGCCAGCACAATTCCTGATGGAAATATCGCTTACATGGACGGTACAAGTATGGCGACACCTCACGTTGTAGCCCTTGTTAGTCTTCTAAAAGGTCAAAATAAAGCCTTGAAACCTGCTGAAATACGCCAAATTTTGCGTACAACAACGAACCCGCTTGCGTTTTCAGGCGAAGAGAATAAATACGCCGAAGAAGACGAGGTTATGTATGACGAATACGGCGAAGTAATCCCAGCGCTACCATTACCAGCATTTTTCGATATCGAATCTGGATACGGTAAAATCAACGTTTGGCATGCCCTATCGAAAAACGTGATTAAGGCGCAACCAGCAATACTTTATGACAACACTAATTATGCCACAGGAAAAGTCCCAGCAAACACCGAAGTGAAAGTTTTCCAAGGCACGAAGAAAATCGGTGAAGGGAAAGCCGCGGCGAATGGCCAATATAAAGTCTGGATTCCATTGCAAAAAGCTGGCAACAAGCTAACGCTGACTTTCAAAAACGGTACCAACGAAACAAAAGCACGCATCATTGTCGCAAAAGGCGTTGCACCAGCAGCTCCGAAAGTAACGACATTCACAGATAAAGACACGCAAATCAAAGGACAGACGGTAGAATCCGCCAAAGTTGTCGTGAAAAACAGCAAAAATCAAGTGGTTGCGACTGGAAATGCAACGACAACTGGCGCATTCAACCTACGAATCGCCAAACAACCCGCAAACACTAAGTTAAGTGTCCAAGTCACAGATATCGCGAAACGTGTGAGTAAGGCTACAGTCATCACAGTAAAAGACGTGACTCCGCCAAAAGCACCAACAGTCAACACGATTAAGAGCACTGCAACAACCGTTACTGGCACAGGTGAAAAAGGCGCGACAGTATGCGTTTACTTCCAGACGAAATTACTCGGCTCAGCAAAAGTCGATGCGAAAGGCAAATACAGCGTCAAAATACCGAAGCAGAAAGTCGGAACTGGTCTTTCTATTAAGCAATTTGATGCCGCGAATAATGTGAGTCCTGTTGTGAATAAAAAAGTGGTTAAATAACGATGTCCGTTTTAAAATATCCAATTTTTGTCCTATTGCTTGTCAGTCTGATTTTCAATATATCGTGTTCGAATGACGATAGCGCTCCTAGTAAAACTCCTACCGTAGAAAAAGCTGTATCGATCGACGATATGCAGAATAAGATTGATGTTAATGACATGACTCTAGCAAAATTCACAAAGAAAGTTACAGGCAATAGCGGGCATCTAACTGTGATATTAGGCATCAAAAGTACGACTTATGATACATTGGGAACCGTTACTGAGCCCAATTATTATACATTCCTATTACCAGAGAACATGGCAGCAAGTGTCAAACCAGTTCCTGCTGACCGTGTTGTGGTATTGGACGACGATGCTATCACAAAAAATGGAATCAACGTGAATAGTTTTTCTTTTGCCGGTGAGCGCTATACTTTCTTAGAGATAGAGCAATCTGTTGTGTGGGACGCTAATTCAGATATTCCGCATAACTTGGATGGCGTATACCACTTCGCAATTCAAAATAAAAACTATGCAAACACCTTTTACTTCCATGATGTGCAGACTTTTGTGACTGCTTTTGAACAAGAAGATTCCTATCAGAATAACGAAAGAAGCGCCAAACCATCAGGGGTCAGCGCTTCTTTTTCGTTATTTATTTCTCTAACTCGACTACTCGATATTTCTTAAAATTAACCACCGTACGCACTGGTGCATTGTGCTCTTTTTGCAAATCTTCGTCAATCGCTACGATCGCTGAGTTGATCAGCATTTTTTCGATTCGGCCGAAGTATAGTTTATCTTCGCGTTCCCACGTCACGTAATCCTCTATTTCCCCTTGTATCTCGGGGTTCAACTTTGGAGCTTTCCGCAGTTCTAGTAAATTCACACCTTGATTTTCTACTGGCATTTCATTCACCTCTTTTATCTAGTATAGCGTATGTTGGGGGAATTAGATAGGTTGGGCTATTACTACTCGTTGTTTGGAGGTGGTCGAACAACTACTGGCGGATTACTTGCTCGCTTCGCTCTCATGCATATTGGAGGCGTAACTCACTTCGTTCGAACGCCTCCAACAAAAAGCCTCCTCTCAATGAAGAAAGAAGGCTTGTATCGTTTTAAATTATAATGCCATGCACCTTATTCCGGCGATGTATCCATCTGCGTTACCTTTGCAGTTAGCTCAGCCCAGGCTACCTCGCGGCACATGGAAAGCACTGATTAATGCTGCTTCCTTCCGGACCTGACATGGTTCACAGGTTCCCATTGCGCAAGACCCAAACGTCAACACCACTTACAAAGGGCTGACCAAACAGGTACAAAGCCTCGATAAGGAATTCAACCCCACTAGAGCGGATTGTGGGTTACAGGGCTCCGCTACGTCCCCATCTAGCATGACAAATTAGCTGCCATTTCAAAAACGGCTCACTTATAAATATACCTTTCTTTCATGGAAAAGGCAAGCAAGAACTTGATTTATATGTGGTTTTTATGTTTCTTTTTTTAAGGGCAGTCGGATTGTGATGGCGTCATAGGCTGGAATTATAAAGTCTTGGTTTGTGATGGGTTCTTCTAGGGCATTTACCAGCGTTATGTTGCCTTTTGTTAGGTGTGATGGATCGATTTTTTGTGGTGTGTTGGTTGGGTTTTCGATCCGAATGATGTATTTGTCTGCCTCGTAATAGGACGGGTGACAGGCGGAAACAAGGTAGGATTTTGGTATGTCGCTTAGTTGTAAGGTGCGTTTTAAGCCTCGTTTCTGTTCTGTTTTTTGGATTTTATTGTCCAAGCGGTGCAGGAAATAATTGTAGGCTTGGCGTTGATAGGAAACCGTTGTTTGGTTGAATTGTCTGCTGTGTTGGGCGGTTTCGTGTTCGTCGAAGCTTCGTGAATCTAGGCAGATGGCTAGTGAGAATGTGTGGTGACCGATTAGTTGGGCGCTTTCTGCTGGAATCAGGACGTGGCCTTTTTTCGTCGTGTCGCCTGATGCACGGCCTGGACGGTAGGCGAGATTTGGTTTGCCGAGTTGGCCTGTCGTTGCAAGTAGGGTTAGCGCTAATTGGTCGCCGGATTGTTGGTATTCTTTGATGCCTCGCGTGAAGATTGTGCAACTCTTGGTCTCGTTTGTTAGCGTCACGCTTTGTTCGAGTGGTTCGATATCGACGGGCATTTCGCTGTATGTGTCTTGCCAATTCGCTGGGACGCCGGGCTTTCTCTCGATGTAGCCGAACGGGAGGGAGGCGATATTCGTGTCGGTTTTCACGTCGGTATTGATTTTCAGGCGTAGACGATGACTCTGGATTTGGTTGTTCACTTCTAGGTTGCAATGAAGCAATGCGCTATCGTGATGCAATTCCAAGGTCATTTTTACAGAGAGGTCGCCTTGTTTGCCGTTTTGGGTCAGTCGGTCTTCTAGGTCAAATGGCAATGCGTGGTCGCCGGTCAAAATTAGGCGCTCGACTTGGCTGGATTTCTCTGTTGTTGCTTTTGTGAATCGAAAATCGCGCGGGGCATCGTTTGCTAATGGTGAAAAATCATAGGTGTCGCCTGCGTTTGCGTCGTCTTCTAGTTCGATAAAAGTGGGATGCTTCTCGCCGGTTGCTGTTTCCAGATGAATGGCGCCGTCTTGGAATCCAATTTTGTAGAATGGATTGCTTATCGAGACATCCGTCATCGCGGTCATTTCTTCGAGCGCTTTTTCGCTGTTTTCAAAAGTCAGGACGCGGTAGCCAAGGCCGGGAATCTCGATTTTGAGTCTCACTTGCAAAACGTAGTATCCAGGCTCTTCGATAAAGCGATTCCCAGCTGGCGTTTCCTCCAGAACGTCCTCTCGCGATTCGATGTATTCTGATTGAACAATCGTCGCGTCTGGGCATTCTGGAAAGTTGATTTGCTTGTTTTTCGTGATAACTTGGACTTCTTTGTAGCCGTTAAACGTTGCCAATTCCGTGTTGAAAATCAGGATTTCATTGGCCTCAAGCTGTAGGTCGTCGGCGATTTTTTTCACAATCGTGTTTTCGATACTGTCGCACAATTCGTCGGCTTCCTTCATTCGATGCATGATATCTTCCGCAACCGGATCGGAAACGCATCCCGCCAAGCTATCGTGCGCCTGACCTTCGAGTAGTTTTTTCCACGTGTGCATCAGCAAGCGTTCACTGATTGGGATTCCCGATGCTTTCGCGATGACGAGTAGCGGTTCGATGCGTGTCAGTAATTTTTGCTCCAATTCGGCGCTTTTCAACTTGATGTTCATGCGACTGGAACCGATTGTTTTGTGCACGCGAGCCAAAACCGGGCTTCTGAATTCGCCACGATATTCCTCCAAATCTGGCAACGTTTTGGCGTACGCGATGAAATCTTGATACGTGCTCAACTCGTAGGAATGGCGCCCCATCTTGTTTATCTCCGCCAGTTTCTCCGCAAAATTTGTAATGATGTTCAGCTGGTCATTTCCCGATGGAATCAGAACTTCTTGCGTGGCGCTGTATTTCGCGATAAAATCAATCGCCGGATCGAGACGCCCATCCACATACGCCGTCGTCGGCTCGAGCAACATCCCAGTTCCATATCCTTGCGGCATATTAATCGCGTAAATCTGCGCCGCATCGCCCAATCCGCTCCATTTAAAATAGGTGGACTGAACGTGTTCGCCGAGATGAATCCCGCGCCAAAAAATGATATTATCAAATCCAGCCTGACTAAGTAGCGTCGGCATCTGCGCGTTAAAGCCAAATGTATCCGGCAAATACCCAATTTCCATGTAATCGCCGTACTTTTTACTATCAAAAATTCCAATCATCGCGTTCCTCAAAATCGATTCGCCGTGCGCGAAAAACGCGTCTGTTTGTGTGAACCACGGTCCAATAAATAACTGTTTATCCGCGATCAATTTTTTTATGTCGTCCATTTTTTCAGGATATAACGCGACATAATCGTCCAAAATCGATAATTGTCCGTCCAACACGAAATTTGCCTCTGGATGCGCCTGTAGTTCCTCGATAACCTCTGTAAAAAGTTGTTCGCTTAACACTAACGCATCGGCGGACGTGAAATACCATTCCCGATCCCAATGCGTGTGATTCACAATGTGTGCTTTAACCATAATTACCTCCGTTTTTTAAGCTTCCCATTCTGCTTCATCAAAATCATCTTCTTCGACGGTATACGATTCTTCCTGACCTGCGCTATCTTTCCGCAAAGCGACCGACATCCCTGCTACGACAAGCGTTCCAACTGCGATGGCTAAAATGTAAAACCACCAATTTTGCACGGTGAACCAGCCATAAAAACCGCTGATTGGTGCTTGGTTAATCGCGCCAAGTCCTACTGCGAGCGCGCCTCCAATTGCCGAACCAAGCACAGTTGCCGGAATGACTTTTAGCGGAGATTCTACGGCGAACGGAATCGCGCCTTCGCTGATACCAACGAGTCCCATAATCAGCGAGGATTTCCCAGCTTCACGCATTTCGGTGTTGTATTTTCGTTTTGCGATCAATGTTGCAAGTCCTAAGCCTAGTGGTGGAATGATGATCGCGACTTGCGCGGCTGTGTTCGGAGCGTAAATGCCACTCGTCAACAGGGCCATCGCGGTCGTAACTGCGGCCTTATTTACCGGTCCACCTAAGTCAAATCCAACCATCGCCCCAATAATTGCCGCCATCAAAATTTGGTTCGTTCCTGACATGCCGTTCAACCAAGATTCAAGCGCTTTATTCAAGTCAGCAAACGGAATTCCGACAACATAATTTATAATGAGTACAGTAATCAATGTTCCGAATACTGGCACTAAAAAGACGGGCACAATCGATGCTGCCGATTTTGGTAATTTGACATATTTTTTAATCAAAAGACATGCGTAACCTGCGATCAAACCTGCCGCAAGCGCGCCGAGGAACCCAGCACCAATATCGCGAGCCAGCAAACCGCCGACAAGTCCTGGTGCAATTCCCAGTTTATCCGAAATCGAATAGGCGATAAACGCTGCAATGACAGGGAACATCATGCCGAGCGCCAAGCCACCGAAGCCATCTAAACTATGCAGTAGCGAAATAATACCGTTCGCACTATCCGCATATTTCGCGTCCCAAATATTCGTAATCCCGTAAAAAGAACCACCAACACGCGCAATCGCCATGATCACCGCACCCGCAATAACGAGTGGAATCATATATGAAATACCTGTTAAAACATGTTTTTTAAGCTCGCTCCCAATTTTTCTAAACATATTCGTTTCCCCCTATTTCTCATCGATTAGTTTCAGTGCTTCGTTAATCACCTTTTCGGCATCTTTAATCGGCGCGCTGACAGGAACCTCAAGAATCGTTTTCCCAGCAAAGCGCTCACTATTTCGCACTTTCGTATCCACTGCAAAAATCACAACTTCACCAATGTTCACGTCTTTTTCCGTCAATTCATTCTCGATTCCAGTCGCGCCTTGGGTTTCCACCTTAATCAAGTCGCCCATCTTTTTCGCGCCTTTTTTCAGTGCTTGCGCTGCCATATATGTGTGGGCCACTCCCGTTGCACATGCGGTTACTGCGATTATTTTTCGTTTCATACTTCTACCACTCCTTCGTTTAAAATACGGATAACTTCCTCTTTGTCTCGCGTTTCTTTCAAGCCTGCGACGATATCGTCATCCATGAGCTTGGTCGCGATTTCAGCTAGAATTTTTAAATGGGCGTCGGTTTTGTCGGAGTCGCTGATGGCAAGTAGGAAAATCATGTTTACCGGCTCGTCATCAAGCGATTCCCACTCAATCAGGTGCTTCGTGCGGGCAAAAGCAATCGCCGAATGTTTCACGCTACCACTTTTACCGTGCGGAATCGCGATATTATTCCCAATCCCTGTCGTCGCATGCGTTTCCCGATCCAAAACAGCTTGGATGTAGACCTCTTTGTCCGCCAAAATGTCCTTCGAATCCAGAATCACCGCCATTTCCCGAATCGCCGCTTCCTTCGTTGTCGCTTCTAAATCAAAAACGACGAGTTCTTTTGTCAAGATATCCTTTACTTCCATTACATCCCATCCTTTATTAAATGCTCATATATTTCCTCAGCCGTCTCAAGCGTCATCAGCTTTTCCAGCCACTTTTTATTATCAATATAATTGTAAAATTGCTCGTATACCGCGTCTAAATTTAAACCATTATTCTCGGTCAGCGCGATGAAAAATATTTTATCAACGTCCACCAGTCCCCATTTCACTGGTTTCTTGAGTGTCGCAATGACGATCGCCGACTTCTTAATCAGCGCTGGATCCGCGTGCGGCGTCGCCATGTCATCAAACGATGTGAACGACAATTCCTCCCGCAAAAGGGCGCTCTTCACAATGCCCGGCTTCGCGATATCACGCGCAATCAGCATCTCGCCAATCTCGGTAATCGCCGCTTCCATCGTCGTAACCTCCAACCCCGCTAAAATATGTTCGGGCTGGATTAAATCTAAAAACGGCTGACTCACATTCTTCTTTCGGCGCTTCACCTTGTCCATATGCCGCTCCACTTGTTGCAAGTCCTCCTTGTTCATCATCGGGCTCACGACAATACTTGGCACCGTTTCCAGTTCGAGATAAATCGTGCTAATAACGAGATCCACATCAACGTCCGACTCCATCATCGCTTGCACGGATAGGATTTTTTCAATCTGAATCATCGGGAAATATTTCTTAATTCTGGCGGCAAGCAATCTCGATGAACCCAGGCCAGTACTGCACACAAGCACCACCCGAATTAGATCAGGGAAGGAACGCATTCGCTCGTGATACGCCTCGAAATGAAGCGCGATATAAGCCGTTTCATCTTCATTCACTTGCACCTCGTATTTCGCCTCCACCTCCGTTTTCAAATACAGCGCTTCCTCAAACGCTCGCGGGAAGTTTTGCTTAATTTTACTGAGGTACGGATTTTTAAAATTCATGCCGAGCTTCAATCGATTAATCGCCGACTTCACGTGTGTCGCCAAGCCTTCTAGCAACTCTTGATCATATTCCGTTTCCGCCAAACATGCCGTCACAAATTCCGATACATCATCTTGCACTTGGTTGCTGAGAAACCTGTTATTTCGTTGATTGTAAGCCGCTGCGAGGTGAATCTGAATATAGCCAATTTCAAAATCAGGAATCGTGATATCCAGTCGCGTTTCAAGCATCTCGACAAGCGTTTCCGTGTTTTGTTGTTGGGAATCCAGCGCATCTTTCATCAGACTGTTCACCTGATTTCCAACGTACTCTTTTTTGCGAATCCGTTCTACCGCAATGGCTAGGTGAATCACAATCGATTGGAAAGCATAGTCGGTAAACGCGAAATCATACGTCTCACTGAACTCGCGCACAATCGAGATAATCTCTTTTAAACCCTCTTCTGGAAAAATTCCGGTCACATCCGCTTGAATCGTATCGAAAGCTTGGAGCACCTTCTCGCCTTCTTGTTTCAAATACCAGTTGTTGCCCCAAAAATTGCGGATAAACTTCGACGTCAAGGCGCGCTTTTCTTGTTCGTTGATACGGAGTTTCATACCCTTACTCGGCTTTTTATAGAGCGTCACGCCTTCTTTTGCAAGTATTTTCGTCACTTCGATCATGTCTTTTTCAATCGTTCCGCGGCTGATGTAGAGCGCTTCGGAAAGCTCCTGAATCGTCACGTAATCGCTTGCTTTTAGTAACGTACTGAAAATGTAAATCACGCGCTCTTCTTTTGTGGAAGGAACGAGGCTCACTTGGTTGCCTAGGAAACGGGTGACTTGCGCCAAGTCCTCGCTATTCCCGTCAATATAGACGCCGACTTTCGGTTTACGAACGACCGTCATGCCGAATTCTTTTAGGAACTGATCGATTTCTTTCAAGGAATTGGATACTGTTTTTTCGGAGAGACTTAAGTGATCCGCAATGTCTCCCACACGTGTCTGGCCTGCTTTCATTAAAAACTGAATGATATTCTTTTCGCGATTTGCAATCATTTTAGTTACCGCTTTCATTTCATATTTCCTTTCCCTGACCTTATTCTATTACAAAGCTTCCTTACCGAAAACTACGAAAATTACCGCATTGAATACCGTAATTTTGGGATATTGCCGAGTCATCGTGCGCGTGATAAGTTTAAGTGGCATTATTAAAGATGAGAGGAAGCTTATTATGTTGATTTATTTCGTTGCCTTATTACCGGTTCTTGGTTGGGGTTTTATGCCCATCATTGCGAACTTACGAAAAAGCACCCCGGAGGAACAATTACTCGGGACGTCGATTAGCGCGCTTCTGTTCGCATGTATTCTATTTTGGATTGTATCGCCCGAAATCACGATTAGTTCATTTATCGTCAGTTTCGTGTCGGGTATTTTTTGGAGTTTTGGCCAACTACTGCAATTTAAAGGAATCGCCACGTCTAGTGTCGCCAAGGCGATGCCGATTTCCAATGGGACACAACTCGTTGGCGCTACGCTGTTCGCGGTCCTCATTTTCCACGAGTGGCAGACGGCGAGCGCGGTTGTAATTGGTATTTTTGCAGTACTTGTCATTTTGGTTGGAGTGGTCATGACCGGTTTTCAAAAACAGGGGAATCAAATCAAGGAGTCGGTTTCCATTCATGTCTACGCTATCGTTATTCTATCTTCCTTCTTTTTAACGCTTTACGTCGTGACAAACCAGCTATTTCACGTGACTGGTTTCGCTATCATCTTACCACAAGCCGTCGGGATGCTGACATGCGCCATTGGCATTAATTTAGCGAAAAAATCTGCCATTTCCCGCAAAAATGTGACATTCAACTTGCTGACGGGACTATCGTGGTCGATCGCGAACCTTGGCATGTTCCTCGCAACCGCTGTGCTTGGCGTAGCAACTAGTTTCTCGATTTCACAAGCGTGTGTGATTGTGGCGACGATTGGCGGAATTCTGATTTTCAAGCAAAAAAAGAGCCCACTCGAGTGGACGTTTATACTTTCGGGGATTGGGTTGATTATGGTTGGGGTTGTGTTGCTGAGTTTGTTGAAATGACCTATGTTTCAATTTAAAGGCTTTGGAACAAAAAAACTTCCGTAGACAGAGTATATACAATGTATATACTCTGTGTTATAATGAGATTATCAATGAAGGAGGTAATTGCTATGACCACAGTTAGTATTAAAAAGTGGGGAAACAGTAAAGCTGTTCGCCTTCCAAATAATATTTTAAACGCGCTAAATATTCACGAGAATGATGACCTTTCTGTTGAAGTTGTTGACAATAAAATAATCCTTACCAAAACAGTTGCTGATTTGACTATCGAAGATTTATTCGCCAATTACCAAGGTGAGCCTTTTCAATCTGAACTACAAGACTTTGAACCAATCGGTGACGAAAAATGGTGAGGCAAGGCGATATCATCAAGATCAACCTAAACCCTAAGCAAGGGCATGAACAGCAAGGTTATCGCCCCTACATTTGTCTTAGTCATCGCCTAGTAAGCGAACATGCAAATATCGCCATCTTTGCTCCCATAAGTAATACCCCACGATCATATCCTCTTTATGTACCCTTAATTGATACGGAGACAACAGGAAAAGTATTGCTAGATCAGCTGGTCACCATTGATTATAATGCTCGCAAATATAATTATGTAGAAACAGTATCTGATTATTTGCTAAATAAGCTTCTAAAATCCGTGAAAGTTATTTTCCAAAAGAATGCGTCCAGTAAATGATAGCAGGATCTTTATACGTACGCGCTAGTTTATCTGAGTAAACAAAAAAGCTTCTATTACGTCTCTCTTCACAGTTAAAAATATGAGAAAGCTGTTACTACACGCGTGCTTACATCGAAAAATACGTATCAAAAATCTAATATCAGATTTTTGATACGTATTTTTTTACTTCTGAGGAACTTTTGTCTCAGCTTCTGGTAACGATAGTATTAAATCAGAGTCAAGAGCGCAAATACAGCTGTTGTCATCAACGACACTAGCATCGGGAATGGGTATCCAGTCGTGAATGCTACATACAAAAAGCAACCAAAGAAAAATATCATATCTATAACTGAACCTACATTTGAGTTGATAACCCCCACACTATCCAATTCCTTTTCATTTTATTTGCATCAATAATCTATTCTAACATTTTTCTATGCTGTTTTTATCTATGCAAAAAGCACCTCCTGTGGCTTCATGCTAGATGAATGCAACAAGTGATGCTTTGCCATATTGGTTTATCATTCCAATCATTTCGGTGTGAAATATGCGTATGATTTATACGTTTGTTTGTTGTATTTCACAACGATTTCGATTTTTACTTTGTAGCCTTTTGTTGCTGTGCTAATGTTGAATTTCTTAGGTGTGCCGACTTTACCAGAGATGTAGGTTTTTTTAGACTTGTAAAAGATGGTTCCTGTATAGGCTGTGTTTTTAGGTACACCTGCTACATTCAGCGTGACATTGGTGCGTTGTTTTGGTGTCGTTGTGCTTAGTGATACTTTGACTGGGTTTTTAACTGCCGCTTCTGCTTGGATGCTCGAAACGCCTGTAACTCCCGCTGAAACTGGTGATAGGACAACCAAGACTGCCATTAGAAATAACGCTATTTTATTTTTCATCGACGTGTTTCCCCTCTTTATTTAAGTATTATTTTTGATAAACCAATACATGACTTATATTACCATGATTGCTCGTATTCTCAAAATTTAACTTCGATTGGGTGCACACAATTTTGTTTTTCCGGGATTTTTAATTTGTGTTCAACGTAGGAAAAACAGGGATCGATTTGTGCTATGCTTAATATGCCGTCTACCTCCAGAGACGAGTATTACTTCTGGGGAGGGGGGGTGTCATTATGTTTATCATCACAACAATCCTTGCTCCTATCATTGTTGGTTGTGTCCTTGCAATCTTCAATCGTTGGCTAGAGGTTCGAGCTAAGGAAAATAAAAAACAGTAGACGGTATTATCTAGCCCAAAAAGAAACCCCTATCTCCTCCACGAGATAGGGGTTTCGCTATTGGTATCACTCTGTTTATCATCAACTACCTTGATTATATCATGGAAATCGGTATCCGTAAAATAAAATTAGGAATCAAAAAAACTGGCCGCGGCCAGTTTTTTTATGCGCTGAAATAAAATAAGTTTGCTAACACTGCAATTAATGTTCCCAATAAACAAATTCCAACTAAAACGATTAGCGTCCATACTAATTTGCGGTTCATTCAAATCACCCCACGTTTTTTTTGCCACCGATGCGCGCTTTATCTGTTATTTGTTTCTATCTTACCATTTACTTGACGTTTTTGCCAGTCAATTAGGCGCTCGTAACTTCCCATTAGTTGTGTCGTGATCTGCTGGAAGATGGGTTTGAGTTCATTGTAAATCGCGACGTTCTCCGGATTTGGTTGGTAAATGTGACTTGGTGGTAGTTTTTTTGGGAGTTCGAGTGTTGGTAAAATTTCCAATGTGTGCAGGGCGATGATTGCGGCGCCTAAACTTGAGCCTTCGATTGTGTGGGGGACGATGACTTCGCGGTCGAAAACATCGGCGACGAGTTGGCACCAAACGGGGTGTTGGGAGAGGCCTCCGGTGACGTGAATTTTGTCGTGCGGGTCGCTCATCACTTCGTAAACGTGTGCTAAATTAAATGCGATGCCTTCTAAAATGGCGCGGATGAAGTGGGCGCGTTGGTGGTTAATGGTAAGTCCGACGAAGCTGCCGCGGATTTGGTCGGTCCAATAGGGCGCGCGTTCACCTAGTAAATAGGGTTGGAAAAGGAGACCGTTTGCGCCGGGTGGTGTTTGGGTGATGCTGTTGATGAAGCCAGTGAAATCGTTTGCTGCGCGCTGAGCGTCTGTGCCGAATTGTTCTAGTCCCCAGGCGAGGACGGCACCGCCATTGTTTACTGCGCCGCCTTGTACGAAGTAGCCGTTCGCGACGCCGTAGCAAAAGGTTCGCTGCCAATCGTCGACGTGGTATGTTTTTGTGAGTTTGCGAACGGCGCCGCTTGTTCCGACGGTGAGCGTGACATCGTGTTCGCCGACGGAGCCGATGCCGACATTGGCAAGCGCGCCGTCACTGCTTCCTATAATGAAAAGTGTGTCTTCTGCGATGACGCTGAGCGCTTCTTTCCACGCTGGCTGGATGCCTTGAAAGGCGTGCGATTCTGCGACCACTTTTGGCAATTGTGATGCTGTGATTTGCGTAATGTCGAGCGCGAGCGGTTCCCAGTCATGCGTCAACATGTTGTAGAGTCCTGACGCAGAAGCCGACGCCTCGTCAATCACGTATTCGCCGAACAGCGCGTGCCAAACATAACTTTTTATCCCGATATACTGAGCCGTTTTCGCCACGACATCCGGAAAATCATCGTGCAACCAGCAGAGTTTCGCGAAAGGGCTCATCGGATGAATCGGCGTCCCCGTTTTCTCATACACTTGATGCAAGTAAAAATCGCGTTTTCGGCGTTCCAAAGCCTCGCCACTGCGCTGATCCGCCCACGTAATGCAATTCGTGAGCGGTTCGCCGTCCGCGTCCACCGCAATCAAACTATGCATCGCCGCGCTAAAAGAAATCGCCCGCAAAGCTTGCGCGTCCACGCCCGCCGTCTCTACCACAGCCCGAATCGCGTCCACAACCGCATCCAGAATCACACGCGGCTCCTGCTCCGCCATTCCCAAATCATTCGTCAGCAACGGATAGCCTCGCGATTCCCGCGCCACCAGCTCCCCACTCGCATCAAAAATCACCGCTTTCGTGCTCGTCGTCCCAATATCGACGCCCATTACATAAACCACATTTCCCATCCACGTCACCCTCAATTTTTCCTCATTTGTCCCCAATTATAACGATAAAAAAAGCGGAGTCAAGGTTTAGCCCTCCATCCTACAATTTGTGAACGCATGGGCCAATTTTCGATTTCATTATGTAGCATCCATTCTTGACATACAAAACAAGATGAAGAGCATTGCCACTCTTCACCTTCATTTTCACTTAACATATAGTTCAATTAGCAATTATAAGCTCTTTTTCATCGGTAGTTCTAATAAACCGTCAACCATCACCTTATAGGTCACCTGCTTACTCGTTTTCATCATTTTTTGAGTTTCTAGATTTGTGAATAGCAACCTGCCCTCATATTCTTCATGCATAATCGTTATATAGTACCCTTCCTCGATTTTCATGTTCTTCACATAACCAGGAACATACCCACGCCCATTAAACTTTCTTTCATGAACTAGTTGACCTTGCTTATCATAGACGCTAACCGAGGCATATGTCCCAGCAAAGTCCCCATTTGGCTGACCTGTTTTCTGTGCAAAAGTTGCTTGCTTTGTAGCTAGATTGATATTTAAATCAGCAAATTCCCAATCAGCAACCCCTCTTAAATCGAATCGGAATTTATCCCCAAAAAACATGTATTCCGAGCTTTCATCTTCTTCATCACTAACAAAGAGTAAATCTTTATACATGTTTTCGAAATAAATTTTATCGACCTCTGGCAAGTAATCAATGCCCTTTCTAAGCTTTGTTTTTAGATTAACGTACTTCTCCTTTTTAAAAATACTGTTACTATTAATCGTCGCGGCAAGCCCCATCAGCTTCACCTTATAATTATCTAACGCATCGTTTGCAGTTACTCCAGTTATATCACTCATAAGCCCATATTTCGTTACTTTAAAAATTTGAGTAGAACCGAGATTAACTAGTTTAGCCGGTGCTCCATTAATGTTAAAACGGTTCGGTTCTCTATGCGTTATTCTAATCGTGTAGCCTAGTTTGAGTGGCACTTGCCATTTCCCTATCGCTGTGTATTCACCATTCATCCCTTTTTTAAATACAGATTTCCCTTGATTGTCCAGCACTTCTATCGAGGCATACTCATCCGCAAAATAAGAATGTGGAGCGTCTTTTGTTACATCTAATTCGAAGCTATTATTTTCAGGATCCACCGTAGCTGTTGCAAAAACAACATTACCCAATCCCTGAAAAATCATTTTTTCAACGGCAACAGTCGATGTCTGTAGCTCTTCCATTCTAATAGTCATGTCGCTTACATCATCCGATACAGCTAAATAATTCGATGCTGGTTCATAGAATCGACTAACTCCTGTTGGCATATCTAGCGAATAAATCCCTATCGGCATATCTTTAATCGTCATAATTGGTGACGTGATTTTGATTTTCCGAATCACATCTGCTCCATCTTTAATGCGCAAAACTTTTCCTTTGAGTTGTGCAAAGTCATTGATATCAAAGCGAATATTGATTGTATTCTTCACTTTATATTTTTCAAGTTGTTCGTTACTCACTAAACCCCATTTTGAATCCAGCTTGATATCTTTTCTTGCTGTTGTCAAATTACTTCCAGAAAAAAGTGCAGCAAGCGGGTACACAGCTTTATTTCCAGAGTACACATTCTCCAATTTTTGATTGTTAGACATAGATCCTTGAACAAGCTCCAAGAAAGCGGTGAAATCATAGTGACTTGCTTCTCCTAAATACTTACTCACTAAATCAAGTAATAGCAAGTCTTTATTCAACGTATTTGAAGCAACTGCAGCGCGATATGATTGGTTAAAATGTGTAAAAGCTTGATCACCCGCCTTATCTTTCATAAGTGTTAACAGGTATAACTTACTTCGTCCATCCCAATTATTTGCATTTATTTTTGTTGTATAAACATTCTTCTCAAACGTATTTTCTAGCCTTGCTGTATTATTTTCATAAAGCCAGCCACTAGAGTATGTGCTCCCCAATAGCTTTTTTTGCATGGTATCCGCATAGATATTATTCCATACTTCACTAGTGTTAAAACTACTATCTGACATAAAATCACCTTGATACCCATGCCCAATTTCGTGGAGACCGCCCCAATACGGTCTTAACCAGAAAGAAACAACAGAAGCGCCAGTTTCAGCGGTATAGTCAACACCGTAATAGGCAGCACCTACACCGTTTTTATCAGCTTTTACAAAATAACGATTCGCAATATTTTTATCTGTTGCTTTTTTGGGCGTAAAAGATAACCCTTCTAACTCATTATACGTTTCAAATAATGCGTCATAATAGTTGAATAAGGCATTTATTGACGGAAAATCATTCATTTTTTTCAGGTAGGATTTATCTCTTACCGGAACCAAAATTTGGATATACTCATTACGAATTAAGCCAAATGCTGCCTGTGATTTATCCCACTTTTCAAAGAAATCGGCTTCTTGATCTCCTTGTTTGAATACTGGTAAATCAATGGCTGTAGCACTTACTCTATACTCTACTACTGGTGCCTCTGACGTAAAAGTTGTCTTTATGAAGGGAACAGAATCACTAGTCGCCGTGACTAATGTCCATGAACTACCAATAGAATACGATTTTTCTGTACGATTATCATCATTCAGTAACTCCAATTTTAGCTGTTCCTTGAATTTCGGATTTATTTGTCGAATCTCAATAGTTGCGTTCCCTGGAAGTAACACACCTAAGTCTTGACGATCATGATCAATACCTTTCGTCAAACCCTGATTTCTAAGCCATGTTGGATTCTCTAATTTGTCAAGTTGTTTCACCATTGGCGTTGCCGCATCTGCTTTGGAACTATCAATAGTAAAAATAGTCACCACTGCCGTCAGAAAAAGGGTTGCTAAAAACATTCCCCATTTATTCTTCATCTGATCATTCCCTCTTTTCTAAAATAGCTTTTTCTAGCCTAACTTAGTGCTGGACTTACTTTTAGCATATCTTAATCCCCCTATTTCATCTGCAATATATCTATAAATTAACACACGATTTTGTGACAAAACAATGACTATATTAAAAAAAGCGGAGTCAAGGTTTAGCCCTCGAATCCCGCTTCACATTTAATCATAGAGACCAGTTGATCCTAGATACAGCACACTGCCTATCCAGAAAACAATCAGCGACGCGATCACAAAAAGCACAATCAATCCCGTCGAACGCTTCTCTTGTTTCGAAATAATACTTAAAAAACTACTAATATAGCCGATCAAAAATAGCACAATGCAAATTCCTGCACCCATTCGGAACAATAACACAAATGTATCTGAACTACTATTAAAAAATGTTCCTACTACTAGAAACAGCGCTAATAAAAGCAGTCCGCTGATTGTAAAACGAAAACCTACCTTTGTTCGCCAAGTTATTGTTTTCAACTCTTTAACCTCCATTCCTTCTTTATTTATTATACTTTATTAGCCAGTACTTTTCTTCAAGGTCTGTTAGTCTTATAACTTCATATGTTACGATTTTGTGAATTGAAAACGGCAGGAAGTCTCATCACTCCCCGCCGTTCCTATCCTACTAAAACCTCAATTCGTTTTCGGTATATCGGACAATGTCTTCTTAGCTAATCCATTATCCACAATTTCATACACGTTCTGACTTGGCAGAGTTCCTTGATCTGCATTACCTACGCTCAGTTTCAAGCGGTTCACATTGGCTTCTAAATGCGTAATAATCAAGTAATATCCTGCTTCTAGCTTGATGTTTTTCTTGAACGCCGTCACATTCTCACTGCCGAACACGTCATATTTATAAACCACACGACCATCATCGTCTCTTACTTCTACCGTCGCGTACGGCTTTGTTTTGTCAACATAGATATGGGCTTGTCCGCTATTTTGCGAGAATGTTAGTTCCATCGTATCAAGATTTACCGCTAAATTAGCGAAGTTTACATCGGCATAACCTAGAAATTTATACGCGAAGTTTTTCCCTACAAGATCGGCTACACTTTGCGCTGGAATACTGTTTTCATCTACTTTTAGTAATCCGTATGGCGTTACTTTATATGTCGCCTTCACGCTAACTGCAAAGGCTTCTTTTGTATCGGGATTTGTGATTGCCAATCTCAACATAGGTTCTTTATGCGTAACTGTGACATAATATCCTTCACTGATACTGACATTATCTAGAGAACTTGGTGCAACATCCTGCCCGATAAAATCTTTCGCATATGTTTGTTTGCCGCGCGTATTGTAAATCTTGATGGAGGCATACGCGTCTGGGAAGACCCAATGTACTTGCCCAGCATGTTGCGTGATGGTTGCTTGTTCTTTTTGTAAATCTAACGCCATCGTTGCGAAAAGTCGGTCACTGTATCCTTTGAAATCGACTTGGAACTTTTGACCGTCTAGTTCATTTGGATCTTTCGTTGGTGTCGGGATTTCCGATGTGTCTACTTTTTTAAGTCCGTCCGCCGTCACAAGATATGTGGCTGTTTTATACGTGCTGTAAGTTTCTCCCGTTTCTTCATTCTTCAAGAAAAGGCGTATATCGAATTCTTGGTGCGTTACCGTTATAAAATCACCGACCGCGATGGTTACGTTGTTTTGCGTCGTTGGAACTGAACCGCGCCCCACGAAATCTTTCTTGAAAATTTCTTTGCCATTTGCTTTGTTGATTTTGATGGAAGCATATGCGTCTAGGAAATACCAATGAGGTTCGCCAGCATTTTGGGTAATTGTTGCTTTATTTGTGTCTAGATTGATACGCATATTGGCAAATTCCCTGTCGCTATGACCCTTCAATTGAAATTGGAACTGCTCACCGCTCAATAGATTTGATATGTTCTCATTTTTAGGTGTGAGTAGGTCTGCGTATTTCTTTTGGTAGGTTGCTTTATCGCTGTCTGTATCCGGTAGGTAGGCGATACCTTTTTTCAACATGCTTTTTAGGATAATATTGTCTTCATTTTTATATACGGCGTTGTCGTTGATTGTTGCTGCGAAGGTGGCTAATTTCGTTTTGTAATTTGCTAGTGCGTCTTGTTCTGTAACGCCTGTCACATCGCTTGTTAGACCGTATTTCGTTACTTTGAATACTTGATTTTGCGAGGTGTTTGTGAGCTTAGACGGTGCTCCGATAATACCAAAACGATGAGGCTCTTGATGTATCACTTTGATTGTGTAGCCTGGTTTAATCGCGATTTCAGTTTTCCCAGTTTCGGTCTTAGCACCGTTTATACTCCTCTTGAAAACAGACTGTCCTATTTCATTGATTACTTCAATAGCGGCATATTCGCCTGCAAAATAATAATGTGGATCTGCTTTCGTCACTGCAAACTCCATATTTCCTTTTTCAGGGTCCACGGATGCTGTAGCAAAAACGTTATCGCTTAGACCTTTAAAAACTAGTTGTTGTGTTGCGATGTCTGATGTTTGTAGCTCGTTCATTGTGATAGTCGTGCTATTGCTAGTGTCTGATACGGCCAAATAATTCGTTGATGGTTCGTATGAGCGCGTGATTCCAGTCGGGATGTCTAAAGAGTAGATTCCGATTGGCATATTTTTAAGCGTCACGGTTGGCGTTGTAATCTTCACTTCCCGCACAACGTCCGCGCCGTCCTTGACTTTCAATACCTTCCCTTTTATTTCTGTAAAATCATCGATGGCAAATTGGATATTCATCGTGGTTGCGACGTTGTACTTTTCCAGTTGGGTGTTACTTACTAAGCCCCATTTGGTGTCCAAAGCAATGTCTTTTCTCGCTTTTGCCAAATTTTCACCGGAAAAGAGTGATGCTAATGGATAAACAGCTTTGTTTCCAGAGTAAAGCGCTTCTGTTTTTCCGTTTAGAGACATCGAACCTTGCACTAATTCTAGGTAGGCTGCAAAGTTATAATGACTCGATTCGCCAAAATATTTATTCAGTAAATCTAGGAATCGTGGCTTCTCCTCTAGTGTTTTCGCATTTATCGCCGTACGATGTGACTGGTTGAAATGTTGGAAAGCTTTGTCCCCTGCCTTGTCTTTAATGAGCGTCAGAAGATACAGTTTATCGTGTACATTCCAATCATTTGCCGGTGTCTTGTTCACGTAGACTTGTTTGTTAAAAGTTTCTTCTACCGCTGCAATATTGCCACTATAGAGCCAACCGTTATAGTAATCTGCCCCATTCGCCTTTTTTTGCATGGTGTTGGCGTAAATATTATTCCAAACCTCCCCTGTCGTAAAGGTTTCATCCTGCATGAACGTACCTTGGTAGCCATGCCCAATTTCATGGAGCCCACCCCAACCTTTTGTTAGCCAAAAATTAATGACTGATGCGCTTGTGTCTGAGGTGTGATACTGCCCGTAAGATCCCAAGCCGTAGCCGTTTTTATCTGCTTTTGCAAAATAACGATTCGCGATATTTTTATCTGTCGCTTTTTGTGGCGTGAAAGATAAGCCTGCGAGCTCGTTGTAAGTTTCGAATACGCTGTCATAATAGGCTAGTAACGCATCGATGGAAGTGAAGTCTCTCATTTTTTTGAGGTACGACTTGTCTCCTTTTGGCACTAAGATTTGGATGTACTTATTGCTGATTAATGCAAAACTAGCGTTCGTTTCGTCCCATTTTTTGAAAAAATCAGCCTCGTTATCGCCTTGATTAAATGTTGGTAATAATGGAGTTGTATCGCTTACTTTGTATTCGACGTTTGGTGGATTCGGATCTGACGTGTATGTTGTCCGAACAAATGGCACCGAATCCGCGGTGGCTGTTACCGTCACCCATGAACTGCCAATCGTTGTGGCACTCTCCTCTAACCTATCATCATTTAATAGTTCCAATGTGACGTTCCCTTTGAAATTCGTGTTGACTTGTCGAATCTCGATCGTACCATTTTTCGGTAGTACCATGCCTAACCCTTGTTTGTCGTGATCTAGTCCCTTACTAAACTGCTGGTTTCTCAGCCACGTCGGATTCTCCAGCGTGTATAATTTTTTCGACATGGTTGCTGCTTCCACTTTTTGTCCTATTGTAGTCGCGACAATAACTACCGCAAGCAACAAAATAGACATAAAGATCGTTCTAATTTTACGACTCTTCATTCTTGTCCCCTCTTTCCCCTAAAATTTTGTTTCAAATTTATTACTTCGAAGCAAAATTGCTTCTTATTTACTATGCTACCATTTATTTCATTATTCAAAATCCCGAAACTATAATAATACTTACTAGATTTCATTTAAATTTGACATTTTTGTGATTGTTTTAACAACATCCTAGCGAACCACATCTTTGTTATCCCGCCACGCCTTGTAGTATACTTAATCTGTATGCTAAAAATAGCAATGTCGAAAGGAAGTTATATATATGAAATCACGTGCAGCAGTGGCCTTTGCGCCTGGAAAACCTCTGGAAATCGTTGAAATTGACGTAGAGGCTCCGAAAAAAGGAGAAGTCTTGGTTAAAATTACGGATACGGCGGTTTGTCATACCGACGCTTATACACTTTCCGGTGATGATCCTGAAGGCGTTTTCCCAGCCGTCTTAGGACATGAAGGTGGCGGTATTGTTATCGAGATTGGAGAAGGCGTGACGAGTGTGGCGGTTGGCGATCATGTGATTCCGCTTTACACGGCAGAATGTGGCGAGTGTGAATACTGTACGTCTGGTAAAACGAATCTTTGTCAGGCGGTTCGCGAGACGCAAGGGAAAGGTCTGATGCCGGACGGGACAACGCGTTTTTCTTACAACGGTGAGCCGATTTATCATTATATGGGCACAAGTACGTTCAGTGAATACACCGTTATCCCAGAGATTTCGCTGGCAAAAATTAACCCGGATGCGCCTCTTGAAAAAGCGTGTTTGCTAGGTTGTGGCGTAACGACTGGGATTGGCGCGGTTCACAATACGGCGAAAGTTCAAGCCGGCGATACAGTCGCGGTTTTCGGACTTGGTGCGATTGGCCTGGCCGTGATTCAAGGCGCGGTGCAAGCTGGAGCTAGCCGGATTATCGCGATTGATACGAACCCGGATAAATTTACGCTGGCAAAAGAGATGGGCGCGACGGACTTTGTGAATCCGAAAGATCATGCGCGGCCGATTCAAGAAGTGATTGTCGAGATGACGAATGGTGGCGTGGACTTTAGTTTTGAGTGTATCGGGAATACGGATGTGATGCGTTCGGCGCTGGAATGCTGCCATAAAGGTTGGGGCGAGAGCGTGATTATCGGCGTTGCGGCGGCTGGAAAAGAGATTAGTACGCGGCCTTTCCAACTCGTGACGGGTCGCGTGTGGCGCGGTTCGGCTTTTGGTGGCGTGAAGGGGCGCAGTGAGTTGCCGGGAATGGTGGAACAAGCGATGAAGGGCGAGATTAAGCTTGATCCGTTTATTACGCATAACTTGCCGTTCGCGAGCATTAATGAGGCGTTTGACTTGTTGCATAATGGTGAATCGATTCGGACGGTGCTTTCGTATGACTGAAAAACTGGAATTGCTGGAGGAGCATCGGAGTTTTGACGGTGTTCAGAGGAAGTATCGGCATTATTCGACGGTTCTCGGTTGTGACATGACGTTTAGCTTATTTTTGCCGAATAAGGAGAAATTTGAGGCGCCGCCGCTCGTTTGGTGGCTTTCGGGCTTGACGTGTACCGATGATAATTTTACGCATAAGGCGGGCGCGCAGAAAAAGGCCGCGGAGCTTGGTTTGGCGCTGTTGATGCCGGATACGAGTCCTCGCGGGGATGATGTCGCGGATGATGCGGACTGGGATTTGGGTCAGGGTGCTGGGTTTTATTTGAACGCGACGCAGGAACCGTGGGCGCGGAATTTCCGGATGTATGATTATATCGTGACGGAGCTTACGGGGATTGTGCGCGAGGCGTTCGGTTTGACTGGGGCGGAGTCGATTATGGGGCACTCGATGGGTGGACATGGAGCGCTCGTGATTGGTTTGCGTAATCCGGGACGCTTCCGTTCGATTTCAGCTTTTGCGCCGATTGTTAATCCGATGGAGGTTCCATGGGGTATCAAGGCATTTAGCGCATATTTAGGCGAGAATCAGGAAAATTGGGCGGAATCGGATGCTTCGAAATTGTTGGCAAAACATGATGGCAAACAGGTCCCGATTTTGATTGATCAGGGAACTGATGATGGGTTCTATGATGGGCAATTACAGCCTGAAAAGTTAGCCGAGATTGCGGATGAAAAAGGTTATCCGTTGACGCTGCGCATGCAAAACGGCTTTGATCACAGCTATTATTTCATCGCGAGTTTTATCGATGAACATTTGGAATTTCATCAGAAGCATTTATAATACGAAAAGAACCGCTGAAGCTAGATTTTCAGGTCTAACTTTAGCGGTTTTCCGTTTTCCAAATCGAATCAGACAAACTAACTGCTTCATATTTTATCGTGCTCTCCATCTCAAAAACGAGCGTTCCAAATGTTTTTTTGAAAATCGGGATGTTTTGTAGTGCTTTCCGTGATAGGTTTCCCGCGAGCTTTGATGTCCGCATTTTCTTCCCATTTGCCTCGGCAATAAGTGTCACAAGCTGCGTCGTGTTCACCGTCTCGCTATTTTGAGGCACATAGATTCCGCTAGCCTTTTCACGCATCACTTCATTCAAAAAAGCGGACAAATTATCGATGAAAATCATGCTTCGATTCCCGCTAATCGCTGGAAAAATAGGCGTTTTCCGAGCAAGTTGCGCAAGGCGAGCATAATTACCGGGACAGTCCGGGCCATAAATCATCGGCGGGCGAACAATCGCGACTTGGAAATCTGGGTTTTCTAGTTGTTTCAATCGCTTTTCTGCTTCGTATTTTGACTTTCCATATAGACTCGTTGGGCGCGGTACTTGCTGAATCGGTATCACTTTTTCTGGTTCCTCAAAGCCACCCTCTTCCCCGTAAACCGCCACGGTACTCAAAAACACGAAATGCTTCACGCCTGCCGATTTTGCTCGAAGCGCTAAATTCTCCGTGAGTTCCGTGTTGATTCGGTGATACTCTCCAGCGCTTTCTGATGTTTCTTTGCGATGAACTAAAGCCGCAGCGTGCAGAACCGCATCATACTGGCTAAAATCAATAGCCGCCAAGTTTTGCGTCCGAACGGATAAAAGTTCCACGCCCACTTCTGGGTAATGCTGTGCCATCCAACTCTCAAATTGCGTACCTACATAGCCTTTCTGTCCCGTTACTAAAATGCGCATTAACTCGCTCCTTCTTGTATGCCATCGCGTTTCACGACTTTACGTATCGTGCTAAAAATCAGTTTTACATCGGTGGCAAAAGACAATTTTCGACCGTACAATCCGTCTAATTCGGCTTTTTCTTCAATCGATAACGTGTCGCGTCCCATCACTTGGGCAAGACCTGACAATCCTGGTTTTAACTCGCTCGCGCCCGCTTCTTCGCGCTTTTCAATCAAATCCGTTTGGTTATATAACGCTGGGCGCGGACCAATAACACTCATGCTTCCTGCCAAAATATTGAACAGCTGTGGTAGTTCATCCAAGCTCGTCTTCCGCAAAAACTGCCCTACTTTTGTGATGTAAGCGTCCGGCGAAGCGAGTAAATGCGTTGGCATATTTTTCGGCGTATCGACGTACATCGTCCGGAATTTGAAGATAGTAAATATTGTTTTATCCGCACCGACACGCTGTTGTTGGAATAAAATCGGGCCTTTCGAGTCTAATTTGATGCTGATGGCTACAAGTACAAATACAGGCGCTAACAAAATAATCGCGATCACCGCAAGAACGATGTCCACCAAACGTTTCAAAAATCTATTATACAATCTGCTCATCTCCTCGAATGTGGCTAGCATTGGCTAACCGAATTGTTTTTTCGGCTGCTTCTCGGTCGTTCAACTGTAAAATCGTTTGTAAATAATCGAGTAACGTGGTTTCCTCCACTGGCGTCACTTTTCCAACAAAAATCTTCGGAAAAATCTGCTCAGCAACGAGTTCGTCAGTAGTTAGAAGCTCTTCGTACAGTTTCTCGCCCGGACGAATCCCCGTTTCGATAATCGGGATTTCCTTTTCTGTTAGGCCGCTTAGACGGATCAAGTTTTTCGCTAGGTCGACAATCTTCACGGGTTCACCCATATCCAGCACGAAAATTTCGCCACCTCGCGCAAGACTTCCTGCTTGGAGTACAAGTTTCGCCGCTTCCGGAATAGTCATGAAATAACGCGTCATGCGCTTATCGGTAATCGTTATCGGCTGGCCTTTCTTGATTTGCTCTTTAAAAAGCGGAACCACACTACCACTGCTGCCTAGGACATTTCCAAAACGAACCGCGACAAACTTGGTATTACTTTTCTCATGGAATGACTGGATGATCATTTCGGCAATACGCTTCGTTGATCCCATCACGTTCGGCGGGTTCACGGCTTTATCCGAGGAAACCATAACCATACTTTCCGCACCGATTTCATGCGCCACTTGCGCCACGTTTCGCGTCCCATACACATTATTCTTCACAGCCTCTAGCGGGTTCGCCTCCATTAGTGGCACATGTTTGTGCGCCGCCGCATGATAAATCACGTCTGGCTGATACGTTTGCATCACATCACGTAAACGCTTGATGTCCTGAATGTCCACGATGAGCGGCAACAACGCCACACTCCCATCCAGCCCACCTAACTCGCGATGAATTTGATAAATCGAATGCTCGCCGTGTCCGAGTAACAAAATCTTTTCCGGCTCAAAGTCCATGATTTGACGACAAATCTCCGAACCAATCGAACCACCAGCACCCGTTACTAACACCGTTTTACCCGTCAAGTTATCCGCAATTTTTGCCAAGTCTAGCTGCACCGTTTCGCGTCCGAGTAAATCCTCAACATCCACTTCCTGCACCTGACTCACGCTCAGCTTGCCTGACAAAATATCCGCCATTTTCGGCATCGTTTTCACGACTAATTGTGTCGCCACGGCTTGCTTTGTAATCGCTTGAAGCGTCGCGCTAGGCATCGATGGCATTGCGATAATCAGTTGTTCGGCTTGTGTCTTAGCAACAAGCACCTCCAAGCTTCCCATCCCGCCAAGTACTGGCACGTCTAGCAATCTCGTCCGCTGCTTCTTCCTGTCATCATCAATAAATCCGACTGGCAGTATATCTGCGTTCGCATCTTTTTGCAGTTGTTGCACTAATTGCGTACCCGCCTCACCAGCACCGATAATAAGCGTGCGTACCGATTGGCTCTGCGCCTTGTGTTGCGACCGATCACGGCGCAATCGAACCACCAATCGCGTGCCGCCAATCAACAACAACTGGGCGATGAAAAGGAAGATGAAGAATCGAATTTCAAGGTTAATGAGTCCTGTCATAGCAACGACGACAGACATACTTACCGCGAACGCCAAGCTCACAACTTTTGCGATGGCGACTAAATCTTTCACGCTCGTATGCGTCCACGTTCTGCCCTGCAACTGAAATCCTACAGCGAAAATATGATAAGCCACAGTCAACACGATAGCCGCAACTACCGGATTCCCGTTCGCCGCACCGTAAAATGCAAGCGCTGCGGCCAACCAAATCATACCCGTATCCACAACCGACCAAAGACCAACTCTCCTCAAAATCTCCATTCTTCCTTACCTCCACTTTCCGCCATCAGATATTTCACCGTGGCCTCAAATTTTATAAATTAGCATCAAAACCGAGTGCTGTCGTTTTGTCCGCAAACGTTCTTCCTAAAAAGTTCTTCGTATCCAAAATGGCGTTCGCATTCGTCGCGATTTTCGTCACGTCCATATCTTCATGACATGTGAGTAAAACGACTAAATCATATTCTGCGACACGATCGTAATCAAGCGGAATACTTTGCTGCGTCTCTTTTTCATGATCGATAAAAGAAGTTGCGCACGTATCTAGAAAATCGACGCTCGCTCGCTGTTTCGTCAATAACTCGTGAATATCAAGCGCTGGCGATTCTCGTAAGTCTGAAATGTTTTCCTTGTAAGCCATGCCGACCAATAAAATTTTGCTTGCCGTTAAAGACTTACCGACTTTATTCAGCGCCATCATCGCTTTTCCGACAACGTGTTCCGGCATGCTTTTATTGACGTCTTGTGATAGCTCAATAAACCTACTGAAAAAGTTAGACGATTTCGCTTTCCATGAGAGGTACATCGGGTCAAGCGGAATACAGTGACCACCGATTCCAGGCCCCGGCGTAAATTTCATGAAACCGAATGGCTTTGTCGCAGCCGCATCAATCGTTTCCCAAATATTGATATCCAGCTTCTCTGCTAGCATCGCCATCTCGTTGATAAAAGCGATGTTGACGCTGCGGAATGTATTTTCAAGAAGCTTGCTCATTTCGGCAATCTCGGTCGTGCTGACGGGAACCACTTGATTGATAATCTGATCGTAGACGTTGACCGCGTAATCTTTAGATGCTTCTGTAATACCGCCGACTACTTTTGGCGTGTTTTGAACAGTAAATCGTTTGTTGCCAGGATCCACGCGTTCTGGGGAGTACGCTGCGAAAAAGTCTGTATCTAGACGCAATCCTTGTTTTTCGAGGCCTTGGCTAATAACTTCGCGGGTCGTCCCTGGATACGTTGTGCTCTCTAAGACGATAAGCGCGCCTTCTTTGAGATTCGCTGAAATAGCTGCCATCGCCGACTCGATAAAACGCATATCTGGTTCAAAGGAAGCGGTTAGTGGTGTTGGGACACAAATAATGATGATATCTGCTTGCTTTATTGTTGTTGCATCCGTTGTCGCAGTTAACTTTTGTGCAGTGACAAGTTCGTTTACGATTTCTGACGGGATGTCGCTAATATCTGATGTACCAGCGTTGATTGTGGCTACTTTTTTCTCGCTCGGATCGTATCCCGTCACGGTGAATCCTGCTTTAGCAAACGATACTGCGAGTGGAAGTCCGACATAGCCTAGACCCATAATGGTGATTGTTGCTGTGCGGGTTTCGATTTGTAATTTATGTTGTAGATTCATTTATTTTTGCTCCTTCATTCGTTTTTTTAGCGGTGAGTAGATAGTTGATAATAATCGCGAGGAGTAGCCCGTGCGTGAGGAATGTCGTGATAAGAGAGGAATCAATCAAGCTCCAAATTGGCATAGCGAGGAGCACAACGCTCAGTAAAAAGTGATTATGCTTGGCGATGCTGTCATAAATCCATAGAATCAGGGCTAAAATTCCTGTATAAATCGCGACTCCCCAGAGACCAAATGCGGAGAAGGCATCCGCCCAAAGGTTCGCATTTGCAGAAGCTTCTAAATCATTAAAATACGCTTCACCGATTAAGAATGGTGGATTCGCATCGTAAGGATAGTCAACGAAACTGCTGAAGATACTATAACCAAGATGCGTGTAGGGATTCGCTGTAAAGAAATCATAGTAGAAACTAGAGAGAACACCTGGCACCATCATGAGTCGTCGCGTCATAATTTCGGTAAACTGAATGCCACCTGTTAGAAAATCAAGTACGAGACACGCAAACACTAGCAGACAGATACTGTATAAGAATCGAACTCCGAAGTTCTTGCCTTTTTTACCGACACACCAGAGAATTCCTAAGATGAATAAGGTAGAAAAGGCGATACTTTTTTGGCCCGTTGTGGAGAAAATAATCAGCTGGCTTAAAATCCCAATGACGATAAACATTGTTTTTTTACTAATCACGCCGATTCCCATTAGTAGTGGGTTGAAAATTTTCGATTGCCAGTTCATGGCGTAAGCGGCGATAGAGCCTTTCCCTTCTTCGTGGTAATCTGCGCGAATGTCGTATACATCATAAAAATTTACCATCCGGAAATGAAATCCAAATTTGAGAAAAATGAGCCCGAATAAACCGAACCAACTAATATAAAGAATCGTGCGGACAAAGGCTTGTTTGATGCGTAGGGGGTAAATTTTTAATTGTTTCCACTTGCCGACACTTCCGAGGAGCGCCAAACAGCCGAGTAAGACTAGTTTATAAAAGAAGAAGCCGTCTAATGGATTTTCTCGTACAAAGTCGGGCATCACCATCGTGGGGATGTAAACTAAGATGTAGAGTAACCAATAAACGACTTGGGATGGGCGGGTCACGGTTGACTCTGACCAAATGATTGGGATGAGCGCCAAGATGATAGATATCGCCTTTACTGATCCCGATGGTTGGAGGTTAATCAGTGAATAGTAGCTGTAACTCGGAGATATGAGGTAAATATAGCCAATATAGAGGCAGGCGATGTAAAATAATACGCCGATAACAAGAACTAACTTTTCTACTTTCAGCTTCACTGATTGTGCTCCTCTCATGTTCTCTTTCCTTACTTCTATTTAACCATGGCTGGCAGTTTTAGCGTATTTTACTTTGTCATCCATGTGTGACAAATGCGAAATTTCGTAGTGCGCGGTAGGATAAAAATAGAAATACCCCATAAAAAATACTGCCAACAAGCGCGTAACCGGTAAGGACTGTGAGGATATCCCATTGCTGCAGATGCGCGAGGAAGAATAACACCACGATACTGATAAAACGTGAGGCATCCCATAGAAATTGCGTTTTTTGACACCCGAGTAAATACAATGTTTGCGAAACCGGTACGGTGACCAATTGCAGATAGAAAACTGGCAATAAACGCTGGGCATATTCACCGGACACACGCCATTCTTCTCCAAAAATTAACGCGAAAATACTTGGTGCAAAAAAAGCGAAAATAGCGAAAATCGGTAAGCCATACAGTACTGCTTTTCGGACGACATTTTTAAATAAGTCGAAAACGCGTGCCGATTCTGTGTGCATTCCTTTTGCCGCAACGCTATAAAAAACTTGGCCGAGTACACTTGTTAATAGTACGATTGGCATCCCAATTACGCGTTGGCCCATCCCGAAAAATCCAGCGACTTCGTTTCCAAAATAGTAGGTAATTAATAATAGCGGGGCTTGTAATGTCAAAGCGTTGATGAATAATGATCCTGATGAAAACAATGGATAGCGATAATATTTGCGAACTAAAAAGCCGATATTGCGTTTAGTGAAACCCACTTTGACACGTGTTTTCCAAAAGCTGATGCCTTGAATAGTTGCACTTCCAAATCGGCCAAATACATCACCAATAATCAGTCCGAAGCTCGGCGTAGTAAGTTGCAAGCCAGATGTCACAGCACTTTGTGTTAATTTTGCATGAGAAATCGTTGTGAATCGTTGTTCGCGCATCTGCCAAAATGTGAAGGTTTGAATCGCGCTCCCCAAGAAAATACCTAAGAAAAGTAATAGAACGACATGCGGAGATGCATGCACATTCAGCAAAGAGAACGCGGAGATTCCTGTGAGAAGGTATAGGAGGAACATCAAGGCAGATAGGAGGAGCGCTATGCTTAGACACATTTTTACGAGTAAAGTCGCTACACGCTTCGTTTTGGCTAGCGGAATCGCCCGTTCTAAGGACAAGGCCATACTGTTGCTGAAAATACTAATGATGCTAAGATAAACTGTGTATGTTCCAAAAATATCTGGACCATACATACGTGACAAGAAAGGTGCGGCAAAAAATACGAGACATTGCGCTAAGATATTACCTTTTAGTAACCGCCATGCAAATTTCTTGAAATTCGTCGCTTTATTCATCGCCACTCACCTTCTCCTTCTTATTTGTAGTAATAAGCTGTTTTCTTAGTCGGCTTAGCTTTGTTACAAATGATTCCGACTACGTTCGCGCCTGCTGTTTTCACTTCTCTAATCGTCTGCTCAAGCTTACTCCGCTTGACAGTGCGTAAACCAACGACCACGATTACCCCATCCACCTTGCTCGCAATAATCGGTGTATCTGCAACAATCGCAGGTGGCGCGTCAATAAAAATGAAATCATATGCTGCATCCAATTCCGCAAAAAAGGCGTCAAAGTCAAAACTTGCAAGTAACTCCGCCGGATTGTACGGTAACATCCCTGATACCAATACATCCAGATTCTCCACTGCCGTTTTCTGAATCGCTTTTTTCACGTTTGTTTCTTCTTTCAAAATATCCGCAAACCCGTAATAATTCTCCACTTGGAAAATATCATGTTGTGTTGGACGTCGTAAATCTCCATCAATAATGAGAACCCTCTTATCTTGCTGAGCAAAAAATGCTGCTAAATTCGCAATAACGACCGACTTCCCTTCACCAGAAGCCGATGAAGTCACCATAAAATGCTTGGCGCTACGCTTTTCTGCGAGAAACTGTAAACCTGTGCGAATCATTCGAAATTGTTCCGCAATTTGTGTATTTCGCTGCGTAAAAACGGTTAATTTCTTATCCTCTTTGTTTTTTGCTTTTCTCATCATAATTTCCTCCTCTCAATGCTTCCCAACACTTGAATGTCCACCAAAGCTTCCACATCTTCACGCGTTCTAAGTTTTGTATTTGTCAATTCGATAATTACAAATATCGCAATGGCAAGCGTTACACCTGCTATAAAACCTAACAAAATGGTAATTTTCAAATTAGGGCTCACTGGAACTTGACTATTTTCCAATTCCGCTGGTGACAACACACGGACATTCTTCTCATCCATCATCGTTTTCGCCTCTTCTTGCAAAATTTCAGATAGCGTATTGACGACGAGAACCGCTTGCTCCGGGTCCGTATCCTGCACGCCAATCACCAAAACTTGCGAGGATCCTTCATTCGTCACCGTAATTCGACTAGCTAGTTCTTTGTTTGAATCAGCTAAGTTAAGCTCATCGCGCACTTGATTTAGCACGCTACCACTTGTCACAATCACTTGATACGTGCTAATTAACTGCTTGTTCAGCTGTACGTCAAAATTACGATTATCTTCATTTTTTTCAGGCTTCACAAGCACTTGACTTGTTGCTTCATACTGCTTCTCAACAAAATGATTCGTATACACGAACGCTGTTGCCATTCCCATAATGCCAAGGATGGCGACAACCCACCAAAAACGTTTCAAAATCGTGATAATACCACTTAAATCAATTGTTTTGTCCATTGTTTTATCGTCTCCTTAAGCTTTTTTATGACTGAAACTGCTGGCAATTCGTGTAACGGTGCAATGTTCCAAGCGTGATATACGTCAATTCCTCATGAACGCCTTCAAAAATATTTTTTGTATCAAAAATTTGCATGGTAGCCATACTAGTTAATAACGACATTGGCAAGTGCTTGAATTCATCATGTTCCGTCGCGATAATCGCCATATCAGCGTTTGCAAAAGCAGTTTCTGGATTCATGTTGTAATACGCTACATGTGGGTCATATACATGAACCTCTATACCGCGTTGTTGCAAATGCTCGGCTATCTTTAGCGCTGGACTTTCGCGAATATCATCAACATTGCCTTTATAAGCTGCGCCGAGAATGACTACTTTTTTCGCCGCTTTATTCGTGATTGTCTCCACACTTTCCGCGATATATTCTGGCATACTACTGTTGATTTTTCTGGCTGTTTGGATAAGCGGTGTCTGTTCTGGCGCAGCGGTCGTGATAAAGTACGGATCAACTGCGAGACAATGTCCACCCACGCCTGGCCCCGGTGTATGAATATTCACACGAGGATGCTTATTCGCCATTTCAATAACCTTCAGCGCATTAATTCCAAGCTCCGTTGATAGTTTCACCAATTCATTCGCAAGGGCAATATTCGTGTCGCGAAACGTGTTTTCCATCAATTTTGAAAGTTCGGCCGTGGAAGCATCCGTCAATAACATCTCGCCTTCTACAAATGTTTGGTAAACAGCCTCACCGGCGCTGGCACAGGCCGGTGTTACCCCACCGATAATCCGGTTATTACGCACTAATTCCGTCATAATTTGACCTGGTAGCACGCGCTCTGGACAATGGACTAAATGCACATCCACACCTATCGTAAAGCCCGCTTCTTCTAACATCGGCTGAATCACGCCCGTCGTTGTTTTCGGTGCTACCGTAGACTCTAAAATGATGGTATTTCCTGTTATAAGCAGCGGAATCACGTCTTTCACCGCTTGGCGAATGTATCTCGTATCACACGAATGATCCTCCGTATGCGGCGTCGGAACGGCGATGATGAACGTATCGGCTGGCTCTAATTGGCTCACTGGGCGTAATAATCCGCTGGCTAAAACGCCTTGAAAAGCTTCCTGTAATCCCGGCTCTTCAATGTGAATAAAGCCAGATTGTAAACGGGCGATAACCTCTTTATTCGTATCAAAACCAATCACTTCTTGCCCGTGTTTCGCGAACATAACTGCCGTTGGTAAACCAATATATCCAAGTCCAATCGTTGCTATTTTCATCTTTATTCCTCCTAATTTAATTCATATCCTTCATTCACTTCATAACTTTTAACTAATTCTACAAACTTTTCTTTCAAAACGCGTGCATCAAAATGAGTTTCCGCAAGCACTCGTGCTCGCTCTCCCATTTCTAATTTTTCCGTTTTATGATTGTGTAGCCTTTTTAGAAAATCATAGTATCCGGCCTTATCATCGTAATCAAATCCTGCACCTGCTTTGTTTTCCCGTAATAAATCATCTTGCCAACCTTTGAAATTCAAAACGATTGGCTTGCTCAGCGATAGGAAGTCAAAAAATTTGTTGGAACTATTTTCAGCAGCTAGAATTGGAACATTTGCTAAATTCACAATCCCGACGTCACTCGCTGACATCCAGCTAAAAACCTCTGCTTTTGGCATATTATCGAGTAACCAAATGTTTGTTAACCCGCGATTCCGAATCGTCTCTACCATCATCGCCTTCTCTTTGCCGCGTCCAATCAAGATGTAATGAATATTAGGGTCTGGATGCTGTGTCGCGACATCGAGTAGGAAAGAAAGATCATTCGCCGCGCCAAATGTTCCTGGGTATAGCGCGATTGTCTTACCAATTAGTTCCGGGTATTGCATTTCAATGTGATTTCGTTCACATTCAGAGGCATACTGAGTTGCTTTAGCACAATGCGCGAGATTCGTTATGACACTAACTTTGCTTTTCTCCATACCTTTTCGAACAATGTTACGCTTAATCCCATCAGAAAGAGCTACAATATGAGAGGCGTGACGATAAATCAATTTCTCCAAACCGCGAACCATTTTGATAACAGCCTTGTTGCGGATAATTCCCATTTCAATCGGTGCATCTGGCCATACATCCCGAACTTCAAATATAAAAGGCACGCGCTTGATTTTTGCTACGATGAGTGCTGTAATTCCCACTGTGATTGGCGCAGAACTTGCATAAATAACATCCACATTCTTTTCTTTCAACCCAAGATAGATGCTTTTAATGACAAACAGGAGGAAAGCCAGCACACGCTTATGAAAGGCAAAAGTATGATCATAATTCGTTTTTGTCGAAGCAATCTGGATACCGTCTAATTCTTTTTCCGCCATGTTCTTTCCGGTTAACATGGTCACCTCAACACCATCTTCTGCTAACTTCTTCGCTAATTCATATGGCCTTGTTAAGCCATTCTCTGACTCAAAATGTTGGCTGATATACAGTACTTTCATTTAGCACCTCGCTTGTTGCCACTTCGTAAAGGGCAAGTAATTTTTTCCCTTCTGCCGTCCAATTGTAGGTTTTCTCGTAGTGATAACGTCCATTTGCGCCCATTTCTTGTTGTAACTTCTTACTTTTCAGCAACCGTTCAATCGCGTTCACTACTTCTAAATTATCCAGTGGATTGACGCTATAGCCGCTTTGTGTTTCTTCCATTAATTCCGACCACATCGGGAAATCCGACACGATCATTGGCAACTCGGCTGACATATATTCAAACATCTTCGTCGCCATCGATTCCATATAATTCGGTATAGGCTTTAATAGGCAAAGTCCAGCCGTAGCATTAGCCATATGGGCACCAATTTCGTCATTTGGGATTCTGCCTAGTCGCTCGACATTGCTCATTAGACCATTCTTTGAGACAAAAACATCGATTTTTTCGTTATCTGCTTCAAAAATGGGACCTATTAATTTTAATTTCAAATCCTCATATCCTGACTGCTTCAAGTTTTTCAGCGCCTCTAGCATAATCCATAACCCACGATTTTCTTCAATTCCGCCGATATAGATTAGCGTCTGCTCCACACTTTCCGGTGACGATAATGCTTCTTGGTATGTGGGATAATTCAGTATATCGTCGTATCGTTGCGTGACATATGAATAATCTTTTTTATAGGACGTCTCAGCGAATATGACATTATCACACAGCTTCAGACATCTTTGCTCCATTCGCTTAACGATTTTGGCAAGTGGTGTGCGCAAAGCCGCTGGAATCCATGCCTTCGTTTCCAAGGCTTTCGGAAAATTTTCATGCATGTCGTAAAGGAAAACTCCTTTCTTTTTTCGCAATATTGGCAAAAGTAATAATAATTCAGGGTCATGAAAATGATAATACTTCGCGTCCGATTGACGAATAGCCTTGTAAATGCTCAACCATCTTGTGAATCGCTTGAACCGGCTACCTTTTTGGAATAACCTTTGCGTTAAATTCTGGCGAAATTCGGGTTGTTGCGTCGTCTCCACCGCCATTTGCTCCACCTGATAACCGGCTTTTAGTAGTGTATCGATTTCTTTGTAGTAAATTCGTGTATCGTTCCAGACGTGCACTGAGCTGTAAACAAATACTTTTTTTTCGTTTAATGGCTTATTTTTCATCGACTTTTCCTAAATCCCAAGTCAGCGTTTCTCCTTCTGGTGAGGTGTAGGTCAGTAATACTTTGTCTTGTTCTTTCGGAAATTCATAGTAGCCATCCCCTGTGATAGTCTCGCCTTTTGCGATTTCTTGACCGAAGTTGTTACCGCCTGTCATCTGGTAATCTTTCTTGTTCACCGTGATGTGGAAGTTTCCAGCACCGATTCCTGTTGTTTGTTTCGTATTATTTTTAACCTCAAAGTGGACTCGCACTTTTTTGGCGTTATTGACCAGCTGAACATCGGCCACCTTGATGAATAGACCATTTATATCTTGTGTGGTACCAATATCTGTTTTTGGTTGTAATAAAGTCGCATTAATCGCTAAACCAACCGTTAGTACTAAAATGGCGACCATTCCTGCTATTGTGAACTTCTTTTTATTTTTCATAAAAATGATTCTCCTTTATTAGTTGTTGGATACCTGTTTTGTTCGGCTCCTTAACTCTATTTAACCATGGTTGGCTTTTTTCTTGTATTTTGTTTTGTCATCGTATAGTGACAATTGCGAGAGAATGGCAAAAAAGCAAGTACAGGACAACGGATATAGTCGCCCTGTACTTGCTTTTCCTTATTTGGTGAATACTGCGGACAAGTCACTTGTCATGCGTTTGTCGCTGTTTTTCGCTTGGACTTGAATGCTTGTTGCACTTGCTGCTACATAGGCTTTGAATGTGAAACTACCGTCTGGGTTCACTGTCATCGTTCTAATGCTTTGTGTTCTAACGGCTGCACCATTTTCGTAAATTGTAATTAATTCCGTTCCTTTTGGTGCTGTTCCTACGATGTAGTTACCGTCCATTTTTTCTAGGACTGGTGCTGTCAGTTTCACTACGGCTGACCCTGTTACCGTTGTGCTTGCTACGCGTAATGTGTTGTAACCTGTCGTATCTCGAATTTCAATTTTAATAACTGTCCCTGCGGCTTGTTTCCCAATGCTTGATTGGAATGTCCCATCCGCTGCGATTGCTCCTGTCTTAACGGCTACACCATTGATGCTTACACGGAAGCCTGTTGCTGATCCTGCTGTTACAGAACCTTTCAATGTATCGTCATCCATTGTTAGCGCATCTAGAACTGGTTTTTCATCATTAACGATGTTCACTGTTTTACGAGCCATTTCTGTTTTATCGGCGTATCCTACTACTTCTACTTTTGAACCTGGTTTAATCAGATTGTTTGTGGAAATACTGTAGGTGCCACCTGCTTTAATTTGACCGACTTTGACGATGGTACCATCAATAGATAGACGGACAGTTGTCAAACCAGATCCAGCGGTTCCAGTAATGGTTGTTGCGCTTAGACCCGCGTCGTTAGCCGTTAGACCATAGGCAACTGATGAGGAAGAGCTGAGAACGGTTCCTGTCGCGATTGGCCCTTTATTTCCTTTGGTATCGACACCGCGTACTTCAAATGTGTCGCCAACTTTTAAACCAAAACCTTGGGCATACAGCTTGAAGTCTCCGTTTGTTGGTGTAGATACTTTTTTGCGAACGCCGTTGATGTAAAGTTCCACCGTTACTGTGCTCGCATCTACTTTTCCTGTAATGTACTCATCTGTCACGCCATAACCGTTTACTTTTGGTGCTGTTAGTGTTGTATTTTTCGCATCTAATAGGTTTTGCGCTTTGTCTAGATCCGCTTGACGTTCTGCTTTCACTGCTGGATCTGTGATCGCATCGACTAGTTTTTTCGCATCATCGATGGCTTTTTGGTCTGTCGTTGGTTTGATTGCTCCTGATGTTGGGGTGTTACTGTTGAATAGTTCATCCACTGCTTTTTTCGCTGCGTCTTGTTTCGCTTTTTCTGTTGCTGCTGCATTCTTCGCATCCAGTAAACCTTGTGCTTTGTCTAAGTATTCTTGTAATAATTCTTGTACTGTCGGATTTGTTAATGCATCAACCAATTGTTGCGCACCATCAATCGCTTTTTGATCGGTTGTATCTTTAATCGTGTTGCTGGTGAGGCTATTATCTGTGAACAATGCAATTATTGCTTGTATTGCTGCATCTTGTTTCGCACGTTCTACTTGCAATGTATCAAATAGGCTTTGTGCTTGTTCCAAGTCTTTTTGCAATACTTCTCTTACCGTTGGATCAGTGACTACATCAATTAATTTTTGTGCATCGTCAATAGCTTTTTGACTGATTATATATTCATCAATTTCGTTGCTTGTCGGTGTTTGATTGATAAATAATTCATTAACTGCTTTTCTGGCTGCATCTTGTTTTGTTTTCTCTGTTGCTGGTGCATTGCGTTGATTTAATAGTTCTTGTGCGCGATCCAAATCTTTTTGTAAACTTACTTTTAGAACAGGGTCTTTGATTTTGTCGATTTCTGCTTGCGCGTTATCGATGGCATCTTGATCTGCGGAAGCTTTGATTGCGTCACTTGCTGGTGTGTTGTTCACGAATAGTTGATTCACTGCATAGCTTGCAGCTGCTTTTTGATTCAGATCATCTGTTGCTTGTTGTGTGCGTGCATCAAGTAAGCTTTGGGCTTTGTCGATATCCTTTTGTAAGTCTGCTTTTACTGTTGGATCTTGTACTTTGTTTACTAAAGCTTGTGCCACATCGATTGCTGCTTGGTCTGTTGTTGGTTTAATGCCTGTTTTTGTTGCATCTGTAAATAGGGCGTCAACAGAAGTTTTTGCAGTATATTGCGTTGCTTTATCCACTGTTTGTTTTGCTAACAATTCTTTTGCTTTGTTAATATCGTTTTGTAAATTGGTTTTATCTGTTCCTTGTGCAAGTTTATCTACCGCTGCTTGTGCTTCATCAATTGCTGCTTGGTCTGTTGTTAGCTTCAGGCTATATTTATTAGAGTCTGTGAAAAGAGTATCGACCAGGTTAGTTGCATTCGATAAATCTTGGCTAGCTGACGTTAAACCATCTCCAAATACATAAGCTCTAGTTGAAAGATGAGATCCACTTTTTGTATAATAAGACACATTAATTAAGCCGAATTTAGGAACATCAACTTTTTTATCTAATGTATAGGTTTTTACCCCTGTAGTTGTTGGTGTTTCCACTACCCCATAATTATACAGCTCTCCACCAACGTTATTAATTATATTGATTCTAATTGTCCCACCAATACTAAGTTTCGTTAAATTGACTACGATATTAAGCTTTCCGTTAGCTTCAGTCATAGTTATATCTGTTCCTGTTTGAGCTGGTGTATCACTGAAGTAGTCATTTGCTACTGCTGCTTCTGCTAGATGTCCACCGCTCAATGATTCTGATAAACTTAATGATGTTGGGAAGATTTGCGATGCTACGATTGTCGTTGTTAATAAACCTACTGCTATTTTTTTACCTGTGTTTTTCATTTTTTACCTCTTTTCAGTTTTTAAAATTTCATTCTTACAATCATGGTTTTTGCACGATGAAAACTTTACAACAGAAACACGTAACATGTATAAAAAAGCCACAAATTCTTATGGAGGATATGGCTCCTTTATGATAGAAGAAAATTAATCATAGAGAAACTTTCATAACAATAAACGGCATATTACGTAAATCAAAATGGTATTGTTATATATGGACCTTCTGCTTGCGGTGTCGGGATGCATGAGGCGTCCACTTTTTCAAGCCCCCCTATGGTCACAAGATATGTTGCTGTTCTGTATGTTTCATAGTTTTCTCCCGTTTTTTCATTATTTAAAAAGAGGCGTATATCGAATTCTCTGTGGGCTACCGTAATAAAATCACCAACAGCGATTGGTACATTATTTTGCGTTGCCAAAGCTTGGTCTCGTCCAATGAAATCTTTCTTGAAAATTTCTTTACCTTTAGCGTTATTAATCTTGACTGTGGCATACGCATCTGCGAAATAGGAATGAGGCTCACCAAAATTTTGGGTAATGGTTGCTTTCTTTGTGCTTAAATTAATGCGCATATTGGCAAACTCCCAATCACTATAGCCTTTCAGTTGGAATTGAAATTGTTCCCCACTCAAAATATTTTGTGAGCTTTCTTTTTTTACTGCAATTAAATCGGCATAATTTTTTTGATAATTCGCTTGATCAGTATCTGGCAGATAGGTAATCCCTTTTCTGAGCATTGATTTCAAGATAATATTATCTTCGTTTTTGAATTTGCTGTTATCACTGATTGTGGAAGCAAATGTCGCGAGTTTCTGTTTATAGTTCGCCAGTGCATCTTGAACCGTTACTCCTGTTAGGTCACTGGTTAGACCGTATTTTGTTACTTTGAATACTTGATTTATCGAGGCGTTTGTAAGTTTAGTGGCTGTTCCAGTAATGCTAAAACGTGTTGGCTCTTGATGCATCACCTTAATTGTAAAGCCTGGTTTAATCGCGAGTTGGAACTTGCCCTTCTCGGTCTTAACTCCATTCATAGTGCTTTTGAAAACAGACTGCCCGTTCTCATTGAATACTTGGATGGAGGCATAATCATCTTTAAAATAAACATGTGGATCACTTTTTGTAATAGCAAACTCCAGATTCCCTTTCTCAGGATCCACTGATGCTGTAGCAAAAATATCATCACTTATTCCTTTAAAAATCAGTTCTTGTGTCGCAATATATGACGTTTGCAGTTCATTCATCTGTATAGTCGCATTGTTGCTAAAGTCTGATACAGCCAAATAGTTTGTTGATGGCTCGTAAAAACGATCGACTCCTGTAGGGATATCTAGCGAATAGATTCCAATTGGCATATTTTTAAGCGTAACTGTCGGTGCCGTAATCTTAACTTCTCGTACTACATCTTCGCCATCCTTAATCTTTAATGTCCTACCTTTTATTTGCGTGAAATCATTGATCGTAAATTGGATATTCATAGTATTCACTACTTTGTATTTTTCAAGCTGATTATTGCTCACTAAGCCCCATTTAGTATCCAAGGCAATATCTTTTTTTGCTTTTTGCAAATTATCACTAGAGAGAAGCGATGCCAAAGGATACACAGCTTTATTTCCAGAATAGAGGTTTTCCACTTTTTGTTTGAGAGACATAGAACCTTGAACCAGTTCTAGATAGGGTGTGAAATTATAGTGACTTACTTCTCCAAAATACTTGCTCAACAAATCTAGAACTAGCGGATTTTCCCCAAGTGTCTTTGCATTTACCTCAGCACGATGCGATTGGTTAAAATGTGCAAAGGCTGGGTCTCCTGCTTTATCTTTCATGAGCGTCAACATATACAGTTTATTTCTCAAGTTCCAATCATTTGTTGGCGTTTTCGCCGTATAAACATTTTTATAAAAATCCGTTTCTTGTGTCGCTAGATTTCCCTCATAGAGCCAACCGTTGTAGTAATCCTTTTTCTGCATGGAGTTGGCGTAAATATTATTCCATACCTCTCCTGTAGAAAATGTATTATCCGCCATGAATGTTCCTTGGTAACCATGCCCAATCTCATGAAGTCCGCCCCAACCTGGCTTTAGCCAAAAAGCAATGACAGATGGGCTTGTTTCGGCGGTATGAGTGTCTCCATAGTACCCCGCACCAGCTCCGTTTTTATCTGCTTTTGCAAAATAGCGATTTGGGATGTTTTTATCTGTCGCTTTTTGTGGTGTGAAAGATAAACCCGCAAGCTCATTGTACGTTTCAAATACGTTGTCGTAATAAGCTAGTAAAGCACCGATGGAAGAGAAATCATTCATTTTTTTCAGGTAAGCTTTATCGCCTTTTGGAACTAAAATCTGGATGTATTTATTGCCGATTAATCCGAAGCTCGCATTCGTTTTATCCCATTTCCCCCAAAAATTAGCCTCGTTATCTCCCTGTTTAAAGACTGGTAGATCTGTAATATTATCACTTACTTTATATTCGACTACAGGAGCATTCCCATCTGCCGTGTAGACTGTCCTAACAAAAGGCACAGCGTCATTGATAGCTGTTACAGTTACCCACGAACTTCCGATAGTTTGAGAACTCTCCGTTTTGTTATCATCATTTAATAATTCTAGCGTGACGTTTCCTTTGAATTTCGTATTTTTTTGTCTAATCTCGATAGTCCCAGCCTTAGGGAGTACAATACCTAAATCTTGTTTATCATGATTAATTCCTTTGCTAAACCCTTGATTTTTTAGCCATGTTGGATCCTCTAACGTGTACAGTTTTTTCTCCAGTGTTGCCGCATTTACTTTTGGCTGCATCATAGTGACAGTCATCACTATAGTAAGTAACAAAATAAATGCAAAAACCACTTTAATCTTAGTATTCATCATTCGTCATCTCCTCTTTTCTAAAAATTTTATCCCCATCTCGTTACTCGAAGTAAGATTAAACTACTTCTTAATAATTATCATATCATTATTAAGACTATTCTTTATTAAAAGATTGCCGGTAATAGTTCGATAATTATATTTAAATTCAACATTTCTGTGAACATCTGGATTATTTTTAACAATTCGGAGAATAGGATTCTGTTACACCGCTTTTACCAGATTGTCTTACCTTTAGAAAACAGAACAAGGCACAGCTTATCCAACAATGGAATACGGTTTATTTAGAAAAAGCAGTAACTACCTTGAAAGAGCTAGACACGTTTGATGAAACCTTACTAGAGCATATCTCTCTACTAGGCTGGAAACACATTAACTTTCTTGGGGAATATCTTTTTTCTGTCACGGATGATATGACATTTCAAACCTTAAAATCACTAGATTCCCGACGGACGAAAAGCACCGAAATCTATTGTGACACAATGGATTTCGGTGCTTTCTAAAATTTCTTAGCGTTGTATATTCGTGTTTTGCTCTCCCTACCCTATTACAAATCACCTATGATTATCTGGTTAAAACAAACCCGGAAGTAATAAAATATATGGAGCACATCTCGCTAATTAATTGGCAACATATTACATTTTTAGATGAGTATAAATTTGACATGTTATCTATCCCAATACAGTTGCAAGCGTTAAATATTCAACCTTACATACCTTTAATCTTTTGGTAGAAAGAAGTTTGCAATCCTTATCGATACAAACCCCCTTTGCTCGCTCAGTACCCCTAGTATGTTTAAAATTTACTTTGTTAGTGCTGTAGATAGATCACTTGTCATGCGTTTGTCGCTGTTTTTAGCTTGGACTTGAACGCTTGTTGCACTTGGTGCTACATACGCTTTGAATGCAAAGCTACCATCTGGGTTCACAGTCATCGCACTTACGTTTTGCGTTCTTACGGCTGCACCATTTTCGTAAATTGTAATTAATTCCGTTCCTTTTGGTGCTGTTCCTACGATGTAGTTACCGTCCATTTTTTCTAGGACTGGTGCTGTCAGTTTCACTACGGCTGATCCTGTTACCGTGACACTTGCCGTACGGAATGTATTGTAACCTGTCGTATCTCTGATTTCAATCGTAACAACTGTTCCGACTGCTTGTTTCCCAATGCTTGATTGGAACGTCCCATTGGCTGCAATTGTTCCTGTCTTAACGGCTACGCCATTGATACTTACACGGAATCCTGTTGCTGACCCTGCTGTTACAGAGCCTTTCACTGCGTCGTCATCGATCGTTAAGGCTTCTAATGTTGGTTTTTCATCATTAACAATGTTCACTGTTTTACGAGCCATTTCTGTTTTATCGGCATATCCTACTACTTCTACTTTTGAACCTGGTTTAATCAGATTGTTTGTGGAAATACTGTAGGTGCCATCTGCTTTAATTTGACCGACTTTGACGATGGTACCATCAATAGATAGACGGACAGTTGTCAAACCAGATCCAGCGGTTCCAGTAATGGTTGTTGCGCTTAGACCCGCGTCGTTAGCCGTTAGACCATAGGCAACTGATGAGGAAGAGCTGAGAACGGTTCCTGTCGCGATTGGCCCTTTATTTCCTTTGGTATCGACACCGCGTACTTCAAATGTGTCGCCAACTTTTAAACCAAAACCTTGGGCATACAGCTTGAAGTCTCCATTTGTTGGTGTAGATACTTTTTTGCGGACGCCGTTGATATAAAGTTCCACCGTT